>NZ_JACSJV010000001.1:1347799-1684749 GCF_018617245.1 Exiguobacterium sp. s121
CTGTACCAGACGTTGTCGGGATGGCGATAAACATTGACTTGTTACCGAGTGTCGGGAACTTATACGTCCGTTTGCGAATATCCATAAATTTCTGGCGTAGATTCGAGAACTTCTCTTCTGGACGTTCGTAGAAGAGCCACATGCCTTTCGCAGCATCCATCGGCGAACCACCACCAAGTGCGATGATCATGTCTGGTTGGAAGTGACGCATCGCTTCGGCACCGTTCATGACCGTTTCAACAGATGGATCCGGTTCGACTTGGTCGAAGATGCGGTACTCGACACCAGCCGGCAAGTTTTTGATGACTTTGTCAGCGAATCCGAGTTTGACCATCATTTCATCTGTGACGATCATCGCCCGTTTTTTCGTTGTGAGCGATTGAAGATATTGTACTGAGTTTTTCTCGAAATAGATTTTTTCAGGTACTTTGAACCATTGCATATTCACGCGACGTCTCGCCACCTTTTTCACGTTGAGTAGATGTTTCGCCGTCACGTTTTCTGAGACGGAGTTTTTACCGTAAGACCCACAACCGAGCGTGAGGGATGGTGTCATTTCGTTATAAAGGTCACCGATTCCACCATGTGCTGAAGGTGAGTTAACGATGATGCGGCAAGCTTTCATACGGAGACCGAACTCAAGGATGGCATCGTCATCTGTTGAGTGGATGACCGCCGTGTGACCGAGACCACCAATCTCGAGCATTTTTTCAGCGATTGCGAATCCTTCTTCACGTGATTGAACTTTATACGCACCGAGAACCGGGCTTAATTTTTCGTGAGAGAGAAGTTCCGTTGCGCCAACTGTTTCAAGCTCTGCAATCAAGATCTTCGTATCCGCTGGTACTTTGAGACCTGCCTGTTCAGCGATCCATGCTGCCGGCTTCCCGACGATTTCAGGGTTGACCGCACATGTATCCGTGCGAATGACTAGCGTTTCAAGTTTTGCTTTTTCTTCTGGTGAGCAGAAGTAGCAACCGAGTGCCGTCATCTCTGCTTTCACTTCTTCATATACTTCTTGATCGACGATGATCGCTTGTTCAGACGCACAGATCATTCCGTTGTCGAACGTTTTTGAAAGGATGACGTCTGAGATGGCACGTTTCACTTTTGCAGTCTTATCGATGTAGGCCGGTACGTTACCAGGTCCGACACCGAGTGCTGGTTTACCAGTCGAGTAAGCCGATTTGACCATCGCTGCCCCACCTGTCGCAAGGACCATCGCTACACCAGGGTGGTTCATGAGCGCTTTCGTCGCATCGAGTGATGGAACTTCAACCCATTGAATCAAGTTTTCAGGAGCACCTGCCGCCACTGCTGCGTCACGGAGGACACGAGCCGCTTCGCTTGAACATTGTTGCGCTGATGGATGGAACGCGAAGATAATCGGGTTACGTGTCTTGATGGCGATGATTGCTTTGAACATCGTTGTCGATGTTGGGTTTGTGACCGGTGTGACACCAGCGACGACACCAACTGGCTCCGCGATGTATGTGATTCCGTTTTGAACGTCATCTTCAAGGACGCCGACCGTTTTCTCACCACGGAGTGAGTTATAGATATATTCTGTCGCAAAGATGTTTTTGATCATCTTGTCTTCAAAGACACCGCGACCTGTTTCTGTATGTGCTAATTTCGCGAGTGCGACGTGTTGCTCGAGTCCTGCAAGCGCCATCGCCTGTACGATATGGTCGATTTTCTCTTGGTCGAACGTCATCAACGTATCGAGTGCCTTATGCGCACTTGCTACGAGCGTGTCCACCATTTGTTCTGCCGTTGTTTCCACTTTTGCTTTCTCTTTGACTGCCATGTTAGGTTCCTCCTCATAAGTGAGAGCTTTTTATGAACATATTGACTTGATGGAAGCACATTGTGATGACTGTTTTCAAGAGATTGTGCTTTCCTTCACATTCATAGAATACAATGTTTTTCAGTTTTTGTGGGTGACAACAATGTGAACTCTTTCACAATATTTTTTTATCTATTGTTGATAGCTCTTGATTTTTGTATGCGTCCTCAGTAAAATCGAATGCGTTTTCATGAAAATATATCAAACCTTTAATGTAAACGCTTACATATTTTGTGTCGATTCAATCTCTACTATGATGTATCAATCATCACATCAACCCGTTTTTAGGTTCAACTGCACCTAACTCGTGTATAATGAAAATAGAACCTAACTAGGAAGTGAATCTATTATGCCGAAACAAGATGCAGCGGACCAGTTT
This sequence comes from Exiguobacterium sp. s121, assembly GCF_018617245.1. Classification (GTDB taxonomy): domain Bacteria; phylum Bacillota; class Bacilli; order Exiguobacteriales; family Exiguobacteriaceae; genus Exiguobacterium; species Exiguobacterium profundum. Next base: position 1,350,028 of record NZ_JACSJV010000001.1, read on the forward strand.
GTCAAACTGATTCCTTTAATTCGTCGTAAATTGTTACGTCGATCTGATTTTCCTCAAATTCCAAACCTGAACTTCTCTCATTTCCATCTATTGATGTTGATTGAGGACGAGGGGGCTGTCACGAATGGACGAATCAGCGAGACACTCTCCATCGCGCCACCGAACGTTACCCCGCTCATCACGAAATTATTGAACGAGGGGTATATCACGCGGGTGCCAGACGAGCGGGATCGCCGCGTGATTTGGAATCAACTGACCGAGAAAGGTGAACGGATCTTACTTGAGCGCAGAGACTCATTCCGTAGACTATTCGAGGAACGTCTCGCCTTTTTGAATGAGGACGAAACTGACCGACTCATTGAGAGTTTGAAGACACTTACAGAGATTGTCGAGAAGATGGACAAAGGTGACGAGTAAAACTTTTCTCGTCAATTCCCACAACTTCTTATATAATCTGTAATGAATCTACGTACAAATGGAAAGAGAGATGACATGTAATGGGTCGTAAATGGAACAACATTAAAGAGAAGAAGGCGTCAAAAGATGCGAACACGAGTCGCGTCTATGCGAAGTTCGGTCGCGAGATTTATGTGGCCGCCCGTCAAGGGGAACCTGATCCTGAGTTGAACCAGTCATTAAAATTCGTTGTGGAGCGTGCGAAGACGTATAACGTGCCCCGGGCGATCATCGATCGTGCCATCGACAAAGCCAAAGGTGGCGATGAGGAAAATTTCGATGAGCTTCGATATGAAGGGTTTGGTCCGAATGGTTCGATGGTCATCGTCGATACATTGACGAATAACGTCAACCGTACGGCTTCAGAAGTTCGTGCCGCGTTCGGTAAAAACGGAGGCAACATGGGAGTCAGTGGCTCGGTCGCATATATGTTCGATGCAACTGCCGTCATCGGTGTCAATGAAATGTCGGCAGATGACGTCCTCGAACTCATGATGGAACATGACCTTGATGTGCGTGATGTTATCGAGGAAGACGAGACGGTCATCGTCTATGCCGAGCCAGAAGCGTTCCACGCCGTTCAAACTGCATTCAAGGCTGCCGGTGTAGAAGAGTTTGCCGTTGCGGAATTGACGATGCTCCCGCAGAACGAAGTGTCACTCGATGACGCTTCGCAAGAACAGTTTGAAAAACTAATCGATGTGCTCGAAGACTTGGAAGATGTGCGCCAAGTGTATCATAACGTCGAGATGTAACACGTAAGCGATAACTTTCACGAGTTATCGCTTTTTTTCATATTCGATTTGACAAGGGTCACATCATATGTTAAATTTCAAAAAGTCTTTATCATATTAAAGTGATATCAAGAGAAAGAAAACGCGAAAGGTGTTGGATCGATATGAACGCAGTATTACTTGCAGTCATCGTCTTATTTGCGCTCGCCATCAGCCGAGTGCACATTGTATTATCATTAATCTTAGCGGCGCTTGTCGGAGGGCTTGTTGGAGGACTTGGGTTCAACGATACGTTGACCGCCTTCAGTGACGGTCTTGGTGGTGGAGCGAGCATCGCACTCAGCTACGCACTCCTCGGTGCATTCGCTGTCGGGTTATCTAAAACTGGGCTTCCGGACGTCTTAGCTGAAAAATTGATTTCAATGTCAGGTCGTGACGTGTCAGGAAAACGTGTGATGGTTGTCAAAGCATTCCTGTTGTCACTCATCTTATTGTTATCCATCAGCTCTCAAAACGTGCTTCCGATACACATCGCCTTTATCCCGATTGTGATTCCGCCGTTACTCGTGCTGTTCAATGAGTTGAATGTAGACCGTCGTCTCGTAGCGACCATTTTGACGTTCGGTCTTGTGACACCATATATGTTGTTACCTGTCGGGTTTGGTGGGATTTACTTGAATGAGATTCTCATCGCGAACGTTGAAGCAAACGGCTTGACTGTCGGAGACGTCAACATCATCTCGATCATGGGCATCCCGGCATTAGGGATGGTCGTCGGATTGATAGCGGCGTTCATTCACTACCGGAAACCGAGAACGTATGACACGATTGCACTCGGACCAACTGATTATGAAGTACGTCAAATGAGTGGTTTGAAGATGATCATGACACTCGCAGTCGTTCTCATCGTGTTGATTGTTCAGTTGCAGACCGAGTCGATGATCGCCTCTGCGGTGACCGGTTTGATTTTGCTTTCAATCTTCCGCCTGATTCCATGGTCTGAGGCAGATGATATCTTCACAAGCGGCATGCGCATGATGGCATTCATCGGGTTCGTCATGATCGCCGCAAGTGGATTCGCTGCCGTCATCCGCGAGACAGGTGCGATCGAACCGCTCGTCAACGGAGCGAGCGATTTGATGGGTGACTCTAAACTCATTGCCGCTCTCGTCATGTTGCTCGTCGGCCTTGTCATCACGCTCGGAATCGGTTCAAGTTTCTCGACTGTTCCAATCATTGCAGCAATTTTCGTCCCGCTCTGTGTACAATACGGCTTCTCAGTCGAGGCAACGATTGCCATCATCGGGACTGCAGGAGCGCTTGGGGATGCAGGTAGCCCAGCGAGTGACTCGACACTCGGACCTACGAGTGGATTGAACGCTGACGGTCAACACGATCACCTACGTGAAACGGTTTGGCCAACGTTCTTACACTACAATATTCCACTCATCATCTTCGGTGTGATTGCGGCGATGGTGCTTTGATCATTTTTTCCGTCGTGAATAAATGGTTCCTAATAAAATGAGGATGAGAATAAACCAGATTCCCGTATACATGAGGATTTCGGTGAACATAAAACTCCTCCTAAACAAAAGATAAGGAGCGACGGCTGTCGCTCCTTTTTATGATGAGGTTTTTAATTCGGTCTTGCAAGTATCGAGATACGCATCGACGACCTCTGCTACTTCTCGTCCTTCCCGAATCGCCCATACAATCAGGCTTTGCCCTCGCTTGGCATCCCCCGCGACAAAAACGTTTTCCGTTGCCGTCTGGAAATCTTTCGTCTTCTCGACGCCGATTTTCCGCAACTCATGCTCCGGTCGCTCAAATCCGATGGCGACGAGGACGAGGTCCGCCGGATACGTCTCTATCGAATCTTCCTCCACGAAGAAGGTTGCCTGACCATCCGGATTGACCACTTTCGTCATCCGTTCCGTTTCAACCCCTGTGACACGTCCTTCTTTCGTGACGATTTGGTTGGAGCGAATCAAATACGTTCTCGGGTCTTTCTCATAGACCGCGAGTGATTCCGCATACGCATAATCCGTCGTATCCGTATCCGGTTGAAGTGGCCATGGTCGCTCAGGAGCCCTAAACAATCCTTTCGAAGGGTGCTTCCCAAACTGGATGACAGATTTCGCTCCTTGACGAATCGCGGTCGCCACACAGTCGGCCCCTGTATCTCCACCTCCGATGACGATGACGTCTTTGCCTTTGGCATCATGTCCTGGTGATCGAGTCAATCCTTTCCGTTCGTACATGGATGCCGTCAAATAGTCCATCGCCATTTCAACACCACGTGCATCATCGCCATCAATCCCGAGCGTGCGCTGTTTCTGAGCTCCTGTAGCGAAGATCACCGCATCGTATTGGTTCCGAAGCGCCTCGACTGTCACATCCGTACCGACCACTATGTTCGTCTGGATGACAATCCCCTCTTGTTCGAGCAACCGAATACGGCGCCTCACGACGTCCTTATCCAGTTTCATGTTCGGGATTCCGTACATGAGTAGCCCTCCCGGTTCATCCGCCTTCTCGATGATGGTGACGGAATGTCCGAGCTGGTTCAGTTGGTCAGCAGCCGCTAATCCAGCTGGCCCACTTCCGATGATGGCGATGGTCATCCCGGTTCTTCGATGGACAGATCTTGGTTTCACCCATCCTTCTTCAAATGCCCGATCGATGATGGTTCGTTCAATCGATTTGATGGCAACCGGATCTTCACTGATTCCGAGTGTACAAGACCCCTCACATGGTGCGGGACAAACTCTCCCCGTGAACTCCGGGAAGTTATTCGTCTCCATCAATCGGTGATACGCTCCCATCCAGTCCGATTTTGTCACAAGCTTGTTCCACTCCGGGATATAGTTGTGAATCGGACACCCAATCGTCTCCTGTCCAATCATATCCCCGACATGACAGAATGGAGTGCCACAGTCCATACAACGTGCTGCTTGCTGTTTGACCGATTCGTCATCCATTCGCGTCGCATATTCCTCATAATCCTTCACTCGTTCATCCACCTGACGTTCCGGTAATGTGGAACGTGGAATGTTTAAAAAGTTATGGTTCATGCGTTACCCCCCTCAGTCACAACCCGGAACAATTCAAGCGCTCGGTCTGCTTCACTCAACTCCGGTCGATTCGCCTCGATTCGACGCATGACGTCCAATACATTCGCATAATCTCGTGGAACGACCTTTACAAAGCGAGAGCGAGCTTGTTCGAACGACTCTAAAATGGTCCGTGCTTTGACACTGTCTGTATGAAACTGATGCGCCTCAAGAAGTGCATAAATTTGTTCCACGTCTTCATCGTTCAATTCTTTTATAACGGAGACGAGCTCCTCGTTGACGAGTCGATCGTACGCTTGATCCCCATAAATATATGCGATGCCACCTGACATGCCGGCTGCGAAGTTCCGTCCAACGTCACCGAGGACGAGAACTGTTCCCCCGGTCATATACTCACATCCATGATCGCCGACTCCTTCGACGACTGCCGTCGCCCCAGAATTTCGAACGGCAAAACGCTCGCCGACATGACCGTTAAAGAAGGCCTGTCCGCTCGTCGCTCCGTACAAGCAGACGTTACCGGCAATCATTTGTTTACTTTCATCAAACGGCGCATGTTTTTCAGCGATCAATACTAATTTTCCACCGCTCAAGCCTTTCCCAATATAGTCATTGGCATCACCGATGACGGAAATGGTGATCCCTCGTGGTAAAAATGCTCCTAGGCTTTGTCCGGCTGATCCACTGAGGCGAAGCGAAATGGTATCATCCGCTAAACCGACCTGACCGTGAACTTTCGTCACTTCAAACCCTAACTGTGTTCCGACGGCGCGATCGGTGTTTCGGATGCGACCAACGAAGAATGTCGGCTGCAACGAGTTGATTGACCGAGAGACTGCCGGAATCAATTTCCGGTGATCATAGGAACGATATGCCGGGTGAGCGAGTTCTTCACGTTCAGGAAGTGGTGTCGGCATCGAGAGCATTGGTGCTAAATCTAACCGTTTTGCTTTCGGATGACTCGTCTTCCATTCACTCTCTTCAAGAAGATCCGTTCGACCAATCACTTCATCAAGTGAGGTCATACCGAGTGACGCTAAAATTTCCCGTACTTCTTCGGCCAAGAACGTCATCAAGTTGACGACATGTTCTGGTTTCCCCATAAATTTCTGACGAAGCACAGGGTCTTGTGTCGCCACACCGACCGGACATGTATCTAAATGACATGCGCGCATCATAATACATCCAAGGACGACGAGCGGTGCTGTCGCAAACGCAAACTCTTCCGCCCCGAAGATGGCAGCTAGGACGATATCTCGTCCCGTCATGAGCTTTCCGTCTGTCTCAAGTGTTACTCTCCCCCGCAACCCGTTCAACGCGAGCGTTTGATGCGTCTCTAAGAGACCAAGTTCCCAAGGAAGACCTGTGTGCTTGATTGATGTTTTTGGAGAAGCACCGGTCCCACCATCATATCCACTGATGACAATCGTATCCGCGTTCGCTTTCGCCACACCCGCTGCGATTGTCCCGACGCCTGACTTCGAGACAAGTTTGACACTGATTTTCGCCTTCGGGTTCACATGCTTTAAGTCAAAGATGAGTTGGGCCAAGTCCTCAATCGAATAAATGTCGTGATGTGGAGGCGGTGAAATGAGCCCAACACCTGGAACGGATCCGCGTACTTCGGCGACCCATGGGTACACCTTATTTCCGGGAAGTTGACCACCCTCACCCGGTTTTGCCCCTTGCGCCATCTTGATTTGAATCTCATCGGCATGGTACAGATATTCTGCCGTCACCCCGAATCGCCCGCTCGCGACTTGCTTGATGCGGCTGATGCGTTCGTTCCCGAACTCATCCGGGACGAAGCGTGCTCGGTCTTCCCCACCTTCGCCCGAGTTACTTTTCGCACCAATCTGATTCATGGCGATAGCGAGGGTTTCATGCGCCTCTTTCGACAAGGACCCGAATGACATTGCTCCCGTCTTAAAACGGCGAACGATCGACGTGATTGGTTCCACTTCTTCGAGTGGCACAGGACGTTGCGTTTTAAATGCAAACAACTGTCGAATGAACTGTCCTGATGAATCATGTAGCTTCACATAAGCGTCATAATATTTTCGTTCCTTCTCACGACATGCACGTTGCAACAAATGAATCGTCTTCGGATTAAATGCATGTTCTTCCCCATCTGCACGCCATTGGAAATCACTTCCCGCTTCGAGCGGCCGATTCGTCGCATAGGCGGACGTATGGAGTGTTTTCGCCTCGTCTTCAAGTTCTTTAAATCCGATTCCAGACAGTTGGGACGTGGTTCCCCTGAAATGAGTTTCAATCAAATCACGGTCTAGTCCCACTGCTTCAAAAATTTGAGCCCCGCGATAACTTTGAATGGTGGAGATACCCATTTTCGACATGATTTTGACGATGCCTTCGACGACTGCTTTTTGATACGAGCGAATAGCCTCTTCAAATGAATGCGCGATTTGTTCACGTTCGACTAAATCTCGAATGGTCGCATAGGCCACGTAAGGGTACACCGCATCTGCCCCATACCCAATCAAGGTCGCTGCTTGATGCACTTCTCGTACCTCACCGCTCTCACAAACAAGACTACAGCCCGATCGCAAGTTCTCTCGAATCAAGTGTTGATGAACTGCACTCAGTACGAGGAGAGACGGCATCGCAATCTGTTCGCGATCGATGAGCCGGTCAGATAGAACAATCACATTTGCTCCATTTCGAACCATCTCACTGACTTGTCGCAAAAGTGACTCAAGAGATGTCTCTAAATCATCCATGAACGTCGTAGCGACTCGTTCGACCTTGAGCCTCTCGTCAAGTTGCTTGAGAGCCGCCCCATCAATCATCGGATGATCTAACCACACACGTTTTGCATGACCTCGTCCGGTATGGACCGGATCTCCTTGCGGACCAATCCAAGTAAATGTAGCCGTTACAATTTTCTCACGCAACGCGTCAATCGGTGGGTTGGTCACTTGTGCGAAGTGTTGTTTGAAATAATGGAACAAGGAACGGGGTCGTGTCGAGAGCACCGCGATTGGTTGGTCATGTCCCATCGAGCCGATTGGATCTTTCTCATCTTTGATTAACGGAACCATATACTGTTCAATGTCTTCTTTCGTATATCCAAACGCACGTTGCACACGCTCGAGTTCAAGCAGTTCTTCTTCATCGACCCCTCGATCCTCAAGGATCATCATCTGCCTAAGCCATTTGTGATAAGGCTCTGACTTCGCAATCGTCTCTTTGATCTCATGATCTGGTATCAATCGCTTTTCAATCAAGTCGATCAATAACAACTGTCCTGGTCTTAAACGCTGTTTTGATTTGACGTTCTCTGCGTCAACCGGAATGACTCCTGTTTCAGATGAGAGAATCAATTCCCCGTCCAATGTTTCGACATAACGCATCGGACGCAAGCCGTTACGATCTAAAATTGCCCCGATTTGCCTTCCATCCGTGAAGACGACTCCAGTCGGTCCATCCCACGGCTCCATGATGGATGAATGATACTGATAAAAGTCGCGCTTGAACGGTTCCATCTGTCCTTCGACAAATGGTTCAGGAATCAACATCATCGCCGTGTGGGCAATCGAGCGACCCGTTCGTGTGAAGAATTCAAAAGCGTTATCGAGCATGGACGAGTCGCTTCCATCCTCTTGAAGCACAGGGAACAAGTGTTGAACGTCTTCAAATAAGTCTGTTGACGTGACCCCTTCCCGCGCTCGCATCGCATCGATATTTCCGCGAAGCGTGTTGATTTCCCCGTTATGGACTATCATTCGGTTCGGATGTGCTCGTTCCCAAGAAGGGAACGTATTCGTCGAGAAACGAGAATGAACGATGCCGAACGTACTCTTGTAATGAGGGGATTGCAAGTCCAAATAAAATGCTGCGATTTGATTTGGCGTCAACATCCCTTTATACACGATCGTTCTCGTTGAAAGGCTTGCGATATATAGGCGTAATGATTCGACCTTTTCGATTTTTCGACGAAGTTCATAGAAGACGCGTTCATTCGCATCCTCATCTAGGAATGGACATGAGATGAACCATTGATAGATCACCGGTTGTGTGACCCGTGCATGTTCACCGATTTGCATCGGGTCGACAGGTACTTCGCGCCATTCAATCGTCGAACAATCAAGTTCATCCGCCATCCGTTCCATCAAAGTGATCTTTTCGTGAAGCTGATTCTCAGACGGCTGAAAAAAAACCATTCCGACAGCGTAACGACCGAGTGACGGAAGGTTCATGGTTTGCGTAAACAATTCGTGTGGAATTTCAGTCATGATACCAGCCCCATCACCAGCATCGATGACACCTTGTCCTCCTCGGTGCTCTAAATTACATAACATGGAGAGCGATTTTTGGACGATTTCATGTTTCTTTAGCCCATGTAAATTGACGTAAAGTCCAATCCCACACGCATCTTTCTCAAATTTTGAGTCATACAAACCAACTCGACTCATATCATCGACCCCTTTCACTCACAGTTTCGTAATTAACATTTTGTTCTAAATATTCTGAAAAATCAAGTGAGTTGCATGCATTTTTGCATAACAAGAATCTCAAAGAGTGCTATTGAAAGCGTATACATAACTGTTATCAATGGATTTATCGTTTTTAGTTATGTTCAATAAAGAATAAATATCCATAAATATTATTTATTTATAGGTTCTTAAGAACGCAAAAAAGGATATCCTGAAGATACCCTTTTCTTGATTATTGTTCTACTGTTTTACGCGTATGATGCAAAAACGATTTCGGACGTTTCCACAAAATCAAACCGATATACCCAATCGCTAGCAATGCAAGGGCGCTAACAATCACAACATAGAGTGTGCCTTCTTCGATTCTAGCAAAGATTCCGATATACGCCCATACGAATACGAGTGGGTAGATGAAATCATGATGCCACCACATAAAGAGGAGGGCAAGGACTACACCGACCATCAGCATAAGTGAGGTCCAGGCAAGTTCATCAAGACCTAACAGCGACGTGATCTGTTCCGTCTTCATCACAACGAACGTGTTGACGATGGTCGCGACTGATACCCAGCCGATGTAGATGGAGAACGGGAACCGATCGAGCCAACTCGTAGACGTTCGAAAAGCGATGTAATACAACCAGCACAGCGTCGCCAGGAACAACACCATGATGACAAGTGAGACGACGAACCATTCGTTCGTGAATGCCAATAACCATAAACCATTCAACACGCAAGAGACTAAAAATCCGGCTTTCATTCGCTCGGCTTGACGATTCGCCGTCGTCCCTTTCTTCAACTGGAGCACCAGCCAGACAAGAAGCGCGACATAGATGACACCCCAAATTGAGAAAGCGTACCCTGCCGGCTTAAAGTAGATATCGATGCGGTCCGAAACCGCCGCGTTGTCGCCGCTCGCGAAATAGTTGATGACGACGGTCGCTAAAAAAGCGACCCAGTTTACAATCGGCCATTTTGATAAGTCCATAAGCACGATCTTCTAAATGAAGATCAAACACCTCCTTTTGTAACATAATATTCAATACCCGCATCCATGTGACTCTACACGTATAAAGGGGCTCGCATATGCGAACCCCTTCTCAATTAAAAGTCGATTTCGTCTGGATCTGGTCCGAGACGTTCCCCTGTCGCCACTTGATCGATTTTCGCCAAATCGTCCGCATCGAGTGAGAAGTCGAATACATCAAAGTTCTCACGGATTCGATGTGGTGTCACCGATTTCGGTAACGCGACATGACCAGACTCAAGATGCCAACGGAGAACTATCTGTGCCGGCGTCTTCCCATGTTTTTCTGCAATCTCAGAAAAAGCAGGGATGTCTAAAAACTTTCCTTGCATGAGTGGACTCCATGCCTCGATTTGAATCCCTTCATCTTGGCAGTAATCCAACAAATCCGGTTGCGGGAGTTGTGGATGAAGTTCAACTTGATTGATGAGTGGCGCCATCAGACCGGCTTCTTTCAATGTTTCTAAGTGGTGTTCTTTAAAGTTGGATACACCGATTGCTTTGATTTTTCCGGCTTCATATAAATCGATGAGATCTTTCCACGCATCGACGAACCCATCTACCGGCCAATGCAACAGACAAAGGTCCAAATAATCTGTCTGGAGTCGTTTTAACGAGTCTTCGAATGCCTCTTTCGTTTTGCCTTCACGAATGTCATCATTCCAAATCTTCGACGTGATGAACAATTCAGAGCGGTCTACACCTGAGAGATGAATTCCCTTCGCAACGCCCTCTTCATTTTTATAGATTGCAGCCGTATCGATGTGACGATAGCCTGTTTTGATGGCTTCAACGACAGCAGCTGGTGCCTCGGTTTCATTATCGACCTTCCAGACACCAAAGCCGATCATCGGAATTTCGACCTTATTTCGTAATGTTGCGTAAAGCATCTCATTCATCCCCTTTTCATTCTAACGAGCTGATTGTATCATACCCGAGAATTTATTTCGGAAAACTAAATCGTCAAATCTTTTCGGGTGAATCGGATGAACGAGAGTGCTGAAAAGATGGTCAGGAGACCGAGTAACCAGATGAAATGGATTCCCCAATATTCCTCACGCATGATGGCACCGGCGTCAAAGAGAGAGAAGAATGAGAGGTTTGACATCCAATCGAATTGATCGCTCACTCCTTGGATGATGTTCACCATGAGAAAGAACGTGAAGATTCCACCCGTCACCATATAGGATTTACTACTATCATCGAACAGACTCGCAATCACATAAGCGGCTACGCCTAGGACGAGCAACATGAGCGCTCCATTCAATTGAAGCATCCACAATACCGCATAGTCGATTTGTAAATCGAACAGAAGGTCCGCTGCCATTAAACTCAACCCATTTAGACCGACAAATAGCCCGACTGCCACAATCAACACAACAAAGCTTGACATCACATACGTGACTCGAGAAATCGGGGCCGCCATATACAGCATGATTTCTCCAGAATCGACCGGTTTGGCCAACAGTTTCGAGGCGAAAGTCAATGCGAATAAAACTGCGAGGACGTAGAAAATCAAGCCATAATAGTTACTCGACAATAGATTGAGGACGTTGTCCATCGCCATCGACGCATCGATTTGGAAGACATCGAGAAGCTCAGGTGGCAACGACTCTAATTTTGCCTCAATCAATCCTGTTTCTTGAATAGATGGGAAGATTGCGGCTAAGAAAAAGAGATATATGCTAGTCCCGACTGAATATCCTAGAATCCAACTGCGATTCTGTTTCAACATGGAGCGAATTAACATGTCATGTCGCCTCCCCGTAATACTGCATGAATAGATGTTCGAGCTCGTCTGTGCCACTTGTCAGTGATTGAACCTGAAACTCCGCCAATGTTCGGATGAGGTGGTTCAGCTCTATCGGTGTCGAGATGGTGACCTCAACATGCATGCCGTCCCGTTCACCAGAATCGGCCGCGAATCGAACGGCTTCCGCTTCCGTTGAAAATTCGACTCGGTACCGTTTCACGCTATGTTGTCGTAATTGTTCCATGTCCTCTTCGATGATGATGCGTCCATCTTTAATCAACGCGGCACGGTCGCACGTCCGTTCCATCTCAGGGAAATGGTGAGAACTCATGAGAATCGCTTTCCCAGATTGCTTTTCTTCAATTAACCAATCGATTAGACGATCTTGCATGAGCGGGTCTAATCCGCTCGTCGGTTCATCCAATATATAGACGGGCACATCTTTCATGAAACAGGTGATGATGGCGAGTTTTTGCTTCATCCCCTTTGACATCTTCCGTACTTTCGTCGCCTCATCGAATGAAAACCGTTCACGTAATTGCCGTTCACGATCCGAATTCGTTTTGTGCAAATGGCGCGTCAATCGAATGATTTCTTCTCCCGTCATGTTCTGGGGATAATTGATTTCTCCTGGCAAATAGCCGACACTCCGTTTCACTTGCTCCGTCTCCTGCCAACAGTCGAATCCGTTGATGGTCGCCTTGCCTTCACTCGGCTTCAAAAGACCCATCAAATGTCGAATCGTTGTGGATTTCCCAGCGCCGTTCGGTCCGATGAATCCGAAGATTGTACCTGGTGATACATGTAGTGAAACGTCAAAAATACCATGTGTGGCATCAAATCGTTTCGTCAATCGCTGAATCCGAATCATCTCGAACCCTCCTTTTTTGTAATATCTGAGCGATATGATTACAAAACTAGTATATCACGTTCTTTTTTGAAATGGAAATGGTATATTGATTACAAAACTAGAGAGAGGAGCGCTTAAATCAATGGATGGATTTGCGAAACGCACCGAAGAAAAACAACAAGCGATCTTACGTGCCGCCTATGACTTGATGGCAGAAAAACAATCCCGATTCACAATCAGTGAGTTAGCGAGTCGAGCGCACGTCTCCCCCGTATCTATCTATAATTACTTTGGGTCAAAAGACCAGGTTATCGTGCAAGTCCTAAAGCAGATGACAGAAGAGCAGATGAGTTGGATTGAACATGCGATTGAATCGAACGCTCCATTCGATGCGTTACTCGTCGAGATCCTAACACGAAAAATCCAGTCGGCGGTTCTCTTTGACGAGACCATCACAGCAATGATTCAACAAGACCCGAACTGGGAACAGCTTGCGACTCGAGGATATACTGCTTTCGCCCGGTTGATTGAATACGGGAAGGCCCAAGGGTCAATTGATTCGACGTTATCCACTTCTTCTTATTTACGCTATGTACAATTCATGCAACAGGCTATCCTGTCCGATCCTCAGTTTTCAATCGAGAATATGAAGGAAACGATGGAAGTCTACTTTCATTTCTTTTTGAATGGAGTCATGAAACGCTAAAAGGTGACTGTCTCAAGCAAGCAGACAGTCACCTTTTTTATGTGTGATAGATAAAGTCTTCAATTGGATAGAGCGATAGATCCACTTCCGCGTCTCCTGTCAGAACGAGGTCACTCAACACTTTTCCGATGAACGGGCCGACCGTCAAACCGGATGATCCCAGACCGTTGGCGACCAACAGTTTTTCTGCCCCAGGCACCCTTCCGAGTACGGGAATTGAATTCGGTGTGACCGGACGGAAGCCGACTTTCGTCCCCACGAGTTCTGCCTCGGAAAGTCCAGGTGCCGACTCCAAACCTTTCGTCAGTACTTCGTGTACTCCGATTGCAGTCGGACGAACGTCGAACGCTTTTCCTTTCTCATGTGTCGAACCGATGACCACTTTCCCGTCGTCAAATCCGAGTAAATAGCGGCGTCGTGGCGGCATGACGACCGGCCAGTCAGATGCATCTGTATCCTTCAACTGGACGTGGACGAGCTGGGCCTTTTCCCCTTCGACTCGTACCGTATATCCAAGAGGCTGTAACAGTTCCGGTAACCAAGCACCCGTCGCAAGGATGATTTCATCCGCTTCATATCTCACTCCGTCACACTCCACACCAATCTCATCTCCGCTCGTCAACCGTGCTGAACCGTTGACAAATGTGACGCCACGCTTGATAGCGACTCTCTCAAGTGCAGCGCGAAAGCGTCCGCCGTCGACTCTAGCCCCTCCTGTCACGAAGAGTGCATCGTATTCATCGGATAACGGTGGGAAACGATGTTGTGCCTCTTCAGCAGTCAGTCGTTCGAGTTCACCGATTTCTGGCGCTTCTTCTCGACGAAGCAACGTTCGCTCCATCATCTGGTCGAGCTTTGTTTCTTCATGGAGCGCAAGCGTCCCGACACGTTTGTATCCGGTATCCGTCTCCCCTTCAGCCTCCAGCTCTTTGACGACCTTAGGATAATAGCTTGCTCCGCCTTTCGCCAGTGCATACCAAGCTTTGTTGCGTCGCTGCGCAATCCACGGACATACGATTCCAGCCGCCGCATCCGTTGCTCTTCCTTCTTCTTTCCGGTCAATGACCGTTACATCCGCTTTACCAGCTAAATGATAGGCAGCCGAAACACCGACGATCCCTGACCCGATAATCACTATTTTCTTCATCATAAATCTGTCTTGCGCAGACAGATGGACACATCCTTTCGTAAAAAAATCATCGACCCAACGGATCGATGATTGATTCTTATTCTCTCATCGCTAGACGATAAAGTAAATCTAACAACTCGATGTAGAGCCACACGAGCGTGACGATTAATCCGAATGCCGCGACCCATTCCAACTGTTTCGGAGCCCGAGCTTCGACTTGACTTGCGATAAAGTCGAAATCTAAGACGAGAGCGAGTGAAGCGACGATGACAATCACGAATTGAACACCGATCGCAAGTGGGCTTGAACCGGTCATGAATGCCAAGCCTGAACCGAACAAACTCATCACGAGTTGCACGAGATATAACAACATGACTGTGAACATGGCTGCCATGACACCGGCTTTAAACTTCTGTGTCACTTTGACAAGCCCTGTCGTATAGACAAACCACATCGCAAAGGCGACGACAAACGTCGTTAATACGGCACGTCCCACAATACCAGGGACCATCGCTTCAAAGAAATACGAAATCGAGCCGACGAAGACACCTTCGATAATCCCGTAAAGGGGTGCGACGACCGGAGCCGTATTTGGTTTAAACGTGATGAGCAAAGCAAAGATAAAGCCGAGGATGAGTGACCCGATCATGAGCGGGAACAAGAGCCCTTCTCCGATTGTCGGGACGACAAGCCATGTCGTACCGGCTGCCGCTGTCACGAGTAAAAGCAAGGTGAACACCTTAGACCATGTACCTGCTTTCGTCATCGGTTCGGCACTGAAAGCTGTGGACTGCATTGATTTACGAAGTAATGGATTCGATTTTAAGTTCAACGTTGAATAGCTCCTTTATGGTTCAGTTACTGTTTTGCGAACACGTCGATGAACGCACGCATATAATCTGGCAAGTCTGGCGGACGACGACTTGAGACGATATGTCCATCGACGACGACCGGCTCATCATGCCAAATCGCTCCCGCATTTTCCATGTCATCTTTGATTCCCGGCGTGCTCGTCACGTTCACCCCGTCTAGAATGTTCGCAGAAATCAACACCCAACCGGCGTGACAGATTTGACCGATTGGTCGTTTTTGTTCATCCATATAACGGACGAATCCTTTCACCGAATCGAAACGGCGCAATAAGTCAGGTGACCATCCGCCTGGCACGAGAATCGCATCGAACGATGTAATGTCCACATCATCAAACGCCACGTCAGATTTTGCTGGCACACCGTATTTACCGATATATGCGTGATCGGCCTTCTCCCCAGCGAGGATCACGTGCGCCCCTTCTTCACGAAGGCGATGTACCGGGTACCAAAGCTCTAAATCCTCAAAGTCATTACTGACAAGTTGAAGGACTTTCTTCCCTTGTAATTTCATCAAACCCCTCCTTTTATTCATTCCCCATTATACCCGAAACCGCTAGTCACGAAAACGAAGAATCATGATTGTTTTTTCAGTATATGGATTCATCCTGATTCACGACACTATATCTTGTGTTTCCTTCCCACAATTGATACCTTTAGTGGTAGGAGATTGAGAAGGAGGAACATCACGTATGAAACAATATCATGACTTATGTCGACACATCCTCGACCATGGTGTCGTAAAAGAAGACCGTACCGGGACCGGGACAACGAGTGTATTTGGTTACCAAATGCGTTTCAATCTGCAAGAAGGGTTCCCCCTTATCACGACGAAGAAATTACATATTCGTTCCATCATTCACGAACTATTATGGTTCATCTCAGGAGAGACGAACGTCCGATACCTTCAAGATAACGGGGTCCGCATTTGGAACGAATGGGCAGACGAAGAAGGCAATCTTGGTCCAGTATACGGTTCACAGTGGCGTTCTTTCCCACGCCCGGACGGTTCTTCTGTCGATCAGTTGGCTCAAGTGATTGACCAAATCAAGACGAACCCAGATTCAAGAAGGTTGATCGTCTCGGCATGGAACCCAGGACAGCTAGAGGAGATGGCCCTGCCGCCGTGTCACCTATTGTTCCAATTCTATGTCGCTGACGGAAAGCTTTCGTGTCAATTGTATCAACGGAGCGCTGATACGTTTTTAGGGGTACCGTTCAATATCGCCTCATACGCACTACTCACGCATATGGTCGCACACGTGACCGGACTCGAAGTCGGCGACTTTGTCCATACCCTTGGTGATGCACACATCTACCACAACCATCTCGAACAAGTGGAACTTCAGTTGTCGCGTGACCCACGTCCGCTACCAAAACTCAACATTGTCCGAGACGTCCCTTCAATCGAATCATTCCGTTTTGAAGACTTCGAAATTCTAGGATATGATCCGCATCCGCACATCAAAGGAGAAGTGAGCGTATGATTTCACACGTCGTCGCATATGGATTAGGTCGTGAAATCGGAAAAGATAATGACTTATTATGGCGTTTGCCAGATGACTTGAAACATTTCAAGACCATCACGTCTGGCGGAACGGTCGTGATGGGAAGAAAGACGTTTGAGTCCATCGGTAAAGCGTTACCGAACCGACGCAATATTGTCGTCACATCAGATGTTTCCTTTTCAGCAGATCAAGTCGAAGTCTGGCATGATTTAGACCGTCTCGTCGAAATGAGTCAAGATGAAGAATGGTTTGTCATCGGTGGCGCCACGTTATATGAGCAGACGATGCTGATGACGAGCCGGATCTATGCAACGGAAGTCGCTGCATCGTTCGAGGCCGATACGTATTATCCCGAACGGATTGGGGAATGGTCAATTACGAGTACAATCGACCACCCGCAAGACGAAACACATGCATATGCCTTTTCATTCAAACAATACGACAAAACAGACATCGCATCATGATGTCTGTTTTTTAGTCTGGCAATTTTTCCAGCCACTGTTCAATTTTTCTCGTGATGACCTCGTCTTGTTCTCCATCCGCATAATCGTCATAGATTGCTCCGAGTTCAGACGCCGTTCGTTTCGATACAGCAAGAATGTGACTATATTTGCCTCGTTGCTCTTTCACAGCAGACAACGTCCCTTTCGCTTCTTGCGCACGCGCATCATCCAAGACGAACATCTCGATATTGTCATTACAAGAATACGCCTCGTAAGGACGGTATACGACTTCATATCGGCGATGCTCTTTGGGGAGTCGATCAGCAAGCGATGTATAGGTATTGGCAGACATCGTCACATAGGCGATTCGCTTCTCCTCACGAACAGCAGAAGTGTATCGGACGACACGATTTCGACCATCTCGTTTCGCCTTATACAGCGCCTCATCTGCGTAGGCACACCATTCACCGAGTGTATAGCCTGTCTGGCAGACTCGGGTGTATCCAATCGACACCGTCACCTGATGGTCGTATGGAAATTCCATTTCTTCGATACGTGTTCGGACTCGCTCGAGTACCGATTCGACGATCGCACGGTCTGAGACATTCAAGAGGATTAAGAATTCTTCTCCTCCGTATCGGATGAGCTCATCACTAGAACGAATGGCATGACGGATTTCTTCAGAAACGCGATGAAGAACGTCATCGCCATACGAGTGACCGAACGTATCATTCAATTGTTTGAAGTGATCGATATCGAGAAGTGCGACAGCAAAACTCTCACCAGACCGCTCCAATCTCGAGATGAACCGAGAAAAGGTCGCCTTTAAATACTTACGGTTGAAAGCACCCGTTAATTCATCCACGAGTAACGCTTTTGATACGAGACGTGATTTTTCGATATGTAGTCCGAGACGCACCAATCGTTCCTCCATCGGCACCCACGATTCCCAATAATCGTCGAATCCGTATGAATAGGCCGCAAGACGATAATGTTCATTCGTTCCGATGACAATAAGTGGAACATAGAGCTTTCTCATCTTGCTAACGAAAGATTGGATATCTCGCTCTTTAAATTGTGGCCATAATTCAACGTCCATGATGATGGCTTTCGGCACATCCTCATAATCGTATTCGACGGCCTCTTCTAGTGTCTGCAAAAATACCGGACGTGCTCCGAGCTTCTCGACGCGCGACTTGTAACGACTAAATGTAGAAAAGCTTGCGGATAAGATGAGGACGAGATCCTCATCCTCCTGTTCAATCCCTAAGACGGTATGGATATAGCGTTTCACAGGAGAGATCAAGGTCAAAGCTTCCGCATGTGTGAGGACGCTTGGCAACTCCTTCGCGTCAGACTCGACACGACTAAAGATTTCTAACAAATGCATCAATCGTCGTTGCCGAACTTCCTTCTTCATCCAATCGAGTAGAAACTCGATATCGCTTTTTGGAATTTGTCTCGACTCCGATATCTTTTTCAAAATAATATGTATACGCTCAGTGAGTTGACCTTGCTCCATTCCCGTCCCCCCTATGTTCGTACTCCCCGAATTCTCTTATGTTTCGATTATGCGACTTCTCAGGATGAAATACAACTATTTCCTTATTTATTTTCTATTGTTTTACATATTACTAGGACTTATGCCCTAAAAAAGACATACTAAAAGCGGTCTTGCGACCGCCTTGTGTTATTTTTTCACTTTTAAGTTCGGTGACGTCATCTCTTCCGGACGAATCCATTGATCAAATTGTTCTTCAGTCAATAAACCGGTTTCCAAGGCTGCTTCTTTTAAAGAAGTACCATTTTTATGTGCCAATTTCGCAATTTTTGCTGCATTTTCGTATCCGATATGCGGGTTGAGTGCTGTAACGAGCATGAGTGACTGCTCCACATTATGTGAGATCACTTCATGATTCGGCTCGATTCCGACAGCGCAGTGATCATTGAAAGAATGTAAGCTGTCCGTCAATAGACGACAAGTCTGTAGGAAATTATACATAATGACTGGTTTGAAGACGTTCAATTCAAAGTTCCCTTGACTCGCCCCGAAACCGATTGTCGCATCATTTCCGAGTACTTGTGCGGCAACCATCGTGAGCGCCTCACTTTGAGTCGGGTTGACTTTACCTGGCATGATTGAACTTCCTGGTTCATTCTCCGGAATAGTGATTTCTCCGATTCCTGCACGTGGTCCAGAAGCCAACCAACGCACGTCGTTCGCAATCTTCATCGCGTCCATCGCTAAGGCTTTTAATGCACCATGTGTGAAAACGAGTTGATCGTGACTCGTGAGAGCGTGGAACTTGTTGACGGCTGTCACAAACGGTTTACCCGTCTCTTCTGAAATTTTCTTAGCTACAACTTCACCGAACTCAGGGTGTGCATTGATCCCAGTTCCGACGGCCGTTCCTCCAAGTGCAAGCTCCGTGAGTGGCTCAATCGTGCGCTCGATCATCTGTTTTGACAATTCAAGCATCCGGACCCACCCACTGATTTCTTGACCGAGTGTGACCGGCGTCGCGTCTTGAAGGTGCGTCCGACCAATTTTGACGATATCCATAAATGCCTCAGCTTTTTGTGAAAGAGTTTGATAAAGCGAGTCGATTGCTGGAAGGACATCATCTTGTACGGAAAGGATGGCGGCGATGTGCATCGCAGTTGGATACGTATCATTCGAGCTTTGCGATTTGTTGACGTCATCATTCGGATGAATCGTGATAGATGCTCCACGAGCCTGTAACTTTTCATTCGCAAGATGCGCAATGACTTCGTTGACGTTCATGTTTGACTGCGTGCCCGACCCTGTCTGCCAGACGACAAGCGGGAATTCTGCGTCATGTTGCCCTGCTAAAATCTCATCAGCCACCTCTGCGATGATCGCTGCTTTCTCTTCCTCGAGTACACCGAGTTCAGCGTTTGCTAAAGCGGCACCTTTTTTCAAAATGGCAAATGCGTATACGATTTCAAGTGGCATCTTCTCTGCACCAATTTTAAAGTTTTCAAGACTACGTTGCGTTTGTGCTCCCCATTTCGCCGTAGCTGGAACTTTAATTTCCCCCATTGTGTCCCGTTCGATCCGATAATCCATGTATAATTCCCCCTCTATAGTTGACTACGCTTTCATTTTAGCGAAAAACCATCTAAAAAGAAATGACTCCGTCAAAAAAGCGACCAAGAATGATCTCGGTCGCTTAATTCATTCCATTCAATGCGTCACGTGCAATCACATCCGCTCGATTCTCCGCTCGTGGGACCCATTTTAAGAACACGGTCGGCAATTCATCGTAGGCAATCAGTGCTTTCAGAAATAAAGGCTTCGCCGATGCATCTTTCATGAAACGTTGCTCTAATGCGCGAACAATCACTTCGGCGTCGGAATACAGCATGAATGAGGTTTCACCTTTTAATGCATGAGCTTGTTCCAGTGCATAAGCACATGCAACCAATTCCGCATGAACGCTTGTCAATCCTTGCATGCGACGTTTAAACGTCGATACCGTACCGTCGGACGACTTGATCCACACACCGATTCCATTATCTCCAGTCGTCTGATTGGTGGCCGCGTCAAAATAGATGTGAACCAAACCGGTACGCCTCCCAATCTGTATTGACAGGAGCATGGATATCAATCTGAGACAGTCGTTTCGATAAGAGGGCGATTTCTTCATGGCCGTCTAGTTTTTTGGCATACTTTTGATGGGGCGCTTCAAGTGTTTCATTTTGAACATGCACATAAAGCGTCTCAATCGTATCGTAATGCTGAATCAAAATCGTCGCCGTCTTCGGACCAATGCCACGCACCCCCGGGATGTTATCCGAAGAGTCTCCCTGCAAAGCCTTCACGTCGACAAACTGATATGGTTTCACCCCGTACATCATTTCAAAAGAAGCTTCATTGACGAGCTGCTCCTCACCTTTTTTCGGCATGATTTGAAACACGTTCGGAGACAACAACTGAAGTAAATCGCGGTCTGAAGAATAGAGGTACGATTCGCCCGGGAACGCTGTCGCGACGGCGCCCATCAAATCATCGGCCTCATATCCCGTCAACTCGGATTGTAAGATGCCTCGTTCATCCAAAGCAGACCTTAATTTCAAATAGTCTTCAAAGAGCGGCTCCGGAAGTCCGTTACGCGTTGCTTTATATTCAGGATACAGCGCGTAGCGGTGTGTGGACTCTCGTGTCCCGTCCCAAAAGAAAGCGATATGGGAAAAGTCTGTCGTCCAGGAATCCACCTTCCGAAGCAATCCTTTTACCGTCACTTCCGGATCTTGTGCTCGTCTTCGCTCCGTTGCAAAATAATAACGTGACAATAAATTAAATCCGTCAACTAGAATAAGCTTCATCTTGCTCCACCTCACATGCTTTTAATCCCCGTGCCAGTGCATCTTGGTCTAGTTCCTTCCCAATCCAAACAAATACGGAACGATCCCCTTCATGCATCTCATTTGCAAATGTTGCGCCCATCAACTGATTCGTCGCTTGAATGACAAACTTGCGCTCCTCATCCTGTAAGCGGACAATCGCCTTCATCCGATACATCGCATCCTCATAGTGCATCAACACTTCACGAACGTAACGGGTCACGCGCTCTCGAGACAACGGACGCTCGGCACTCAACGTGATCGCACGAAGGGAAGAGACCGATTCACTCGTCTCTGTCAGTTGACTCAACTTCTGTTCATCGACACGTGACAGTTGGAACGTACTCTCAAGTAATTCGTAATCGCCTTTTGTTTGAATCGTCTCTACAATCCTCACCGTCGGATTGAGTTGCTCGATTCGGCGGCGTGCTTGATTGAGTTCATCCGTCGACACTAAATCGGTTTTATTTAACAAGATGAGATCGGCATAAGCGATTTGATGAATCCCTTCTTTGAACAGTTCACGATCCATTTGACTGGCATCCACAACCGTCAAGATGGCATTCATTTTGAAGTGTTGTCGCAAATATTCATCATAGTAAATCGTCTGAATGATTGGTGCGGGATCCGCGACACCGGTCGTCTCGATGATGACCCGGTCGAATGTTTCTTGCTTTGCAGCCAATTGATAGAACGTCTTACTCAAATCATTTTGGATAGAACAGCAAATACATCCGTTTGAGAGTTCGATTTGCTCTTGGTCCATCTTGACGATCAATTGTTCATCGATATTTATCGCGCCGAGCTCGTTGACGATCAAGCAAATTTTTTCATCCGTCGCCGCGAGTAAGCGGTTCATATACGTTGTCTTGCCTGCTCCTAAAAACCCGGTCACTAATTGTACGGGAATCATGATACCACCCTTTTCTTACAAATCTTCGTGCGCGCGAGCCCATTTCTCATAACGCGCATCCAATAAATCAATCAAGTGAAGCATCCAAGCCTCCGTCGTCATCGGGAGGACACTCGATCCCCACTCACGTTTCCCATGATGTGATAAAATCATGTGCCAGATTCGATGGTGGACATCCAATGGCAGTCGCGTCGACGTCTGGCGTAACGTTTCTTCAAACAATAGCCCACCGTATGGCATATGCCCGATTAGTGTGCCCATCGGGTTGATGGAGATGCCGGTCGTTTCACTTGTGCCCTCAACAGGAGATAACTTCTCAAAACGATTCGGACTAGATAACAGATGACTGTATTCATATATTTTTCCGATGTCGTGGAAGAGGATTCCAAGTGCGAGTTCATCCCAATTCAACGGTTCTTTCCGCTCGGCCATCGCTTCACAGGCGGCATACAGCGATTCAAACGTTCCTTTATATGCCTGTTCGATTTTAACACCGTTCATCGTATTCCAAAGGTCGACTTTGTGCAACTGCTCCGCTTCTTTGATTACACGAAACACCATCGCCAAATAGTCATCTTGCTCTTGAATCCGATAGCCGAGACGAAGCATACACACGGTATGCTTCAATAGACCTCCCGCATAGTTATGATGGTGGTAGAGTGCCGCTGGCGATAGTACGAAATCATCCCAAACGAAATCAAGGAGGCCGTAGGCGATCTGTTGATAGGTCGGTGACAACGTATCAATCAAACTGAACAATTCATCCGCAAACTGCTCCATCGTCTCATCCCCTGGCAAGCCTGGTAATAACGAGATTGCCTCATCTTTTGAGATAGGATGGACGCGGTCAATCGTAATCGATTTGGCGCCATCCGGTTTTGGATAGACATCGATTTTCCCGGATAATTCGATGACACCCGACTCGTAGATTGGAAGCAGTTCACTTTCATTTCCACGGAGCCAATGTTTGGCACGCATCATTCCGTTCGCCGTCGTGACACTTAGTTGAAGCCATTTCGCACCATTCTTCCCTTCTCTAACCTCGACTGTACTGACGAGCGCTTTTGTTTGGACAGGGGCCCCATCGGCTAACTGGTCTAAACGGTCCTTTGATTTGTCTATTTGTGGTATTTGAAATCGATCATGGTTCATCGATGAACCGATGACCGGATCAATTTGTTGATAATAGTTCATAATTATTCCCTCCTCGCATCTTATGACATTGTATCGTGTTTCCGTCTATTAGGCGAACATACTTTCTAGTAGGGTGTCGATTTTGCCATCATTATATTGAAAGCGCTTACGATTATTGATACGATAAAGGTAGTTCGATAAAGGGGGAAACGATAATGATTTCATTAATCGATACGTATGAACGTTTCATCGCCTCGGGGGAAGCGACACGTTATGCACAAGAGCAACAATCCATTGAACATATTCTGCAAGGGTCAACTTGTCCGGTAGGGATGCAGGACTTAGAACAGTCACTCACGCATCTTTCCGGTAATCCATATGCCAAAGATGCATCACTCGACAAAATCGTCGAGCATGAGATGAAAGGGGCTATGGCGGCGCTTGAGCTTTCTGGTTATCCTCTTCAGACGCCGTTAGCGAAGGCGGTTATCCTGTCTGCTTTCGCTCGAACTAACCGACTCAATATTGATAAACTAAAAGAACTGAGCCACGCCGATCTTCTCGTCCGAATCCAATCAGCAGAGCGTGCTTGGAAGCGAACATACGCATTGTTACACCGTTCAACGCCGACTCAGATTTGTGGTCAAATGGATTCGCTCCTCGGTGGATGCGCTATCCAGCGTGTTCTTGAGGCAATCAAACAACCCGGAACGACAAAAACGGCATAAGAAAAGGAGCGGTCCCCGGGCCGCTCCTTTTCTTATGCTCATCCTTCTGTTACTTCAACTGCATCCGGCTCATATAGTGTTACATTACGTGCCGGAGAGAATGTCGAAATCGCATGCTTATAGATCAATTGTTGACGACCTTCCGACTCGACGATGACAGTAAAGTTATCAAATGACTTGATGACACCTCGAATTTGAAACCCGCTTACTAAAAATACGGTCGTTGGTACCATTTCTTTTCGAAGTTGATTCAAAAAATGGTCTTGAATGTTGTAGCTCGCTTTCATGCTGGATTCCCCCTAGTCTTTATCTCTTTAAAATAATCGGAATTTTCGAAAAAACCCCTCTACATCATCATAAATATTTTTATATGATAGTTCAAATGATTTTCGACCCATATCCACCCAAATTCCATCAAATTGATGACGGAACCAAGTTAATTGCCGTTTCGCGAACTGTCTTGTGTGCTGTTTAAGCAAGTCGGTCGCTTTCTCTTTCGACATCTTTCCATCGATAAAGGGAATCATTTCCTTATATCCGATGGCCCGCATCGCCTGCGTATCACGATATCCTTGTGCCAAAAGTCGTTTGACTTCTTCGACAAGTCCTGCTTCCATCATCGTATCGACGCGTTGATTGATTCGGTCGTATAATATCTCACGATCTGCGTGGAGGACGAACAATCGATAATCATAATGTTCAGATGGCGTACTGTCTGTTGTCTGTGTATCACCTTGCATCGCCACCTCGAGCGCCCGTACGACGCGACGCACGTTATTTGGATGAATCGTAGCCGCACGCTCTGGGTCAAGTTGGACCAATCGTTGATGTAGCGCTTCACGCCCTTCGACTTCTGCAAACCGTTCGAGTTCAGCCCGCAGTGCTTCATCGACAGGTTGCTCCACAAATTCATAATCATATAAGATCGAGCGAATGTATAGCCCCGTCCCACCGACGATAATCGGTAACTTGCCACGGGCATAAATATCATCGATGGCGGCACGCGCCAATTGTTGGAACATCGCGACACTCATAGCATCATCAGGGTCACAAATATCAATCAAATGATGCGGGATCCCTTCGGCCTCTTCTTTCGTCACTTTTGCTGAACCGATGTCCATGCCCCGGTACACTTGAACCGAATCACCCGAGACGATCTCGCCGTCGAACGCTTTTGCTAGTTCGATGCCCGTCTTCGTTTTGCCAACAGCGGTCGGCCCGACGATGACGACGACAGGTGTTTTTTTCATACATCTCACTCCTCAATTAAAAACCCGTCTCTTCACGAGACGGGCCATCAAATTCTTCTTTTTATTCTATCATCAAATACGACGGCAAACAGCATCCAACCACATAAAAGTAATCCGAGTAATAACACGAGACCATCACTCATCTGCTTTCGCCTCCTTTAGCTTCCTCATTCCCACTTTTCACATTTTAGACACAAAATAACTGTAAAAAAGCACACTCAATAAAGAGTGCGCATTTCAAAGTCATCATTCAAATCAAATATTTAGTCATCATCTTTTAACCTCTGAACCAATCCCAAAAATGAGCACCTTGGGCGACAATCAAATAGTCGAACCAGCGTCTATAATCCATCGGAAGTTTTTCGGTGTCATTTGTGTACGTCAAAAATTCTCCAATCCAAATGTAGTTCTCATTTTCGCTTAAGACCTCGCAAACAATCCATTCCCCATCTCTCCCGACACCGACGGGGATGAATTGTTCAGGGCACTCCCATATTTCACGATATTCGATGATTTCATCCACACTAAAGAGTCGAATCCCTCCACCATATGTCGGATGGACAAATAGTTCAACACCATTATGGCTCTTTAAAAAATGGATAACGTCATTTGGCATCATTTGCTTCAATCGCTTGATTTCGACTTCCGTCGCGGGCTCACTGAATGAAAAGTGTAACGTGTCCACATGTCCCTCTTCATTTTGAATTTCGATTCGATTATTTACAAGCCTACTTTTCAACGCTTCAAGTGCAATCATCAACTCAACCCCACTTTTTGAGAATTAACGACATTCGTACCGTATCATTCATTTCCATTTTTCTAAGTATTGCATATATCGACCTTTCAGCGTTCAATAAAAAAGGACATCGGACACGACTTGATCGCGTCCGATGTCCTCGATTCGTTTTTTAATTCTTCATGAAGCAATTTCTATCGTCTGTTTCGTACGTTTGACAGAGACGATGAAATACAGGATTGTCGTACCGCTCGCCGCCCACCAAACCATGTCATACCATCCGTTCATCAGTCCAGCCATCCCAACCATCGCCGGGACAATCAGCGTCAACCATGATAATACGAGGGCGACACGTGCTGTGATGGTCTCGTTCGGTTTCCCGAGTCCCATTCCAAAAAAGAACAGCGCCCAAAGGAATGACCAGAAGAACCACGTCAATGCCCCCATCGGATCACTTTCTGCAATCGCCATTGCTCCATAAAAAGCGGCTGCAATCGAAACGAATAGCGAGAACCAGCCAACGCCACGTCCGTCTAAATTCAAAATAAACGTCACCCCTACATATAGATAAGTGAACGCAAATAGATAGATGCTCGCAAAACCGAATTGCTCTTCTGGACTCGCCCCAATCAATAACCATGTGGAGATAAACGTTTGTAAGAGTCCCGTAAACAAACTAAAAAATCCTGCGCTCTTGCTATCCACTTTCCCGAGAAGAACGAGACTATTTAAAAACAGTGCGACGCCACCGAATAGTAAACTTACATTACCCACACTCATTACCCCTTTGTACAGATGTCTGACCTTTAATCTACTGTATCACTTTAGCTTGAATTCGCTTTCAGTGCAAGGGGATTTTTAAGTGTTCACGAGAACGCCACGCCTTACTCGTTCTCAAGGGTTTGGATGGCCTCGTCGATTCGCTCTTGTTCCTCATCCGTGAAAGTCGGATACTGTGGATCAATCCGTTCAAGCACATCAATCATGACTGACGAAATGACAAAACGACTGTACCACTCATCATCTGCCGGCAACACATACCACGGTGAAACTTCTGTTGATGTGTGCGACAACATCTCGGCAAAGATTTCTTGATATTCTTCCCAATGCTGTCGCTCTTCGACGTCACTGAAGGAGAATTCCCAATTCTTTTTCGGGTCCTTTAACCGTTCAAGCAAGCGATCTCGTTGTTTATCCTTAGATACATTGAAAAAGAACTTGATGACTTCGAATCCGTTTTCATGTAAATAGCGTTCATAATCGTTGATTTGACGATAGCGCATCTGCCAGACCTCTTCCTGGTCCATTTCTTCCGGAAGTACTTCATCCCCCAACAAATCATGGACACGAGGCGCAATGACCTCTTCATAATGGGATCGGTTTAAAATTCCGACCTGTCCTCTTTCAGGTAACAAATCATGCATTCGCCACAGATAGTCGTGCTTTTTCTCCGTATCGGAAGGTTTTTGAAACGCATTCGTCTTCAGTCCTTGGGCGTTCAAATTTGAAAAGATATAGCTGATCGCTTCGTCTTTCCCACCCGCATCAAGCGCCTGCAAGACGACGATAATCCCTTTCTTGCTCTCGGCATACAATCGCCAATGTAGTTCTTTCAATCGCTCGACACTGTTCGGAATGAGTTCAGTCGTCAACGTCTCATCCTCTGGTTTGTCTGAAACAGTCGTCGGATAATCATCTAATTGAATCTTGCTGTTCGGTGACACAATAAAATCCTTCGTGTTCATACTCGTTCTCCTTTTCGCTCGACGTTCAACCTTGATTTACCCAAAAACTGCATAAGAAAATCCCTTCCGAAAATTTCGGAAGAGATGTTGAGAACTTAGTAGATTCCGACAGCGTCAAATGATTTCGCAGCTGATACGGCTTGCGGACTTGTCGCACCGTAAAGGTCTTTCGCAGATTGCACGACCGCTTGACGAAGGCTTGAGAAGTTAGATGTTGGTGTCAAGTAAACATTGAGGGCACGGTAGTAGATATCCCCCATCGCCATGACTCCTACACCTTGTACCGATACGCCGTAGTGTGATCCACCATTACCTAAGAGGTATGCCGCTTTGTTGACGATACCTGAGTTGATGTGAACCCCACCATTATCTTGTGTGCCTGTGTAACGTTTCGAGTAGTGATCTGGGTCACCGTATGCAGCCGGGTTCGCCATCGAACGAAGTCCGTCGCCCGCTACACCTGGTGTGTAGATGTCTTCCCCTACCAACCAGTCGAAGTTAGTGCCGACGCTATATTCCGCCACTGTACCTAGGATATCCGATACTGCTTCGTTGATCGCCCCAGACTCGTTTTGATAGATCAGTCCTGCCGTGTACTCCGTGACCGCGTGAGTCAATTCGTGAGCGACTACGTCAAGTGCACCTGAAAGATACGTGAACGTTTGACCGTCTCCGTCTCCGTATACCATCTTACTTCCATCCCAGAACGCATTGTTGTAGCTGCGGCTATAGTGAACCGTAGAGTTTAATGCAGCTCCGGCGTTGTCATAGCTGTTCCGTCCGTAAGTGTTTTTGTAGAAATCATATGTCTTTGTCGCGTTGACGTGTGCAGAAACAGCGGCACGGTCGTAAGTCGTGTTCAAGACGTTATCCACGTCAGCCCATAGCGAACCTGGGAGTGTCGTACGGTTTTTCGCATCGTACGTATAGATTCCCTTTCCACGCGTAGAGTCTTGAAGATAATAGTAAGAACCGCTCTTCGTTGTCTTGAACGTTTGGCTGTAGCCGAGTACATCGATTCCCGTTCCTGTATAGGTCGTACCTGTCACACCGTTCGTCGGTCTCGCGTGAGCTAACTGGTCGAATTTATTGAGTACCTCACCCGTCCCCGCATCGATGAAGTATGTCCAACGTGATGGCTCTTCCGCTTCAAGGATCGTTCCGGTCACTTGATATGCATAGACCGACTTGTCACCTTTTGGATAGACAATCAATTCTGCTTCCGGTTCGAGCTCGTAGGCCCCTTTATGACCGACAAGCTTTTTGTAACTCGCGATGGCTTTCTTTTCAGTTAACTTGATCGACTTATGTAGGTTCTTGACCGATTTCGCATCATCCACGACTGTCTTCAATTGACCCGCTTCATCTACGACACCGACTACCACACCACCGAATACTGGCACGCCATCAACTGTCTGTTGGAGCTTAACCACTTTCCCGACTTTGTCTGATTTCGACTCGATCGTCTTGAACTCACCTTTTGATTTGACGTATTCTTTTACAATCGTTGTCGGTGCACTTTCTGATGGTTTCGTCAGAGTGCCTGACTTCAATTCTGCCGCACCGACCAATTGTGGTACGAGCAATACGCCTGCGATTAATGATGTAGAAACAACTTTTTTCATGTGTTTACCTCCTTTGTGATGATTCTTACTTTACACACTTTCCCACAAAGGCTGTATCCATCTTTTTAATTATTTTGATAATTCATAATATTGAGTATTTAGAACCATTCATTCTATTTACGACCTAATTTTATCCAAAAAAAAATTCGTGCTCCTTAGGAAAGGAGCACGAATAATTAATACACATCTTTTTGGGTAAAGTGGTAAAACGCATACGCCAAGGCGGCAATCGACCAAATGAGAATGACGAGTAACGAAAACGGTAACGTCATCCCATCAATCGGGGGAGCCTGTCCTTCCAAATAGGTATGAAGACCGAAGTTGACGTTCACCAGGTATTTCGAGCTATCCCAGTTTGAACCAAGCGATGTCAATAATGGCCCCGAGATGAGGACAGCCATCATGATTCCGATTCCGGTCGCCGTATTTTTAACCAAAACGGAAATCATGAGAGAAATTGTCCCGACCGCAGCCACGACGAGCCATGATAGACCCATCGACATAAGCAAGTACTCCCACATCGGCAACGTATGCACAAAGTCGGTCGAGAATGTTCCGGTCGGCGAAGCTTGGAAACCGGTCAAAATCGGAGCATTCCATCCGTCCCAGCCGAGAACGATGCCGGATATGGCGTAACTGACGACGGCGGTCACAAATATTAAGATCGATGTATAGAGGAGCGTCGTCAGCCATTTGGCGAGCAAGATCTTATATCGCCGGACCGGTCGCGATAACAACGTCTTGATCGTTCCATCGTTATGTTCTCCGCTCACGATATCTGCCATCAATACGATAATGAACAGCGGTAGGACAAGCGTAGTTCCTTGGGAGAAGAAGACGCGCATAAACGTCGGAGCTCCCGGATAATTCGGATTGATATCATTATCAAGATAATACTGATTCTGTTGGACTTGGAACTCAAGAATCTGCCGAAACTCGTCTTGAACGTTCGCGGAGGCGAGTCGGTTTTGTGTATCGATGATCTCTTGCTGGAGATCGACACGCCAATCAATCGTTCCTTGTTCTTCGCGTTGTTTCTCGATTTGACGATAGTTCGCATACGTGAACATCGAAACAAGCACGATCAGGATGATGGAGACGACCATCAATCTGCGCTTCCGATGAATCTTGAGCACTTCATTACGAATAAGACCGAGCATCGATGGATTAGGCAATGTGATCACCACCTGTCAACGTGATGAAGAGGTCCTCTAACGTTTGGACACGGCGCTCGAGTCCAAACACCTCGACATCTCTTTCCATCAAATAGCGATTCAACTTCGCCGTCTCTTCCACGTTCATGGAAATACGAATCGTCCGTTCGTCCACCACGTCCGCTTGGTCGATTCCTTCGTACCCTTGAACGATCGGCAATACTTCGAAGCTATTCGTCACATGTAAGTCGACCGTTGACGCGAGTTCTTCAATCAAAGCATGGACCGTCCCCACCTTGACAATCTTGCCTCGCGACATGATGGCGACTCGGTCCGCTAGTAGTTCAATCTCGGCCAGGATATGACTCGATACGAGAACACTCAGTCCCGTTTCTTCTACGAGTCGACGAATGAAAAGTCGTAAATCTCGAATCCCCATCGGATCGAGCCCGTTCGTCGGCTCATCCAAGATCAGCACCCGTGGATTGTTTAATAGCGCCTGGGCAATCCCGAGTCGCTGTCGCATCCCGAGAGAGTACGTCTTCACTTTATCATCGATTCGAGCGGTCAAATCGACGAGGTCAATGACTTCTTGGATTCGCTTATCATCGACTCCAGGTAACATGCGTGCGAACGCTTCTAAGTTCTCGCGTCCGGATAAAAACTTATACAGCTCTGGATTCTCGACGATTGCGCCGATTTGATTCATCGCTTGGACAAATTGTTTGTCGACACGATACCCACAAATCGATACATTTCCTTTCGTCGGTTTGATCAAGCCAACAATCATTCGAATCGTCGTCGTCTTCCCGGCGCCGTTCGGTCCTAAAAATCCGAAGACCTCACCCGGGTAGACGTCTAACGAAATGTTATCGATAATCGTCTTTTTTCCAATCACTTTTGTTAGTTGATGTAGCTTTAACGTCGGTTCCATTGTCTCACCTCTTTCTTTATTCTATCGGACAAAAGTGAATCTGTCCTATTCGAACATTCACATAGGGCACATCCACACATTTTTGATATGATGTTCATATAGAAAGCGAGGTCAGCCCATGAAACAGTCGAAATGGTATGCATTTTTAAGTGGCGCCGTTCTTTTAACGGGAATCGCCTTATATGGTCTATGGATTGGCTATCAGGATATCGTCAATCCGCCGGAGCGAACACTTTCCGTCTCCGAAGACGAACGCCCTGAACCACAAGGAGACGTCTACGTCGCATTAGGCGATTCGTTGACACGCGGTGTCGGGTCAACATCAGGCGCAGGATATGTACAGCCTGTCAGCACTGCTCTTGAAGAAGAAGGCGTACGTACGCAAAACCTTGCCGTGTCTGGGGCACGAACAGAAGATTTGCTCACACAACTCGAGCAACCTGAAGTGCGTCGAACGATTGAGAACGCACGATATATCACGTTGACCATCGGTGGAAACGATTTGTTCAACCGTGGGGAAAACGTCGATAACTTCGAATCCGTCGATATTCAACAAGTGGTCACGGATGCGAAGACGAATTTAGAAACGATTTTCACTGAAATTCGCTCACTCAACGATTCAGCAACCATCGTGTATATCGGTCTATACAATCCGTTTCAAAATGATGAGAATGGACAAGCATTCAATCAGCTCATCCTTGATTGGAACGCATCCGCGAAGCAATTGGCGAATACGCAGAATATCGATGTGATCGACCCGTTCGCCTACATCTCTGACTTATCAAGAGATTTAGCGACCGATCAGTTCCACCCGAGTGACCGTACGTATGAGAAATTCGCGAATGATGTACTCTTCGTTCTCGATTAAACAAAATCCTCGTCAGCTTGACGAGGATTTTTTACTTCTCATATCGAACAATCCACTGTTCCCCTTGTTTCATCATGCCCGTCCCGACCCAACCAGCTTGAAGCAACTCAACTTGTCGCCCACGATTTTCCATCGGTACATCTTGCGCAACTGATGTGGGATGCCACGAACGATGCATCTCTTTGTAAAAAATATAGCGGAGTTTCCCGCCGTACTTTTCTTTCAACGCCCCGATTCGGAGTCCGAGAGAAAACTTGTCTTTCATGCTTGGAATATTGAACGGTGCGACGGTAGCACAGACGACATCGAATCGATCATCCGATTCCACTTGTGCCATCAACAGTTTGCCTAAATGTGTCTGTAGTCCATATCCACGGAAGTCTGGGTGGACATTCGTCACTTCCTGATAAAGGACACGTTCAAGCGAATCCTCCGGCCATCCGATATCTCGTCCTAGATGCTCCGCATCAATCGGTGGGATGAGCATCGCTCGGAACGCGATAATCCGACCATCTGCTTTTGCCCCAATCAACGTCTGATCCGTCAACAGTTTCGTGAACTCTTCAACCGATAACGATTGATAGTGCTCCGGTTCAGCCAACGCCTGAATGACCGTATCTTGAACGGCTAACAGTTCCGGTAAATCCGACAAGCCTAGGACGCATACATGAAGTGAAAGGTCTTTGATCTCACCTTGCCACATGCGACTCATCTCCAACCACGTAAGATTCCGTCGTCAATTCACGTAACACGTCCTCATCGACGTCAATACCGAGTCCCGGACGATAGTTCAGCGAGATGATTGGTAAATCATATGATAAGTTGCCTACATCTTTCCCGAACCGGAGCGGACCCGTCAACTCGACCGTCTTCACGATTTTACTCGAGAAAGCGACATGGAATCCTGCACTCGATGCAATGGAGGATTCGACCATAGAACCAATCTGGCATTCGATTCCGGACATCTCCGCCATATGGACCAACTTCTTCGCTGGATAGATGCCACCGCACTTCATCAGCTTGATGTTCGCTTTATGGGCTGCCTGCATCATCGTCAAGCGTCTCATATCGTGAATATCTTTCAACCCTTCATCCATCATGAGCGGGACTGAAATTTTTTGTTTCACTTCGAGCATGCCTTCAAAATCATCCGCCTTGACCGGTTGTTCGACCCAGTCGATTCCATACGGTTCGAGTAGACGCATGGCTTGAACCGTATTGGCCGCGTTGATCCATCCCTGGTTAACGTCGACTCGAATCGGCACGTCATTTCCTACCGCTTCCCGTACCGCCTTGACACGCGCCACGTCCGTTTGCACATCGACTCCGACCTTCATCTTCACTGCTCTATAGCCTCGTTTCATTTGTTCGAGTGCCTCTTGTGCCATATGGCTCGGCTCTCCGATACTCAAGACGTGAGTGACAGGGAATGATTCATGGTACCGACCGCCAATCCATTCGTAGATTGGTTGATTCAGCTTTTTCCCGATCACATCATGACACGCGATATCAAGTGCTGCTTTGGCAGCCGGAACACCACGAATCGCACGGTCCATCTCGTCATGAATATGCTCTAGGTGCATCGGATTTTTTCCGATTAAGAGCGGAGCCAATAGATGACGGAGTACACTGACCGTGCTCTCAGCGGACTCACCCGTCACATGCTCATCTGCCACGGCTTCTCCATAACCGACAAGTCCACATGCGGTTGTCATTTTGACGATGACAGAAGGCATATCATCATAACGGTGATAACTGACGATGAATGGTACCTTTAATGGAAAGCGAACCGAGAAAATTTCTATTTTTTGAATATTCATGTTCATCACTCCTTTACTTCAACTGTCCTTTCCTCTATATTGTCGTTATATAGTCGCTAAATTGCAAGGGGGATTTTACATGTCCATCCATATCGCCGTTGTCGGCTCACCATCGTTTATACAACAGGTACAGAACGGTTCTTCCTTACCCGATGTTCGAATCGAGGGATTTCCTTATGATGACCCGCGAGAAGCGAAAGACATCGCTAAGCATCTCCTATTTTTCGACGGAGTGTTCTTTTCCGGTTCATTCCCTTATACGTACGCGACGGAGGAAGCGACCCTTCCATTTGCCCATCACGTCGTTCAAGATGATGTCGTGTTATTGACGTCACTCTTATATGTGACATTGACACAACAGCTCCGACTCGAACATCTCTCTATCGATCTCGTTGATGCGTCACGACTTGATTCGATTTTAGCATCGTTTCCAAGCCACATGTCGCCACCGCAAGTGAAAGAACTCAGTCCGTATATGAATTTCGAAGAGTTGATTTCGTTTCATGAGCAACTTCAACGAACTGGGACGACTCGATTCGCCTTGACAAGTGTCGAACGAGTCCATCGACACTTAGTGGAAAATGGTTTTGCTAGTCAGCTCATGATAGAGCCAGAAGAGAGAATTCTCCACCACTTCCATGATTTTATTCAACAGATTCGTTTGAACAAATCGGACCAGTCACAACTCGCTGTGCTCTTCTACTCGGATGCAAGTGAAGATACGCTCAACCATACGACAAAACATCATTATTTCGGTGGTAAATTGATGGAGTCCACTCAAGACGGCATCATCCTATTATCGAGTAAAGGAAAGATTGAATCCGCCATGTCAAACGGTTTCATCTTGCCAGAGGAAACTCCTGGTCATGTAGGTATCGGGTATGGGTCCGATTATCAACGTGCCATTGAGCATGCCGAACTTGCACTTCATACGACAAGTAATTCCACTATACGAATCGTCGACGATTCAAAACGAATGACGTTCACCGATCAACCGGCACCGATTCATTTCCGTGTCACGCAAACGCGTGTCTATGACATGATGAAGCAGACGGGTATGAGTCCGATTAATATCGAAAAGCTCATTCACTTTTCAACGGACAATCTCGAGTTTACAGCGAAAGAGTTGACCGACCATTTAAACGTGACACGTCGTACGACAGAGCGACTCATCAAAAAATTGGTTGATGCAAAACTTGTTCATCGGATTGGCGAAGAGATGAGCTACAGCCAAGGTCGTCCGCGTACCGTCTATAAATTTCAATTCCCGGTCGATTGACGACCGGGAATCGTTTTATTGAGCCGCTTGTTCCGCGACAGGTTCTTCCTGTTGGATGACTGCCATGCGCTCAATCGTATATCCCGTAAAGGCATATACAATCGAGATGACTGGTACGATGAAGTTCAAGACGGCGTACGGTGCATATTCGAAAGCTCCGACCCCAAGTGTGCCGAGAATGAATACCCCACACGTATTCCACGGGATGAACACCGATGTCAATGTTCCACCGTCCTCGAGGGCACGAGATAAGTTTTTTGACTGTAATCCCATTTTTTCATACGCTCCAGCAAACATTCTCGACGGGACGACGATTGAGATGTACTGCTCCGAACACGTCGCATTCGTTGCAATCCCAGCTAAAATCGTTGAAGCAATCAACGAACCTGCCGTTTTCGCCAATTTCAAAATTTGGTTCATAATAGATTGTAGCATTCCCGAATATTCTAAAATCCCCCCGAACGTCATCGCGACGATGGTCATCGAGACCGTGTACATCATCGCATCAAGACCACCTCTACTGAAGAGGTTATCGACCAGTTCATTTCCCGTCTCGATGACATAACCACTCTGAAGAGCGCCTACGCTGTCAGCGAGCGTTCCACCTTGAATGAACACTTGAGCCAAGAAGCCCAGTGCAATCCCGACGACGAGCGCCGGAATCGCTGGCACCTTCTTTGCAACGAGCAAAATGACGGCGAGTGGGACGATGAGTAACCATGGTGAGATGACAAAACTATCTTCAAGAATGTTAAGCGTCTGTGTGATCTCTGAAGAGTCCGTCGTCGAATCTGCGAACCGTCTACCTAGCCAAGCGTATACCCCTAGCGCGATGATAAGTCCTGGAATCGTCGTATATAACATGTGCCGGATATGTACGAATAAATTAGTATGAGTCAAGCCGGCCGCCAAGTTTGTCGTGTCTGACAATGGTGACATCTTGTCCCCAAAATATGCACCAGAGATGACAGCCCCCGCTACCATCGGCGCTGGTATCCCCATACTCAGCCCGATGCCCATCCCCGCTACTCCAATCGTCCCCATCGTCGACCATGAGCTCCCGATCGAAAGGGCGACGACCGCACAGATGAGACAAATCGTTAACAAAAAGTATGCCGGTGAAATGATCTTCAGCCCGAAATAGATCATCGTGGCAACAATCCCTCCACCGATCCATGCCCCAATCGTCAACCCGACCAAAATGATGATGACGACTGCCGGTAAGGCGAGACGAATCCCCTTATACATCATCTCTTCAATCTCTTTCCACTTGAACCCGTGTCGCCAGGCGACGATTGAAGCGACTGCCGTTCCGACGATGAGCGGGATGTGTGGTCCTTGACCGAGCTTGACGATTGAGATGAGCATGACGACAATCATCACACCAAGTGGTAATAGCGCCCACCCTAGCTTCATGTTTTGCTTGTTCCCCGTTGTTTCCATCTAACTTCCTCCCCTATAGCGAAAATTCAGAATTGTCGTTATATTGTCGCTAATAACGTTATGATAGCGCTTACAAGGGATGGATGCAATAAAAAAATGAGTGGACAGACATCTGTCTATCCCACTCATTCTGAATTATGTTGCTGCAATTCGGAGCGCATCCGCAAGTAGGCGTGCCCCATCTTCTAACGCGTCATGGTCAAACGTCATATGCGGATGATGAAGGCCTGGACCTAAATCAGCGCCGATTCCAATCATCGTCGCATCAAGTGACGGTTTCTCGACGGTATAGAAATGAAAATCATCGCTACCTGACGTGACAATTCTCTCGACGAGAGCCGACTGACCGAAGCGTTGCTCAATCGCCTGCTTCGCAATCTGACTTGACTGTTCCCCAACGACCGCTCCCGGTGTGAAGTCTTGCCACTCCCATTCCAGTTTCACACGATGAAGCTGCCCGACATGAAGTAGCATGTCTTCGACACGATTGCGCAGTTCGAGCAATTCTTCATTTTGTTGGGCACGGACGTCAATCGAGAACGTCGCATTTCCTGGAATGATGTTCATGTTGTCACTCCCGGCGTGTACCTTCGTCAACTTGACAGAGTGCGGCTCAAACGGTGACAAGTAAATGCTTTTAAGCATGTGTTGAATCGTGAAGATGACATCGAGTGCGTTTTGTCCTTGATGTGGTCTCGCACCATGCGCATCATCCCCAATGACCTCTCCCTTTAAGAAGAAGGCAGCACCATGTTGAATCGCCGCCGCATATTGTCCCCTTTTCAACTCTTCTTGTGGACGTAAATGGATTCCGAATAGTTGCGTCACGTCCTCTAACGCCCCTCGTTCGATCATGGCGAGCGAACCATTCCCTTGCTCTTCGGCAGGTTGGAAGATGAAACGGATTCGCTTTTGTAACGTTTCGTCTTTCAACTGTTCGAGCGCACCGAGTACCATGCTGATGTTCGCGTCGTGCCCACATGAATGGTTCGCTCGAAACGTACCGTCCACTTGTTGCCATAACGCGTCGATATCGGCGCGGACCGCAATCACTTCTTCTCCCGATCCAATCTCCGCGATTACTCCGGTCACGTCCTCAAACGTTCGATGGGGAATCGACCAGTCTGATAAGATGGATGCGATTGTTCGAGTCGTCTCGACTTCTTTCCAACTGATTTCTGGATGAGCATGGAAATGCTCAAACCACTTGAGTACGCTTGTCATATGTATCTCCACACCTTTATATTTTTTTGACACCTTTGATCAAAACCCATTGAAGCGGGAGTCGTCCCCATGTAATCCATTTCGGAATGACCTTCCCACCGATTCTAGATGGCTTGACGGCCATGTTGATATTTGCCGGGAAGACGGCGATAAAGAATGCCGGTAGCGTCCGTTTCACGAACGATGTTCCCTTGTTGAGTAAGAGCATCGCCCCGAACACGACTTCAACGACTCCGCTTAGTTGCACCATCAGTCGGCGGAACGGCCAAGATTTCGGAATAATCGACATGAACGCCTTCTCTCTTACAAAATGTAAAATTCCTGCCCCGAATAGTAACACCCCATATAAATTTCGTACCATAACTCATCCTCCTTTTGTATAAGCATAGCAAAAAAGGCGGGCATATTGCCCACCTTTTACAATGCAGAACCGTTCGCATTTTGAATCTCGACTTGAACCGTCTCCGTTTTTCCGTCCCGGATATATTCGATGTCGACCGTTCCGTCCGTATCGCGAATCAATTCACTACGGAGGTCGATGAACGAGCTGACGTCTTTGTCATTGATTTTCACGATGACGTCACGTGCCTTAAGACCCGCTTTCGCAGCTGAACTATTTTGTTGCACTTCCACGATGATTGTTCCCGCCGTCACCGATTCAGGCAAGTTGATTTGTTCCGTCAAGTAACCTTGAGGGAACTCTGATACGTCACGAAGTGAGACGCCGAGTGACGGATGATTCACTTCTCCCGTCTGTTCGATTTGATTGATGAGCGGAAGGGCGATGTCGACTGGGATTGAGAATCCGACTCCCTCGACTTCTGCTGTCGCAATTTTCATCGAGTTGATCCCGACGAGTTGTCCTTCTTCGTTGATTAACGCACCACCTGAGTTACCTGGGTTGATGGCCGCATCCGTTTGAATGACCTCGGCATTGAAGTCGGCCTGTCCGTTCTCATCCGTATCGACGGGTACGAGGCGTGACGTCGATGAGACGACACCGCGTGTCACGGAGTTCTCGAATTGTCCAAGCGGATTCCCGATGGCGATGACCGTTTGACCCGGTTTCAACTCGCTCGATTTGCCGATTGAGATGACGGCCGGTACCTTATCAGCGTCCACTTTCAAGACGGCCAAGTCATACGTCGCGTCACTTCCCATGAGTGTCGCTTCCGCAGTCGTTCCGTCATTAAAGGTTACCGTCAGCTTGTCCGCTCCGTTGACAACGTGATGGTTCGTCGCGATAAATGCCGAGTCACCTTCTTTTTTATAGATGACACCTGATCCGACTCCAGCCTCGACCGCCTCACTCGAGAATCCGCTTTGGGCGAAGTTGTTTACAGTCACGACGGCCGGTTGAGCGGTCGCGACGGCATTTGTGACCGAAGAATCGGATACGTTCGATGACGTTTGGACCGGAGTCCCTTGCGAGGTCACGTTCGTGTCACTCACACTCGTCGCGGGTTGGTCGATGAACGGATATGCGATTGCGCCCGTCAACAACGCTCCGATGACTCCACCGACAAGTCCCGGGAACATACGGCTGACGAATGACGGTTTTGATTGTGTTCGTACTTTTGTCTCTTCTCGGTTGGATGAACCGAGTTCTGTATCTAACCAATCTTTTTGTTGCTCTGATTCATGTAATTGATCGTGTTCATTTGATTGATCGTGACGATCCATAATGATTCATCTCCTCTGTGTTATCTTCTACCCTTACTATAACGAAGAGGAACACTCATTTATAAAATGATAAATGAATTACAAGATTCTTCACATTTTACGTCATTTCATTCAGACAATCACATTTCTTAACGTACCGAGACCTTCAATCGTCACTTCGACCGTGTCTCCCGTTTGTAGATACGTCGGTGGCGTCATCCCGTGCCCAACTCCGGCTGGTGTACCCGTCGCGATGACGTCGCCCGCTTCGAGCGTCATGCCTTTCGACAGTGTACGAATGAGTTCATCAATCGGACGAATCATATCGGCTGTCGTCCCATCTTGACGCGTCTCCCCATTGACACTTGTTTTGATTTGGAGAGGGAACTGGAGCTCGTCCGGTGTGACGACGAACGGTCCCATCGGACAAAACGTATCGAACGACTTGCCACGGAAGAATTGGACATGTTCTTTTTGCACGTCTCGAGCCGTCACATCGTTTAGAATGGTGTAACCGAAAATGTGCTCCTCGACCGCTTCGATGTCTCGTCCAGAC
Source organism: Exiguobacterium sp. s121 (assembly GCF_018617245.1). Taxonomy (GTDB): domain Bacteria; phylum Bacillota; class Bacilli; order Exiguobacteriales; family Exiguobacteriaceae; genus Exiguobacterium; species Exiguobacterium profundum. Next base: position 1,390,470 of record NZ_JACSJV010000001.1, read on the forward strand.
TTGCCGATGATGACGGCGAGCTCACCTTCATAGTCAAGTTTGTCCGTCAATTCAGGATGACGCTCAATGACCGCTTCCGGACCGACGACCGAGGTCGGTGCTTTCGTGAAGATGACGAGTTTCCCTGCTCCTGCTGTATCCATCTCTTTCACGTGTTCTTCGTAGTTCTTGCCGATACAAATCACGTTTTTCAATGGACGGTACGGGGCGAGTAATTTCACATCCGTCATTCGGTATGAGGGCGCCACGTCCAAATCGATATCTGGTTCGAACTCACGCGCGATCACTTCTAATAAATTTGTCGTATGTACTTGATTGCTGACATCAAAAACGAAATCGCCTTTGACAATCCCCACTCGTTGCTCTTCCTGCATCTCAAAACTACACCATTTCATTAAAACTCCCCCTTTTTCATCATTATACAAAAAATCGAGACATCTCTGCCTCGATTATACTTTATTCAAAAAGATGATCCGTTGATTACTCGATCCTCGAAAACGAAGTCCCATATCTCGTAGCGACTGCTCGTAACGACCGTCGACGAGCACATCGGCGTAGTCCAACACGGTTTGAATCGCTTCGTCATGCATCGCTTCCAACTGTTCGATCGTATAACCCGTATACACCCACACATTTTTACCGAGCGACTTACATGCCGTGACGAGTTTTGCTAACGCTGACGATTGAAGAAACGGTTCGCCTCCAGAAATGGTCACCCCGTCCCAACCACTGAGCTTGACGCGCTGAACAAGTTCCTCTACTTCGACATCCTCACCCCCGGTTGGATTCCACGAGGAAGGATTGTGACACCCTTTACAGTGATGCGGACAGCCAGCAGTAAAGATGACCGTCCGAATCCCCGGTCCGTCAACGACGGATTCTTCAACGACGGATAGAATGCGCATCGTGTTTCACCCTCGCCCGCTCTTCTTCTCGCTTCGCCGTATTCCAACGGTCCATCGTCCCGACCAAATAACCGGTGATGCGGCGGATTCGTTCAATGTTTGAATCCTCGCCACACGTCGGACAGGCATCGTCAATCAGTCCTTCAAGCCCGCAATTTCCGCAACGATCGACCGGATGATTGATGGAACCGTAGCCGATATCATGCTGTCGCATCAAGCGGACAATCGATTCCACCGCTTCCGCATTGTGGGCAAGTGACCCATCGACTTCGACATATGAAATATGTCCCGCGTCACACAATGCGTGATACGGTGCCTCGATTCGGATTTTCTCACGAATTGATACAGACTGATAGACCGGCACGTGGAATGAATTTGTATAAAAGGCACGATTAGTGACACCTTCAATCATCCCAAACGTTTCCTGGTCTCGCGTCACAAATTTACCTGACAATCCTTCTGCCGGTGTCGCGAGCAACGAAAAGTTCAAGTCGTACGTTTCGGCTGCCGCACGCATGCGATTGGCCAAATGCGTGACGATGTCAAGACCGAGTCGCTCCGCTTCACGAGACTCAGCATGTGTACCTCCCGTCAACACCTTCAACGTTTCAGCGAGTCCGATGAAACCGAGTGAAAGCGTTCCTTGTTTCAATACGTCTCGGACTTCATCATGAATATGTAACTGCTCACTTCCACGCCAGACACCTTGTGTGTAGAGGAAACGAAATTCTTCAGCGCGACGCGTACATTGATATTCGAAACGCTCGACTAACTGTTCGATCCCGATGTCGACATATCGGTTGAGAATGCTGTAAAAATCCGAGATCGACTCCGAGACAAGTGCCATCTTCACCAAGTTGAGTGTGGAAAAGGAAAGATTGCCACGACCGATCGACGTCTCTTCTCCGTGTCGGTTTCCCATGACCCGAGTGCGGCAACCCATATATGCCACTTCAGATGCATGCGTCCCATCATAGTAAGCGGCATTGAACGGGGCATCGATGAAGGAAAAATTCGGAAATAGCCGTTTTCCTGTGACCCGACACGCTTCACGGAAAAGATCGACGTTCGGATCGTCCTCCCGAAAGTTGATTCCTTCCTTCACTTTAAAGATTTGAATCGGAAAAATCGGAGTCTCCCCGTTCCCTAACCCACGTTCCGTGGCACGAAGTAGCTCTCGAATGAGGATACGTCCCCACTTTGATGTGTCCGTTCCATAATTGATCGAAACGAAAGGCACTTGCCCGCCACCTCGTGAGTGCATCGAGTTCGCATTGTGTATGAACGCCTCACACGCCTGATACGTCGCCGAAATCGTCTCTTCTTCAGCGAGTGTCTCCAATTGCGTTTCTTCCCAGTCAACGGGTAAGGATTGGAGTCGGCTCAGTTGACGCTCATATGTCTTCTCGACATACGGTGCCAAGTCGACGTCAAACATCGGGAACGCCTGCCCTCCGTGTTGCATATTTTGATTCGCTTGAAGGATGATCGATGCGAGTGCCATGGCGGAGCGAATGTCCTTTGGTGACCTGATTGTTCCATGCCCCGTATGGAATCCATCTTTTAATAATTGACCGAGTGGAATTTGACAACATGTCGTCGAGCCTGTGATGTAATAGTCGGCGTCGTGCACATATAAATAGTTATCAGTGACGGCCTGTTTTGGTCGCTCCGACATCAAATACGTCTGCGATAGTTCTTTCGACACTTCCGAAGAGAGTCGTGCTAGTTTCCCGAGCGGGGATTTACCGTCCACGTTCGCATTCTCTTGTACTAAGTCTTGATCTGGTAAGATGCAGACGTCCTCATACAACTGCAGTAATTTCAAAACCCATCACCTCACTATATATGGATTCAAAACAATATTAATCGTTTTAAAAATCCTATATATAGATTATGGCATGTGTTTTTCTCAATGGTCACGAGTCGATATTGTGACAGTTTATGTGTGATCATACGATAAAAAAGAGCCTCGTCTTCGGTAAGACAAGGCTCTACGTTATATGTGACAAACATCATTTATTTAACAGCTTTTACAACTTTTAATTCGACTTCTTCCTCTAATTCTTGTGCTTCACGAAGACCCTTCGAGTTGAGCCACGTATAGATGGCTCCCATGAAGAGCGCTCCACCGATAATGTTACCGAACGTTGCAGGAATCAAGTTGTGGATTGCACCTGCCATGCTGATCGTCTCCGGGTGTGGGACGACGAGCGTCAAGGCGAACAATACGAAGTTGGCGATGACGTGGTCGAATCCTGAAGCGAAGAAGACCGCGACAAGGAAGATCATCGAGAAGATTTGAGCGAACTCATTTTTCATTTGTTTTGGTAAGAAAATAGCGAGACAGACCATCCAGTTACAGAAGATGGCGCGGAAGAAAATTTCGACCGTCGTATGGTGCATTTTCCCCTCAACAACGGAGAACAACCAGTTGTTCATCCCGAGTTCTTGGATGACGCCAGTCGGTGCAAGTAGTAACGCAAATAGGATTCCCCCGAGTGCGTTCCCGACGAAGCAGAGCAACCAGACGAGCATCGTATCACTGAGCGTTGTATAGCCACGAAGTGTCGACGTTGTGAAATACATCGTATTCCCCGTGAACAATTCCGCTCCCCCATAGATGATCATGACGAGCGCGATCCCGAACGAGAAGCCCCCAATGAGTGTCGTGAACGGAGATTCCGCTAAATACATACCGTTGACGACTTTCAACGTGAAGATTGAAGCAAAGCCGATAAAGATCCCGGCTAACATCGCCCGTAAAAAGTATTCCATTGGACGATAATGAATCATTTGCGAGGAAGCCTGTGCTTTTTTCCGTAATGATTCGAGTGCATGGATTTCCATTGATGCCATGTCACAAACCCTTCTTTCTGAATAATTAAATAGGAAAGTATCAGTTCGAATATGTGAAATCATTAACAATATAAACTGTACAGTCTCTGTTGGCAATCACCTCTAGAAGGAATTGACAGAGTGTTCACATCGTAATCGTTTACATGTGGCGGATTTGTGACAAAGAAAAATTCTCCCTATTTTCGGGAGGATAGCATACTTCCACATAATGAAGAAACAGAGTAGTTAACCATCAAAATCAACCGTATTCGGTTCAATTTAATTTCACCAAGCTACATACCGCACGAGATAGAGTCTCGTAATATTTCATCTAAAATAAAAAAAACGGCGCCCAAAACAAAAATGAAATACTTCGATGAGTTTCTCATATAACATTACTTCTCCTTAAAATTCACTATATTTAATTTGAACATAATATGGAAATTTTAAGCTGTTTAAGAGCCATCAAAAAAATCCCTCACTTTGAATTATGTCTCACAATCCATTTTCAGGTAGTCAGAAACATTATTCAACATTTTGAGGGATACTAAGAGTATCGATAGAAATAGTGAACTGTATACTATTTATTTTAGAAGCTATATTTTTTATTATAGGAATCGCTGAATTTTGCTCCTACGCTTTGTCCGCTAATGTTTACTCCTAGTAAATGATATCCTTGAATTTTAATGGATACGCTTCTTTTATTCGCAGAAATGTTTTTAGCAGACGTTGTTTGATGCCAACTTGATGGGAAACCATTACTATTCGACTTTACAGAAGTTATTTTACTGAATTTTTTTGTTGACCCTGAACCAGTATAAGTATACTCGAAATCAATATACATGGTTTGTGGTAACCACAATGAGTACACCCAACGCAATTCTTCAGCAGAGCTCCACTTGATACGATCAGTGCCACTTTTAGAGGCTGCTGCTTTAGCATAAAATGAAGGTGATGCAGAAGGTACAATCCCTAAGCTAAATAATGAATCTTCTTCTTTTTCTCGATTTAATTGATCAACTTCCCAAGCACGTACAGCATTTTCAAAATCCTCATATGAATCAAAGTTAATGCTAGATACTCCTTCAGGTACTTCTTCTGCCTTAACAATTTCTACATGACTACTCTCACTTGAAATTTTGTTGCTCAAATCATCAATATCTCCGCTGGCGGATACAGATTGATTAAATAAGCTAAAAAATAGCGCAGTGGACAGTGTACAAAAAGCAAGTTTGTTCTTCATCACTATAAACTCCCCTTGTTTTTTCCAATTATTTTAGTACAATGTTAGTATAACATAGAAAATAGAAATCAGATGATTAAAATACAAAAAAATCATAAAAAGGATGCGATTCCCAAATGTCAAAAGGTGGTTCCACATTCAACTTTAAGGTATTTTCTCTTAGTTTTATTATTGTAATGATACTTTCTTTCATTCCTCAGATTGGGATTAGAGAAGAGGGACCCTACATATACTATGGATTTCCAGCTCGTTGGTTAGGTAACCTAGGACAAGGAGATTACAGTTTTGAACTATTTGGGTTGCTGTTTAATTTAGCTCTCTTATATTTTTTATTAATATTCATAAAAAAAATAATTGGAGCATTCAAAACAAACTTTAAAATAAATAAGAGAAATGGTTCCAATAGCTAAAAAATGGGTTCCAAAAATGAAAAGCGTGTGCAATTTACAATAATCAGATGTTCCATGTATTGATCCGGGATTATCATTTCTATGGTGAAGAATCATAATATTAGTTGCATCACTCTAAAGCGAACTCAAAAATGCTACATCACTTTCCTCACTTTGATCTAAAAGTATTAAGTTCAGATTCGTTTGGACAATAAAACAAAGGAGCATCACCCCATCTAGGGATGATGCTCCTTTTTTATAATCGAATTGCTTATTCTTTATCCTCAGTCGATTCTTCAGCTTCTTCAGAAGAAGCTTCTGATGCTTCCCCTTCAGTTGAACCTTCTTCCGATTCTTCGTCTTCAACTTCTGCAACCGGCTCATTCACAGAGGCGATGTGCATATCTGGTTCCGAGACGATCGTGTACGAGCTGTCTTCTGGAAGATCCGCTACGGTCACCGAATCGCCGATTCCAAGCTCTGATACATCGAGTTCGATACGTTCAGGGATGTTGGCCGGTGTCGCAGCGACCGTCACTTTATAAAGTGACTGGGCAAGATATCCGCCTTCTTTGACGCCTTTCGCGTCGCCAACAAGGACGATATCCGCTTCGACTTCTGTCTCTTCATCCATCTTCACGGCCATGAATTCGACGTGCTGATAGAAGTTTGTGAACGGGTCCGTTTCCGATCCGTGCACGAGCGTGTTGATTTTATTTCCATCGTAATGGAGTTCAATCAAGGCATTGTCACCGTGGTCTCGAAGAATTTTACGAAGGTCCATCTCGTCAAATACGATTGGCGTGCTGTCTACTTTGTAGCCGTAGACGACGCCTAACGCTTTTCCTTCCTTACGCAACTTCGTGCGCAGTGACCGTGGGCGTAATTCTCGTTTTGATACTTGAAGTTTGTTCGTCATTTTCTTTTCCTCCTACATGGATATACATTTCATGTCGACATCTTGAGGGTGAGGCAGTGAAAAAGCCACCTCTCAACCTCGATGCGTTGAGTGACATGTGTATAGTTTTCCCATGAGGACTCGTAAATAAACGTTACATCGTGTTAAAACAAGGTAACAAGACGATTACATAACGCGTTTAAATAACTTTTCAAGCTCATACGTGCTCCATTTCACAAGAATCGGTCGCCCGTGCGGACACGTAAACGGAGACGTCGTACGACTCAAATCATCAATCAATTGTCGCATCATCTCCATATTGAGTGGATGATTCGCTTTGATCGATCGTTTACACGCCATAAGGATCGATGCTTCTTCTCGATATTTCGCAATGTCGATTGATCGCTGTTGAATGGCCATCTCCACTAGATCACGAATCGTGCCTTCTAAGTCATGTTGCGGATACCATGTCGGAATCTCACGGACAAGGAACGTGTTACCCCCAAACGGCTCTAACGTGATGCCTGCATCCGCTAGAAGCGGGAGCACTTCTTCGATAGCGAGCGTCTCTTCTTGCGTGAACTCTAACGTCAGCGGAATCAACAGAAGCTGATACTCTTTTTCTGGACGTCCTAACTGCTCATAAAACAACTCATACTTGATGCGTTCCTGGGCAGCATGTTGGTCCATTACGTACATCCCGTCTTCCGCTCCACAGATGATATAACTTGAATGCAGTTGTCCGATGACGTCTAACGCCGGTAAACGCTCCGACTGATGTACAGGCTTTTCGACCTGTTTTGGTTCAATCATCTCTGGCTCCGGTTCATGAACGAGCGGCGCCGGATTCCACTGGGAAGGAGACGTGAGCGACTCTTTTCGCTCCCGAGGAATCGGATAGTTCCACTCGACGGTGTCTGCTTGTTTAGGTTGCGGCTCCATCGAAAAGTCGAGCTTCGACTGTTCGGACGGTGTCACACGTTTCGGCTTCGGCTCTTGTTTCACAGACGGAATGAGACGTTGCTCCCGGAGCGTCAATTGAACGGTCTCTCGAATGAGCTGGCACAATTCTTTTTCTTTCGACAAGCGTACTTCACGTTTCGTTGGATGGACGTTCACGTCAATCAACATCGGGTCCATCTTCACTTCGAGCACGGCAATCGGATAACGACCGATTGGTAAGAGCGTATGATAGCCCTCGAGCACGCTTTGGGTCAGCGCAAAGTTCTTGATGCTTCGACCGTTTAAGATGAGGGTCACATATTGTTTGTTCGAACGGGTCACTTCCGGGCGCACGAGATGCGCGCTCAGTGTATAGTCGTTCGTCTTGCTCGACGCCGTGACGATTTGTGCGGCGACTTGGCGACCATAGATGGCGAGCATAACTTGTTTCAAGTCCCCATTCCCGTTCGTTCGCAACAGTTCTTTCTCTTCATGAAAGACGGTGAAGCGAATTTCCGGATGGGACAGCGCCAAACGGTTCAACGTATCGGTAATGCTCGCAAGTTCTGTCGCCGATGTCTTCAAATATTTCAGACGGGCCGGTGTGTTGAAGAAGAGCTGACTGACCGCGATTTCGGTCCCGACATTCGTCGCCGCCGGATTCGTCTCTTTGACGACACCGCCTTCGAGCGTCATCTCAAAACCATCCTCATCTGCTCGCTTCGACTTCAACGAGACGTGACTGACCGACGCGATCGAGGCGAGTGCCTCACCGCGGAAACCGAGCGTCCGAATCCGGAACAAGTCGTGCTCGTCCCGAATCTTACTCGTCGCATGTCGCAAGAAGGCTCGCGCCGCGTCTTCTTCATGGAACCCATGCCCGTTGTCACGGACTTTGATGAGACGGATGCCCGCCTCTTGTAAGTTGACATCCACTTTCGTCGCTCCCGCATCAATGGCATTTTCGACTAATTCTTTGACGACGGAAGCCGGTCGTTCGACGACCTCCCCGGCTGCGATTCGGTTCGCGAGTTGTTCAGGTAACTCTCGAATGATTCCCATCGACTCACCCTTTCTTTGCGGTCTGTTGCAGTTCATACAGCGCCTGCATCGCTTCGATTGGATTCATTGCCAACAAATCGAGTTTGAGCAGCTGTTCTCGAACGGCGTCATTCGACTCGAACAGCGACAACTGGCTGACTTCTTCCACTGAAGGTGGAGCAGGTTGCTCGTTCAAACTCGGTTTCGTTGCTTCCGACTCGAGTTCTGACAGAATCGTCCGGGCCCGGTCAATCAATGAATCCGGAAGTTCAGCCAATTCCGCCACATGAATCCCGTATGATTTGTCGGCACGTCCTGGGTGTACCTCATGGAGGAAGACGACTCGCCCATCCCGCTCAATCGCCCGGACATGAACATTCTCAAGTGTCGGAATCGAATCTTCGAGCACTGTCAGTTCATGATAGTGCGTCGAGAAGAGTGTCTTCGCGCCGATTGACGAGGCGATATATTCAACAATCGCCTGTGCGAGCGCCATTCCGTCATACGTCGACGTTCCGCGACCAATCTCATCTAATAGAATCAGACTATGGTTCGTTGCCTCGGTGACGGCTTGTCGCGTCTCGGTCATCTCGACCATGAACGTCGACTGTCCGCTCACCAAATCGTCCGCCGCACCGATCCGTGTAAAGATGCGGTCAAAGAGCGGGAGTTCCGCAGCTTCTGCCGGGACGAATGAACCGATTTGATGAAGGATTGCAATTAAGGCAAATTGACGCATATACGTCGATTTACCGGACATGTTCGGTCCGGTGATGAGCAACATTTGACGTGTGTCGTCAAGCGTCAAGTCATTGGCGACATACTCACCTCGCGGCAAGACCGTCTCAATGACAGGGTGTCGTCCGCGTTCGATTTGTACATGCTTCGCTGTAACCGGACGCACATACTCCCGTTTCTCGGCCACGACGGCAAGGGCGAGGAGGACATCCAACTCGCTGAGTGAACGGGCCAATTGTTGAAGGTCCTTCGTGTACGTCTTCACTTCTTCGCGGAGCGCGACAAACAAGTCATATTCAAGCGTACAGCTCTTCTCTTCCGCTCCTAAGATGAGCGCTTCCTTCTCTTTCAGCTCTGGAGTGATGTATCGTTCCGCATTCGTCAACGTCTGCTTCCGCTCATAACGCCCTTCTTCGAGCAACTTCGCATTTGCTTTCGTCACTTCCAAGTAGTAACCGAATACGCGGTTATACCCGACCTTCAACGACTTGATGCCGGTCGCGATGCGTTCCTGTTGCTCGAGGTTGGCAATCCACGATTTCCCGTTCGCTTTCGCTTCTAACAGTTCGTCGAGCTCTTCCGAATATCCGTGACGAATCATCCCACCTTCTTTCGTCGAGATGGGAGGTGAATCGACGAGGGCAGCCCGAAGCTGTTCACTCAACGTCTCGAACGAGTCGAGATTTTGTTCGATTTGCTGCAAGCGATCAGCTTTCACCGTTTGTAAGAGTGACCGGACAGAAGGCATCCGCTCGAGTGTGTCGCGTAATTGGACAAGGTCTCGCGCATTCGCCGTCCCGTACCCGACTTTCGCGACAAGCCGTTCGATATCGTAGACTCGCTTTAACTCCTCTTGTAGTTGATCGCGCAACATGAAGTCGTCCACTAAGTTCTCTATGGCGTCCTGTCGCTCTCTGATGCCTTGCTCCGTATAAAGTGGCTGTTCAAGCCAACGTTTCAACAATCGACCGCCCATCGCCGTCGTCGTCTCATCGAGGAGAGAAAGGAGTGACCCTTTCCGTTCCCCGGAACGAGCCGAACGGAACAATTCAAGATTTCGGGCCGTATTGGCGTCAAGTTGCATGTGTTGTTCAACTTCATAGGCGACTGCTGGTTGCAAGTGGTCAAGTGAACGTTTCTGTGTTTTCGTCAAATAGGCAAACAGCAATTCAAATGCCGAGCGTTGTGCCTCATCTTTTGCACCTTGTGCGAGTGGACTATTCCGCTTGTCCACTTGAATCGAAAGTGGGATCCCGGTCTGTCGCAATAAATCAGCGAGTCGTTCATCCTCGACGATGACCTCGTTCGGAAGCAATCCTTCGATTTCTCGTAACACAGCTTCTTCTGACGAGAGTGTCGTCAACCATGATTCACCGGTCGTGACGTCACCGCGAGCAATTCCGAATCGCCCTGCGACGTCCGAGATGGCGACGAGATATCGGTTTTCTTTTTCACTGAGTGACGCCATGTATGTACCCGGCGTGATCACTTGGATGACTTCCCGCTTCACGAGTCCCTTCGTCGCTTTCGGGTCTTCTGTCTGTTCACAGATGGCGACGTTAAATCCTTTTTCAATCAATTGTTCAATGTAGATTGCTGCGGAATGATGCGGAACGCCACACATCGGGATTGGATGCTCGGCCTGCTTTCCGTTTTTAGAAGTGAGCGTGAGCTCTAACTCTTTTGCAACAATTTGTGCATCTTCAAAAAACAACTCGTAAAAGTCGCCGAGTCGATAGAATAAAAAGGCGTCCTGATAGTCGGCCTTGATAGAGAAATATTGTTTCATCATTGGTGTCTGATGGACTTCTTGCATGTTGATTCACCTCTAGAAAGTACAACAGCTGACCATCGGCCAGCTGTGTCGTTTTAGTATCCGCAGCCGCCGCGTGCTTGTTCAGCCGCCATGCCGCTCCCTGTCTTTCCTGCAAGGACGTCACCGTCCGTCGATTCGATGATACGGTCCGTCACGGAGTTCGCGAGCGTCACCGTCACGTATTGAAGCAAATCGTTCACTTCGACTTGAGTTTCCTGGAACGCTTGAACGACCGGAATTGAATCGAGTTCTTCCATCGCTTTATCAATCTTTTGCTCGACTTTCGCAAGTGCTTCCGTCTTGCCATAGTGCTTACAGTTGACGGCTTCTTTTTGTAAGAACTTGATTCGTTTAATCAAAGTCTGTACGCGGTCACTTCCGTTTACTTTCGCTTCCGCTTCTTTGAAGCGCGCCACTTCTGGTGTTTGTGCTAATAAATCTGCCAATTCTCTTGCTTTTGCAATTACTTGTTGATCGGTCACCATTGTAAACCCCTTTATGTCTATAATGTAATCGTGCTCAAAAGCACGTGAATGTTCTTTCTCATTCTAACATGAACGATTCCGAAACGGTACTAGCGGGATTCGTTGATTCACGTAACATATCGACATGTGGAATACTATCTTCTTGATACACATCACTCGTCCGTTTGAAGCCAAACGAGGCATAAAAAGGTTCCACATACGTCTGCGCTTGCAGGTATAACGTCTCATGTCCAAAATCTTTGATTGCCGCATCCATCAAGAGGCGGGAATACCCTTTCCCTCGATGCGTCGCTTTCGTGACGACACGTCCGATGGCGACCGGAGATGCTTCCGTCAATACGCGAAGGGCGGAGACAATCTCTCCATCTTCTTCAATCCAATAATGGATGGCTTGTTCATCTTTTCCATCGATTTCTTGATACGGACAGTTTTGTTCGACGACGAAAATCTCAGTTCGTAACGCCAGTAAGCGATACAACTCAATCGTTGTCAGTTCATCAAATGCTTTTTTCTTCATCATTATTCCCCCTAATCAATCGTCACCCCGAGTGCTCGAGCGACATGTAATCCGCTCGTCATCGCGCCAATCGTCCCCGCTCCTGGAAATACGGTATCCCCGCACACAAAAAAGTTCGGCAAGTCGGTGCGATAACTCGCAGCGCGAAAGAGCGCCTGGCTAGGAGTCTGCGCATAACCTCCGACTGCCCCATGCGGTCGCTTCGTGTACTTTACCCATGCCCCGGGTGCACCGGGAAGGAGAAGTGACGACTCGCGATTCCACGCAGGAAATGCAGTCGCGACAACGTCGACGAGACGATTGGTCCAATCTTTTTCTAGTTTCTCATATGCCGCCCGGTCTTTCCAATCTTGCCATTCCGATAAATCGATATGTGTAGATACCGTGATGGTTCGTTCCGGTCGTTCTGTCCGTAACACGTCGTCTGGCGCGGACATGGAAATGAACGCATGCCCGCTCGGTAATCGCTCGTGATAGATTTGTTGAAACAGCGGTTTCTGTCGACACACATCCTCAGGTAAGACGAGGTACAGACTGAACGTGCCCCATTGTGACTGCTTCAACTGTCTGCGATACTGTCGTTTGAAGCGTCGTTGTTCCTGTCCTCTCAGAAGTTCGCTCGTCCGCTCGATCGGAATGGCGGAAACAATGACATCGACTAGTTCAAGTCGTCCTCTTCGATCGGTGATGAGCCATCCATCCGTCACCTGTTCGATGGATTGGACGTCCCTCCCTAATTTCGTTTCGCCATCAAATGCTCGAACGGCGCGCTCTAACGCATGAGCCAATTGATATAGTCCACCTTCAACATAGTACGCTCCCTCGTGATAGACCGACAGTGCCACTGCACCAAGTAAATGACTCGCTTCTTTCGCACCGGTCTGCAAACTGTCGAGCAGAACGCCATCGATAAATCGCTCGAACATTGTACCGCTTAGTCCATGACGGGCCAACGTGTCGCCGAGTGGACGCTGGAGTTTCATTAGCGCTGTGATTTGATTCGGCCGGAATCCTTTTAGTGCATAGATCATATCCGAGACCGTGCGAAGTGGAAGAGCGGGCAACTGCTGAAACAACGGACGAATCTTCTCAAAATCGCCCCACACTTCACGATAGAATGCATGAATCGCCTGACTGTTCTCAGGGAAAGTGCGACTAAGCTCTTCGAGTAGATGTTTGCGGTCGCGATAGTAAGTGACGGTGACGTCAGGCAGTTGAATGTCCATCACCTCGTCCAGTAACGTCACCTCGACCGATTCGCCCAATTTCTGAAGAACCCGCTGATGGACCCCTCCTCGTTCGAATCCCATACCGAGCGTTGCCCCTGCAGGAAACAAATAGTCACCCCGTTGAAACTTGCCGGCACACCCACCCCATTCACGCGATGCTTCTAATACAATCACATCATGCCCTTTCTGCTGCGCGAGCGCAGCTGCCGTCAATCCCGCAACGCCTCCACCAATGACCCCGATTTTCATGAACATCCCTCCTCTCTGTATCATACCCGCTCCTTTACAAAATTGAAGAAATGAATCGGTTTTAGAGATTCGGGATGTCTTTTAAAGGGTTCCCATTCTCTTATGCAGAAATAGTTTACATCTAAAAAGGTAAGGTGATGAAAATGCGTAGTCGTGTCATGGTCTATTTGTTGATTCCCATCCTCATTTTTATTGGTATACTGATTACCCCGCCTTCCGAGGAATCGCTCAAACTCGCGACGATGACCGTCGTCAGCATTCAAGAGATGATTCCTTACGAAAAAGAGTATACGGCACAAAAAGTGCTAGAAGAACGAACCCTGGACGACAAATCAGCCATCATAGAAGAATGGCGTCTCGAACAAGGGGCGAGAACGTCTTATAGTTATGTGCTCAGACTGAGAGGATTTGAACATGTGACACAGATTGATGCAGGGGCAGCCAACACGAGATCGGACGGCTATTACGCTATGCAGGCGCATAGCCCGATCTTTGAGACGGATAAACCGGTATCGACAGACTATCCAATTGTCGTGTTCAGTTCGGAACAACGTCTTGTTATCGGACAGATGGATGTCCGGGTCATTTACGAAGAGGACGGTCAATTGAAGAAATGGATTGTATTGGAGGATGAATAAGTTGAAAAATTATATACATTCGATGAGAGAGCTCATCGGTAACCGTCCGTTCATTATGGTCGGTGCTGCAGTAGCTGTACAAAATGATAATCAAGAATTTTTATTTCAACTAAGGAAAGATACAAAGGAATGGGGACTTCCTGGAGGGGCGATGGAACCTGGAGAAACAATTGAACAAACAGCACAAAGAGAGTTGTATGAAGAAACGGGTCTCTCTTCCAACCAATTAACTCTAATCTCAGTTTTCTCTGGCCCTGATTTTTTCTTTGAATATCCAAATGGCGATCAAGTACATAATGTTACCCATTTATTCATCACTGACACAGTGACGGGCACGTTATGTTTAACCGATGATGAAGGAATAGATTTAAAATATTTTTCACTACAAAATCTACCAGAAAACATGGATGCACGGGCAAAGTTAATCTTATCGAGTCCATCAATGAAAGAAGTGACTATATGAAACGCATCATGATCATCGGTTCTGGCGGTGCGGGGAAATCAACACTCGCCCGTCAACTAGGTGAACGATTACATCTCGATGTCTATCATTTGGACGCTCTCATGTGGAGACCGGGATGGGTGATGGCACCGAGAGAAGAACGAATCGACATCCAACAACAACTCGTGAAGAAGGATGAATGGATTATCGATGGAAATTTCGGGAATACCCTTGATTTACGACTACAGGCAGCGGACACTGTCATTTTAATCGATCTTCCACGCATCGTCTGTATATATCGCGTCCTCAAGCGAGTTGTCCGATATCGTGGTACGACACGACCTGATATGGGTGCATCCTGTGAGGAAAAACTCGATTTCGCATTTCTGAAGTGGGTTTGGAATTTTCCTGACATTCAAAAGCCAGAGATGGTCAAACGAATCAAACAATATTCTCACGAGAAACAGATCATCGTCTTAAAATCTCGGAAAGATGTTGAAAACTTCATTCATCAAATGAAAAGGCAGGAGTTTCTATGAACCCTATCCTTCACAAAATCGGTACCATTTTCATTCCGGTAAGTGATATTCAAAAAGCGCGTGACTGGTATTGTGATTTATTTGATCTTTCAACAAAAGGAGAGATCTTATTCGACCATTTATATGTCATTCCATTAGAGGGTACGAACCTCGTTTTAGATAGTAAAATCTACTCAAAAGAGAACATCATCCAGACACCGCTGTTTCACTTAAATACGCACGATATTCATCAAGCTTATTCTTATATGACTCAACACGACATTGAGGTCATCACACCCATCGAGCACGAACATTGGTTCAATTTTAAAGATCTTGATGGAAATGTCATCATGGTATGCAAATGCTAACATCGGATCAAACCTTTAACTAACTTTATCAGGTTATTCAGGTCGATTGTATCGAAGACTATCTTAAGGAAATGAGCCATTTTAACAAGTAAATCAAGTTGTATAAGTAATAAGATTTGCTCCTACTTAGATGTGAGGTGATCATCTGTTTTTTCTTCAAATGTCTGGAACACCTGGATCAGGAAAATCCACATTGGCTAAGCGTATCATCCAACACGTACCCGCAGTCATCATCGATCATGATGTTTCAAAGACCGCCCTACTCCATACGCTTCATATTGGCAATTTCTCGGATGGAGAAATCGGGAAGATGGCTTATGATGTCGATTGGTCGCTCGTCGAGTATCACCTATCACTTGGACAAAACGTCATTCTCGACAGTCCATGTCTCTATGATGAAATGCTCGATAAAGGGATAGCGATTGCCACCAAGTACGGAGCGACTTACCGTTATATCGAGTGTCGTCATGAAAATTACGAAGAAATTAACACACGACTTCGAAACCGTGTCAGACGACCGAGTCAAATTGATCAAGTTTCGTATGAGAATTGGTCTAAGATGAATGAACACTGCAAACGGCCTACTAACCATTCTTACTTACAAACCTATACGATGGACAATCGAGAAATTCCGATTGAGCGAATTATGTCGTATCTGTTGAAAAACTAAGAAGAGAACGCTTTCAGATAGAAAGTGCTTCTCTTTATAATAATTTTGTATATTTATGCTTTACAATTAATAATCATACATATACACTTAGTCTCATCTACAACAGGGAGGCATTATACACTTATGAAAAAATGGTTATTAGCAGGTACACTTATGATGAGCGCAGTATTACTCGGTGCATGTAGTCAAGAGACAGAAGGTGAAGCGACAGAACAAAAAACGCTCGTCATGGGGACGAGCGCCGATTACTTCCCATATGAATTCGTTGATACGGCAAACGGGGATGCGATTGTCGGATTTGATATTGAAATCGCGGAGACGATTACAGAACGCCTCGGTTACGAATTGAAGATTGAAGATATGGACTTCGGTAGCTTACTCGGAGCCCTCAATAGCGGGCGTGTCGACTTCGTCATGGCCGGGATGACGCCAACAGAAGAGCGTAAAGAGAATGCCGATTTCTCAGACATCTATCTATCCGCGACAAACTTGATCATGACAAAAGACGAGTCACTTCAGGCAATCGAAGATTTGTCTAGTAAGAAAATCGGTGTCCAAACGGCTTCGATTCAAGAAAATATCGCTAAAGAACAAGCACCTGACGCTGAACTCGTATCCTTGAACAAGATCCCTGAAATCGTTCAAGAGTTGAACACAGGTCGAATCGATGCAATGGTCATCGAAGACACGGTCGCACAAAAGTATTTAGACCAAGATGACAGCTTCTATACATTCGCTTTGAAAGAGGATGGCGAAAAAGGATCAGCTGCTGCCTTCAAATTAGATGATGAGTTACGCGACCAGTTCAACGAAGAGTTGAACAAGATGATGGAGTCTGGCGAAATCGATGAATTGGTGAAAAAATGGTTCTCGATGGAGCCAACTGAATGAGACAAGTCGAGCTACCGATTTATCCCGTCGTTTATCCGACGGGACATCGGTTAAACCAAAATGAAAGTCAATTCCCGTTACCTGACCGCATCAAGAATCAGCTTGATTCGTTGACGTATCATGACTTACACGAATATCCGGTCGAACCGATCAATGAATTGTTCGAACGCTACGCTGCGTACGTTGGCGTCACACCCGAGCAATTACTCGTCGGTTGTGGGAGTGATGAGATGATTCATGTCGTGACGCAAGCATTGCTCGCACCACATGACATCGTCTTGTCTCCGGCACCTGACTTTTCGATGTATCCCATCTTCACGACCATCGCACACGGTCATCATGTTCAAGCCGTTGATTTATCGTATGAGGGAATTCTAGAGGCGATTGAGACGCATCATCCAAAACTTCTTCTCCTATCGAATCCGAACAATCCAACCGGAAAGCTGTGGACCGTAGAAGAGTTGACGCATCTCGCCTCACTCGTACCGTACCTCGTGGTGGATGAGGCGTACATGGACTTCACACCGAATGACAGCATGATCCCGTTTATTGCGAAGCATCCGAATCTCATCGTCCTCCGTACGATGTCAAAAGCGTTCGGATTGGCAAACGTACGAATTGGATTCATGGTGACAAACACCGAACTCGCACACTATTTCCGTCAATTCATCCCACCATTTAATATCAGCGGGGTGAGTGCAAAAATTTGCAACATCTTCTTAAAAGATGCGACTTATCTTCAAGAATCAATCAAATGGCATGACCAGATGCGGCAAAAGTGGGCACTAGCCTTTGAATCCATCGGTCATGTCCTCCCTGCATCGACAAACTTCTTGTATATCGAGTTAGAACAACCTGAAGCAGTGTGGGCCCATTTGACCGACTTGAACATACACACGTCGAAACAACCTACGGGGATTCGGGTGACGATTGGTGATGAGACGGCGCTTCATCTTGCATATACAGCTATTCAGAAATACAAGCAATCAAGTCATGTCAAAAACTCCTGAACCACGCGTTCAGGAGTTTTTGTCAGTCGATCGTCTTGATCACACGTGCCGGATTTCCTCCGACGACTGTTCGAGAAGGCACATCTTTTGTGACGACCGCACCGGATGCGACGACGGCCTCATCCCCAATCGTCACACCGGGATTGATAATCGTCCCTCCACCGATCCACACGCGGTCGCCGATGGTCACCGGCTTCCCGAACTCATATCCTGAGATCCGATCGATCGGATCGATCGGATGTGTCGCCGTATAAATATGTACACCCGGTGCGAGCATGCAGTCATCCCCAAACGTGATGGGGCAAATGTCTAGGAAGACACAGTCAAAATTCGCATAGAATCGATCTCCTAAGTGGATGTTATACCCATAATCACATTTGAAGTTCGGCTCGATATAATATGACCCTTTCGTCGATCCGAGTAACGCACCAAGAATCTCTTTTCGTTCTTCCAAATCATCGATTCCAGAACGATTGAATTGTTCAGTTAATCTCCGGGCATGCTTCCGATCTGCAACGAGCGTTTCATCACCAGCTAAATACAGTTCACCACGAATCATCTTTTCTTTTTCCGACATCATAATCCCTCCTTAAAATTAGTATAGAGGATTTTTCAAGGGTTTAGGGAATAGAGACAAGGATGAGCAGAAGGAGGCAGATCACATGAAACGAATACTGGAATGTCGAGCAAGTGATTTTATCACGTTTAATCGTCAAGATTTAATCGATTCGATTCGAAAAGCAGAAGGTCGAACGGTCATGGCCGAGGTCATCCCGACGGTGCAGCCGTTGTATCCAGAAGTGACAAACGCAGAACTAGCACGAGCATTCGGTGTCGACTTGATTTTATTGAACATGATCGATGTGTTTCATCCTTACATTAAAGGACTTGAAAGTCATGCATTATTCGGGGAGATGCCGGGTGATGAGATGAGCGATCATCCGATTCTCGAACTAAAACGACTGATTGGATTGCCAGTTGGAGTCAACTTGGAACCTGTTGATTTTTCAGAGAAGTCGTCCGAGATGAATGAAGTAAAACGAGGCAGACTCGCTTCAATCGAAGCGTTCCAAAAAGCATCGGAGCTCGGGTTTGACTTCGTCTGTTTGACAGGCAATCCGAATACCGGGGTCACGAATGAAGCAATCGAACAAGCAATCATCCAAGCACGTCGTGAATTCGCAGGGGTCATCATTGCCGGGAAAATGCATCAAGCCGGTGCAGGCAATGTGTTAGACCGCGACGCGTATATCCGCTTCGTCGAAGCTGGCGCAGATATCATCCTCCTTCCGGCTCCAGGCACTGTACCTGGCGTCCGTGAAGAATCGTTTCACGAACTCGTTCAGGAATTGCAAGTGCTCGGCGCTCTCACGTTAGCGGCGATTGGAACGTCACAAGAAGGCGCAGATGTCGAGACCGTTCGGGAAATCGCACTCTCTTCAAAACGAGGCGGAGCAGATATCGTGCATATAGGTGACGCCGGACTGTCCGGAATTGCCGTACCAGAGAACATTCAGGCACTATCCATTGCGATTCGCGGACGACGCCATACGTACATTCGCATGGCCGCCTCGGTCAATCGGTAACATAAAAGAGGAAGGAGCGCGTCTCCTTCCTCTTTTATTTACCATTCCGTGACGTCGCGACGTGGTTTCGCCGGTGTGGTAGTACCGTGACGCTTGGCGAGTAACGCTTCCACATCCTCTAAACGAACACCTTTGGCTGCTAACAAGACGAGTAAGTGATACAGAAGGTCGGCTGACTCTTCAACCAAGTCTTCATCCGTCATAGCAGCAATGACGACCTCAAACGCTTCTTCCCCGAACTTTTTCGCGATTTTTTCAACGCCTTGTTCCAATAAATAAGTCGTATACGAACCTTCTTTCGGTTCATTTTTTCTAGATTGAATCAATTGTTCCAATTCATGAATCATACGTTCACCTCCGTAAAGAAACAGCTTCGATTACCGGTATGACACGTCGGGCCATTCGCATGAACACGAACGAGAAGCGCATCCTGGTCACAGTCGATGTGGATGCTGACGACGTCCAGTGTATTTCCGCTCGTCTCCCCTTTCATCCAAAGCCGACCTTTTGAACGAGACCAGAACGTGACGACCCGTTCACGAAGCGTCTGTCGGATTGCCTCATCATTCATATATCCGAGCATGAGGACCGCCCCGTCGTCGTCTGAGACGATGATGGCGGGAATCAGTCCATTTTCGTCGAAACGAACCGCATCGGCAAGTTGTGACTCGTGCATACGTGCTTCACCTCTTCTACTGTCGTTTTTCGGTCATGTAAGATGGATGCAAGTAATGCGGCATCGACTTTCTCAAGCGCTTCGACTACGTGCTCGGCATTGCCTGCCCCACCGGATGCGATAATCGGAATGTCGACGACTTCACGAAGTTGTTCTAAAATCGCAAGGTCATAACCGCTCTGCTTTCCATCTTGGTTCATGGACGTGACAAGAAGTTCACCCGCCCCGAGCGCGGCCACTTGTTTCGCCCATTCGACCGCCAACAGGTCCGTTTTCTGTTTTCCACCATATGTGTACACATAATATTCGCCATCTTTAAACTTTACGTCGATTGCGACGACGATACATTGCGAACCGAAACGATCGGCCGCTTCACGAATGAGACTTGGGGATTCTACAGCGAGCGTGTTCAACGATACTTTATCCGCCCCTGCTTTTAATAGTGACGAGATATCCTCGAGTGAACGAATCCCGCCACCGACCGTCAGCGGGATGAATACTTTCCGCGCCACCGCACTGACGACATCGAGCATCGTCTGGCGACGTTCCGTACTTGCCGTGATATCGAGAAATACAAGTTCATCGGCTCCGGACTCATCGTAATATTTCGCGATTTCGACCGGATCACCGATGTCTCGTAGTTGTACGAACTCAATCCCTTTGACGACACGACCTTCTTTCACGTCAAGACATGGAATAATTCTGCGTTTAAGCATAACGCGCCTCCCATTCAATCAGTTCTTCGATACTCACCTTACCGGACAGGAGTGCTTTCCCGACGACAGCCTCATCAATTTTCGCCATCTTCAGCTCCTTCACGTCCTCTTCAGTCGTCACACCGCCTGAGGCGATCAATGTGACGTTGACGATTTGACGTAACGCCTTCATGCGAGAAACGTTCGGTCCATTCAGTTTCCCATCGGATCCGATATCGGTATATAGAATCGTCTCGATCCCCCGTTTGACAAGGTCTTGTGCGACCGAGATGTCATCGAGTTTTGTCGCTTCCTGCCATCCGTTAATGGCGACCTTCCCGTCATAGGCATCGAGTGCAACAGCGATTCGTTTGCCATACTTTTCAATCGCCTTGTCTAGAAAGTCAGGATCCGTAAACGCCTTCGTCCCTAAAAGGACGCGATCCGCACCGGTTTCCATCACAGCATCAAGTGCGGCTTCTGAACGAATTCCTCCTCCTGTTTGGACAAGGAACCCTAGAGACTTCGCATAGCGGACAACGTCTAAATGACGCGGTTCACCTGCCTTGGCCCCTTCTAAATCAATCAAGTGAATCATCGGGACCTTCCCTTGCCACGCTTTTAATAATTCATACGGATCTCCGTATTGTTCTTCCGTAGAAAAATCACCTTCCGTCAAACGGACGATCTTGCCTCCAATCAAATCAATGGCGGGTAGTAATCTCACGCTCGACCGCCTCCTTCCATTCTTGAAGTAAGCTGAGACCAAATGTCCCGCTCTTTTCCGGGTGGAACTGCATGCCCGTCACGAGCCCTTTTTGAACGATTGCCGGAACTTTCTCACCCATATAATCAGCTGCCGCCACGATGTAATCGTCGGCCGTCACGGCATGGTAAGAGTGGACAAAATAGACATCCTCATCGCGAAGGATCGAGTTCCATCCGACGTGTGGGAGACGCTTCGCTCGCATCCGTTCGACCGTTCCCGGAATCAACCCGAGACCTTTTGTCGGCATACCTTCCGTGCTCGAATCAAACAAGAGCTGCATCCCAAGACAGATCCCTAAAAATGGCTTTTCCGTCGCCATCTGTTGCAATAGTGGGATAAGACCCGTCTGTTCGAGCGATTGCATCGCTTGCGGGAAGGCACCGACCCCAGGAAGTAAAACGGCATCCGCCTCTTCAATTTGATTTGCATCGTTCGTGATCACGACGTAGCAACCGATGGCTTGTAATGCACGTTCGACGTTAAATACGTTTCCCATACCATAATCGATGACCGCTACTTTCATCCTTCGATCCATCCTTTCGTAGAAGGGAGACGGTTCGTCCCATCGCTAGAGACCGCTTCGGCAAGCGCTCGTCCGAACGCTTTGAACAACCCTTCAATCATGTGATGTGAGTTCGACCCGTACAGAACAGAAAGGTGCAGTGTGAGTCGACCATTCATGGCAACGGCACGGAAAAATTCCTCAGCGAGTTCGGTATCAAAATCACCAAGCTTCGGATTGCGAATATCCGCTTGATAGACGAGAAATGGGCGTCCTGACACATCAATGACCGCTCGCGCTAGCGTCTCATCCATTGGCATGTAACTCGACCCGTAGCGGCGAATTCCGACTTTATCCCCGAGTGACTTGGAGATGAGCTGACCGAGTGCGATCCCGACATCCTCGACCGTATGGTGGGCATCGACCCACGTATCGCCTTCGACTTTCACGTCTAAATCCATCTGACTGTGAAAAGCGAGCAACGTCAACATGTGATCGAAGAAGCCGACCCCCGTTTGAATGGAGCTTTCACCCGTTCCGTCTAGATTTAATCGAATGTCAATTTTCGTTTCTTTCGTTTCACGTTTTAGTTCAGCTGTTCTCAACAGAATTCACCTCTTCAATCGTTTGTCGGATCAAGGCATACGCCTCGTCTGTCCCTGCACTGACACGTAGTCCATCGGGAAAAGCACGTACATGGACCCCTTTATCAAGGAAGCGGGATGCCCATCCTTCACTATCATCCGTTTTGACATAAATGAAGTTGGCACGGCTCGGTAAAATCTCACCGACTGGTCGTAACAACTCCGTTAACTTCTCACGTTGCGCCGTATGGAACTGAATCGACTCTTGAATATAAGATTCATCTCGTAAGACGACGTTGGCGACAGCGGCACTGAGTCCACTGACATTGAATGGCGAACGGAAGCGGTCAATCTGTTCGATGATTTCTTCAGATGCAATCATGAAACCAATCCGGAGGTTCGCTAGACCGAACGCCTTCGATAACGTCCGTAAGATGATGACGTTCGGATATTCGTTCAAGCGAGACACAAATGAGTTCTTCATTGTGAAATCAATATACGCTTCATCCACGACGAGGTACGGTACACGTGTCGCAATGTCAGACAATTCGTCTAGTGTCCACATCTTTCCGGTCGGGTTATTCGGATTCGAAATCAAGACGAGTTTAGGGTCTGTTGTTCGAATGACTTCAGCCAACGTCTCGTAACGCAAACCCTGTTCGTCCGGTTGTGTGAAATGCCCTCTGGCAATTTGTGTATAGATGCCATACATCGAAAAGTCTGGGGCCGGTGCGACCACACGGTCTTCCGTATCCAAAATCGCCTGACTCAAGATGGCCAATAGCTCATCGCTCCCGCTGCCGACCATGAGTTGCGTCGGCTCGACTCCCGCATAGTCAGCATAGCTCGCTTTTAAAGCGAGCAATTCTTCGACTGGGTAACGGCTGAGTGCCTCGAGTGATACGTCTCGAATAGCTCGTTCGAGACGTTCTGGTAACGGATATTGGCTTTCATTTTGATTGAGCGCATATCCCGAAGCGGCATGAGGTACATAGCGTGGGATATTTTGATAATTTCGTCTCATATGTCCTCCATCCGAACAGCCATCGCACGGGCGTGTCCTTCTAATTGTTCTTGTTTGGCGATTCGAATCGCTGCCTTTGTAATCGTCTCATCAAGTTCTGTCATCTCAAGGAACGTCTGACGGCGATAAAAATCATCGACCGATAGTCCACTAGAGAAGCGGGCCGTCCCGCTCGTCGGCAAGACGTGGTTCGGTCCAGCGATATAGTCTCCAAATGCTTCGGCTGCCTCATGTCCGAGGAAGAACGAACCACCGTGACGGATTGCCCGCATCAACGCCTCAGGATCTTTGACGGCCAACTGGACGTGCTCCGCGGCCATCGTATTCGCGTACTCGATCGCATCCTCGATTGTCCGGTACAAGACGCCGCCACGCTTCAACGATTCTCTCGCAATGTCTTGGCGTGGTAATAGCACTAATTGTCGCTCAAGTTCTTGCTCGATTTGGTTGCGGAGTGTTTCTGACGTGACAAGCGCAATCGCAGTCGCCTCGACGTCATGTTCCGCTTGTGCGAGCAGGTCGGCGGCAACCCACTTCGGGTTCGCCGTCTCATCGGCAATGATCAACACTTCGGATGGTCCGGCGACGGAGTCGATACCGACGATGTGTGAGACGAGAGCCTTCGCCGTCGCGACATATGCATTTCCTGGGCCGACAATCTTGTCAACTTGACGAATCGTTTCTGTCCCGTATGCGAGTGCTGCCACGGCTTGGGCCCCACCGACCAGAAAACATTCATCGGCACCTGCAATTTTTGCTGCAATCAAAAGGGAAATGTCAATCCCATCTGCTTTTGGTGGGGTGACCATGACGACTCTTTTGACGCCAGCTACTTTCGCCGGAATGATGTTCATGAGGACGCTCGACGGATAGACGGCAGTCCCACCCGGTACATAAACTCCGACCGAATCAAGTGGCATATAGCGTCTCCCAAGGCGGAACATCGTATCTTCGAACACATCGTCTTGTCGGACTTGACGCGCGTGAAATGCACGAATCCGTTCCGCCGCTAATGTAAGCGCCTCTGTCAATTCAGCATATGCGACTGGCGGATTAAAGCTGGCCAAATCGACCGATTCAATTCGGTCGACCCCGTCGAATTGTTTCGTCCACTCAAGCAGCGCTTCGTCTCCGCGGGCCTCGATCGATTCCACGATCGGTTTCACGGCTTCGGCCCAAGCTTCGCGCCTTGAGCGATTCGTTTCTGTACTCATGCGTTCTCCTCCTGACTCATCTTTCGAATCCAGGCCTTCAATTCGTCAGGCTGTTCCGCTAAAGCTGTCTCACTCGTGATGAATTTTGCATTGATTGAAAAAATCGTCTCGTATTCTTCCAAGTCGTTTGCAGCCAACGTCGCGCCTGTCTCGACGATGTCGACGATGCAATCAGCGAGTCCCGTTAACGGAGCCAGTTCGACCGACCCGTTCAACGCGATGACTTCTACGTTTTGTCGCTTCGATGCAAAGTGTGATATGGCGATATTCGGATATTTACTCGCCACTTTCAATTTCTTTGTGCCGTTGCGTCGAACTTTTGGACCACAGACGGCCATTCGACAGCGACCGAACGGTAAATCGACGACTTCGAGTACGCCTGGCGTTTTTTCTCGTAAAATATCACCGCCGACAATGCCAACATCTGCCGCTCCATGCATCACATATTTATAGACGTCGTCCCCTTTGACGAAAATGAATTCATGATTTCCTGCTTGTACCGTCAACTCACGTCCCCGCTTCTCTGGCCATACGGGTAAGTCACGTTCGACAAAAAATTGACGGGCTGCTTTTTCAATCCGACCTTTCGCGACCGCTACTTTCATTTGATCACCTCATCTAACTGTTCTAAATCGAGCGACATGCCGAACGCTCGTCTCGAGTGTCCAAAATGTCCATACAGTGAATCATATCGTCCTCCTGAAAGGACACGCTTGCCTTCAACACTTCCCGTCACGGTCAATCCTGAATAGTAATCAAAGTCTCCCGTTTGACCGAAATCGTAAGACACCTCTAATCCGATAGTACGTAAGTGTTGCACCGCCTCGTCCACTTCACCGATGGCTTCTTTTAAAGACTCTGGTGCCTCAGACCGTAATTCTTCGAGTGCAGAATTCCCAATTAAAAAGGGCAGCTTCGCAATCAACGGATAGCGATACGTCTCTGCTAATTCACGTAATGATTCTAAGTTTCGAAGTGCTAAGATTTTTCGGAATGTCCGTTCCTGAATCCCTGTCTCTTTCGCGATGAGCGAGATGACGGCTGCTGACCCAATTTTGATGGTCAAACGTTCGGTAGGCAGGACTCCTTCCGTCATATCGAGAAAGGACTCAATCAGATGACTGTCCTTCTCTTCGCCATCGACCCATTCGAGTCCAAGCTGTTGCCGTTCATGGGGTTGCCCGGAATGTTTGACTGTCCGACGATAGACGGCACCAGCGTAAGCGACACGCATCGGTTCATGACCGTCTGCTAACTTTCTTGCGATTTGTAGTGTATAGTCAGGGCGCATGACGAGAAGTTCCCCGTCGTTCCCGAACAATCGATAATAGGCTGACTCGTCAAAGAGCGCTAAATTTTGATAATGTGAATAGTATTCGAGAAGCGGTGGATCGATGACTGCGTAGCCGCTCGACTCTGCCTTCTCTAAAAATGACAACATCCATCGTTTTGGACGGATGACATCTCCTGATTGAAGTTCATACCAGCCTTCTGGAATCGAACCTTTTGAATTTGACCAAATCATCATAACCACCCTTTATCTTGTTATCACTTTACCAAACTAAAGTATTATGTTAAATTTATCAAACAGATAAACACCTGTCAACCAAATGAACTGAAAAGGACGTGTAATCGATGTTTAACTTTACCCACGATGGCCATGTGCATACCCCTTTTTGTCCACACGGTACAAATGACCCGATTGAACACTATATTCAAGTCGGGATCGAAAAAGGCCTGCAAACGATGACGTTCACAGAACATGCGCCTTTCCCCCCATCGTTCACCGACCCGGTCCCGAATCAAGACTCGGCGATGTCGATTGATCTACTTCCAGAATACCTCGATACGTTGCATCAGATGAAACAGCAGTATCAAGCGGTTATCGACATTAAAGTTGGATTAGAAGTCGACTTATTGCCTCATTTAGAGAAAGAGACCATTGCCTTACTCAAGCCTTTCGCACCATTGATTGATGAAGTCATTTTATCGCAGCATTTCCTATATAGAGATGGCGCCTATATGCCGATTGATTATTCTGCCGAGACGTTTGATGAACTCATCAAAGCGTTTGGCTCATTCGAGAGCGTAATGAGAGCTTATTATGAGTCGATTGAACAGGGTCTCTCATTTTCGTGGGAAGACATCCGTGTCGCTCGTATCGGACACCTCGATCTCCCGATAAAGTATCAAAGAAACTATGAATGGGACCGCTCAAAAGTAAAAGAGGAAGAAATACGTCTGTTACAGATGATTGCCGACCGGGGATTCGGACTTGACTTCAACACGGCCGGACTCAGAAAACCGGATTGTGGGGTACCTTACGTCGCCGGACTTGCAAAATCCGCGAACGACCTGCACATCCCGTTCACGATGGGTTCGGATGCGCACCTCGCTCAAGATGTGGCGGCTGGATTCGACTTCATTGAACAAAAAAAAGCCACGTTCCTATGAACGTGGCTTTTTGACAGCGATCTAGCTATCTAGATCCCCATGCTTATGGTTGACAACGATATGGCGTTCCATTTCTTCATCTGTAAACATCATACCATAACGAATAAAAGATGCAATAAAAAATTGGGTGAAATGGTTCACCCAATTGAGATCACATTGCCGCATATAATGTTTTCAAGTCGTTTGTCGCTTCCTCGTCCATTTGAATGGCCACGAGTTCAACGTATTGGAGCGCTGGATCTTGATCTTTCGACAATGAGACAATCTCAGCAGCCGCCTTATCTAATGCCAACAAGATTCCTGATACACCAAGCGTCGGATAGTATCGAAGGAGTGCACGAACATGTTTAATCTCTGATACTTCATTTCCGTTAATGGTTAATGATTTGACGGCAAGCTCCTTGTGCATGCCAATCGCAAATTTATCTTCCCACACTTCTTCGAGTGTGATCAACGCCTCTACTTCATATGCACCATCTGTAAAGCGAACGAGTTTTTCCATGTGTAAATTCCCCTCTCTTGAATCTACTTTTATTATATAAGAGATTTTAAAGTGTATATTGTGAAATATTGAACATTATGTGTAAAGTTTGTCTCACCTCATTTTGAACAAAAAAAAGGCCCCTCCGAGGAGGGGCGAATAATGGAAGAGTAAAACACCATTGGCAGTACATT
This sequence comes from Exiguobacterium sp. s121, assembly GCF_018617245.1. GTDB lineage: Bacteria > Bacillota > Bacilli > Exiguobacteriales > Exiguobacteriaceae > Exiguobacterium > Exiguobacterium profundum. The sequence continues at coordinate 1,418,476 of NZ_JACSJV010000001.1, forward strand.
AATAATATATCATCTAATGAAAACGTTTACAATGTATTTTTGTACATTTTTTCAAGTGGCATATGTAACACTTCAATCCCGCTTTCACGCATCAATTCTAACCCATCCCCATGCTCATAACCGACAGCATAAACGACTCGCGCGACGCGTGCCGCAATTAAGGCGAGTGAACAGGCATGACATGGTGAATGCGTGACATACGCCGTCGCACCAAATGCATTCGTTGAATCGGCAGCGAGTTTTCCAATCGCGTTGATTTCCGCATGGATTTCATGTTGCTTCGACCAGTGATGGTGATCAAATGGGTCTGTACACTTGATATATGTCACATCATCTCGGATGAGTCGTGCCGGTTCGTTAATCATATCGAAATCTGTCGATGCAACATAGTCGGCATGCTTATAGAACCCATCTTCTTGCTTGATATAGATTTCATTACAGTTCGTATGACCAGATGGTGTACCATTCAGGCCAATTGAAATCGGTTTTTCGTCTTTTACAATGACACAGGCTACACTCTTCGATGCACACTTCGAGTGCCGCTCGGCCATCATATCAGCGAATAATAACCACGTCTCATCCCACAATCGTTGCTTCTCCACTCAAGTCCCTCCTCGTAGAAAAGGAAAGTCTGATTGCTCAGACTTCCCCCTTAGTATCCAGTGTCCTTTGGTAGTTCTTTATTTTTCGAAGCGATCTCGATGACTTTCTCCTTCAATTCGTGCTCCATGCGGTCAAGTTCGCGCTCTGCGTCACGACGTTTTTGCTTCCCTTCTTGCTGGATGCGTAACGTTTCATCTAACGTAGAGAGTAAGTTCTCGTGAGCGACTTTCAGTGATTCAACAGAGACAATCCCTTTTTCATTTTCTTGAGCGATTTCAATCGATGAATCTTTGAGCATCTTCGAGTTCTGCTCAAGCAGTTGATTTGTTGTCTTCGTCACGTCCTGCTGCATACGAAGTGCCGTTTTCTGGCGCGTCAAGCTGAGTGCAAGAACGACTTGGTTTTTCCAAAGCGGAATCGTGTTGACGACCGCTGACTCGATCTTTTCAGCAAGGATTTGGTTATTCTGCTGAATGACTCGAATTTGAGGTGCCATTTGAAGGCTGATGGTACGACTCAATTTTAAATCGTGCAACTTTTTCTCAAAACGGTCCGCTAATTGAATCATATCGTTCAATTGTTGAAGCTTCGATTGATCTTTAGAAATTTCTACTTCTTGACGTAACGGGGCAATCTCGTATTCCCGTACATGGTCAAGTTTTGTCTCACCCGCGGCGATATAGACGTTCAACTCTTCGAAATATCGCTTGTTCTTATCATACATTTGATCGAGCATCGTGATGTCTTTCATGAGACCGAACTTCGCACGATCGAGGTTATGGATGACCTCTTCCAAATAGACGTTCATTTTTTCGAACTGAAGCTTATAGTTTTCAGCCTTCTTCTTCGCACGACCGATGAGCGGAATGTTATCCATGAAACTCTTTTTCTCCGGTTGAAGCATATCTGGGTCCATCTTACGGACGTTTTGCATCAAGTCAGACAACAGTTTACCGGCATCGCCGCCATCTTTCATCCGCACTTCCGTCAAAATTTGATCAGAGAATTGGGAAAGTTCGCGCTGGACATTCGACCCGAACAACATAACAGAGTCTGTCTTTTTAATATCAATGGATTCAGCCAATCGTGTGATGCGCTCGCGATGCTCTTGAGGCACGTCTGGTTTCGCTTGAATGGCTGGCACTTCATGTGACTGTGTAACGGATGACCATTCGACAGATGGGTCACTGAACCCCTCCGTCTCCGTTTTTGTTTTCGTATCAGAAGTCAGTTCTTCTTCCGGCCATGACTGCCAGTTCGTTTCATTCGATGAAGTCATGTTTCTTTCTCCCTTCCGGCTGATCAGACAAGACGCGCTCCATCATGATCAGTTCACGTTCAAAGTCTACGGCGTCATCTTCAAGGAGACGTCCGCGTTGTTCTTTAAATTTATCGACAATTAGTCGCATATTTGTGATTAATTGTTCCCGAGTCTCTTCTTGAATGACGACCCGTTTTCCTTCAAGCTCTTTAAATTTCAAGACGACCGAGACGAGGGAATCTAAATAGAATGTGAACAGGTCTCGAACATGCTTTGCGTCTTGTGGATTTTCGAATAATTCTTCGAACAATTCGTGCGCTTCTTTCGAGACGGCCTTCATTTCACGCCTCACTTCTACATCTTTAATATCTGGAAGAACACGGTCGATTTGTTGTAACTTCTCATATCCTTGCTCAATCGTCCGTTGCAAAAATTGAAGCTCTAAATCGTCTGTCGCCTCGAACTGTCGCGTAGGCATCGGCTCTTCGATCGGTTTTAAAATCCTCGATCCAGAAAACGATTCTTCCTCATCGAGTAACAGTTTCTTTTTGGCACGTTTTGCCACCGTTGTCGGTGTACGTTGACGATGTTTGCGCTTGTTCGTCGACCATACTTCATTCAAGACGAGCGCCCCTACAATAATGAATAACCAGGAGAAATCGAATACGTTAATGGCAAAGTATATGACTGCCCCTGTCAGGGCCCATTTCATCCATGTTTTCATTCTTTTCACCTCATCTCATGTTACTTCTATTGTACATTACGAAACCATTCAACAAAAGTTTCGTCATCCCTATCATTTTAGCATAATAAAATTCGTCGATACCTCCGTCCACAGGTGTAGAATCAACTACCTATATCGACTACTTTCCCGTTGCGAGACGAAAAAAACCGTAGACTCATAGAGTCTACAGTTCGTTTGTTACGTGGTCATCCATGTTGAAACCATAACAATCGCGACAGTTACAGGAATGACATAGCGAATGAGTGCATGCCAGATTGGGTACAGCTTCACACCAGGTTTTGATGTTTCGATTTCATCCTTTAAGACGCGTTGGTCAACGATGTAACCGACAAAGATGGAAGTCAAGAGTGCACCGATCGGCATTAAAATATAGCTGACGAGATAGTCCATCGTATCAAAGAACGTCCGACCGTTCCAAATCTGTACATCACTTAAGAGTCCGAATGACAGCGCGGATGGTACTCCCACGATGAAGACGAGAAGAGCGGCTGTCACCGTCACTTTCTTTTTCGTCCATGATGATTTCTTTTCATTTAGACGATCGGTCACACCTGCGACGACGACTTCTAACATGGCAATCGATGATGTAATCGATGCAAAAGCGAACAATAGGAAGAACAAGACCATGAAGAATCCACCGAGCGGTACTTGATTGAAGACTGCCGGTAGAACGACGAAGAGTAACGCCGGACCTTCAGCCGGATCAAGACCTGATGCAAAGACTGCCGGGAAGATGGCTAGACCTGCTAAAAGTGAAACCGCAATGTTCAACAAGACAATCATGTTAGCCGACCGGTTCAATGTTCCTTTCGTCTTTATATAGGACGCATATGTCAGCATCGCTGCCACCCCTAACGATAAGGAGAAGAACGCCTGTCCGAGGGCAAACAATACCGATTCGCCAGTCAATGCAGAAAAGTCAGGCTGTAAGAAGAAACGAACGCCTTCCATCGCTCCGTCAAGCGTCAACGAGCGGACCACGAGAACTAAGAAACTGATGAACAAGAGTGGCATCAAAATTTTACTCATTCGTTCAATCCCTGCTTCAACGCCACGTAAGACAATTAAGAGTGTGATTAAGAGGAACAAGAATTGTCCGAGCACGGCAATTTCAGGTGTCGATACGACGTTCCCGAACACCTCACCAAATTCGTCAGCCGAACGTCCACTGAGCGTCCCACTTAAACCGAGTCCAATATAGATGAGGACCCATCCTCCAATGACACTATAGAAGGAAAGTAACAAGAAACAAGCAAGGACACCTAAGTAGCCGATAATGGTCCAACGGCCATGCCCTAACTGTTTGAAAGCAAGAAGCGCAGTCTTTTGAGTCGAACGTCCGACAATGAATTCTCCAATCAATAATGGCAGACCAAGTAATAATGTGAACGCCAAAAACATGAGTAAAAAGGCACCGCCCCCGCTCGTTCCGGTGACATATGGAAACTTCCAGATTGCACCTAAACCGATTGCTGACCCTGCGGCAGCTAGTATGAATCCAATTTTTGAGGCGAATGAATTTTGCGCCATGTTTACCCCTACTTCCTCTTTTTCATTTCATTTTCATAATAATAGTGAAATACTAACACGGTTCCAAGATGAGGACAACAAAAAAACAGAGAAAAGTCTGAATACTTTTCTCTGTTGATGCTTTATGGCGTTAAAAACGTGAGGGCTCGCTCTCGAATCCGTATCGTCAAGTGATCGGTTTCGAAATGTTCACCATCGATATCAATGATTTGAGGTTCGTTTAACTCGACTTCAACATGTGAAGCCTGAAAGTGATTCCACTCCGCCGATTTTTGATCAAGACCGAGTTGCTGGGCTAACAATTGACGAATCATCGGAAATCCGATTGCCGAGCTGTGTACCACTTCTAACAGCCCGTCCGAAAACGATTGCGTCTCCAGTTTCGTCGGTACGGTCCCAAGATAGCTCCCGTTTCCTACATATAGAAAACTGACATCCCCTTCATAGAGCATCTCATCCCCACGTCGCAATCGAATTTCGAACGGGTCGGCTTCACGAAATTGGCGGATGGTCGCTAAAAAGTAGCCAATCGAACCTAACGATTCTTTCTCATTCGGATCGATTTGACGTGATGTGTCTGCAATCAATCCGACTCCGACGAAATTGAGGGCATACATCTCATCAACTTGAATGACGTCTACATGCTGTTCATGATGCGACTTGATGACACTTGCCGCTTGTGTTGGTTGAATCGGAAGTTCAAGTGCCCGAGCGAAATCATTGCACGTCCCGGCAGGAATGATGCCGACTGTCGGACGCTCGTCGCGCTCTAAGGTCATCAACCCATTCACTACCTCATTTAGCGTACCATCACCGCCAATGACAATCAGATGGTCGAACGGTTTACTTTCTTTCGCGAATCGAAGCGCATCCCCAATTTCCGATGTTTTCTTGATGATGATTTCTTCATAGAGCGACTCAATCGTTCCGATGACCTCTCCGAGCATCGTTTCGCTCGTGCCGGACTTCGGATTCGAAATAATCAAAGCTCTCATAGTAACCCTTCCTGTTCTAAGAAGTCTTTCGCTACATCGTATGCGCGTTCATTTCCGTACGCGACACGTCGATTCAATTCAGACATCTGTTCGTCTGTGATTTTACCTGCGAGCTGATTGAGCGCATCCTCGATTTCTGGATACTCTTCAAGTGTCTCCTCTTTCATAAGCGGTGCTCCTTGATAAGGCGGGAAGAATTGTCGGTCGTCTTCTAAAACGACGAGGTCGTTCTCGGCGATATCAGGGTCCGTCGCATAAGCGTCGACTAGATTGACATCCCCTCGTGCGATGGCGCGATAGCGCAATTTTTGCTCCATTGAGACGACAGACGGGAAATCAAGCCCGTACTCGTTTTGAAGTCCTGGATAACCGTCTTCACGGTCGGTGAATTCAAGTGTAAACCCGGCTTGAATATCAGACTGTACGTTTCGTAAATCTGAAATAGCCGTAATGTCTTCCGCCTCTGCATAGTCACGTGGAATCGCGAGCGCATACGTATTGTTAAACTGCATCGGTTCGAGCATCACGTATCCGTCTTCTGCCAGTGCCTCTCTCGCTTGTTCGTAAACTTCACCGGCATCGTTTGATTCAGGTGTCTCTTTGACGAGACTCGCCAGTGCCGTACCTGTAAACTCCGGATAAATATCAACGTCTCCAGATTGGAGTGCGCCCCATACGAATGTCGTCTCCCCGAAATTCGGTTTCACAGATACAGTCAAATCTGTTTCTTCTTCAATCAACAACTTATACATATTCATTAGGATTTCCGGCTCTGGACCAAGTTTACCGGCAACGACAAGGTCTGTTTCTTGCGAACGACCGAACGCGAGCGGTGTGACGATGACCAAGGCGAGGACAGTAGAAACAGCAATCAATTTCGCCTTGTTTCGAGTCGCCGTCGCACCTTCCATCTGACGCAACAAGAAGTCAAATAAGAGTGCCAAAATCGCGGCCGGGATGGCCCCGAGTAAAATTAAGTAATTGTCATTCCGGTTAATCCCGAGCAAAATCAGCGTACCGAGTCCACCTGCTCCGACTAAAGCAGCGAGCGTCGCCGTACCGACAATCAGAACCATCGCGGTCCGGATACCAGCCATGATGACCGGTAAAGCAAGCGGGAGTTCAACTTTCATCAAACTTTGATTCGGCTTCATCCCACAAGCTCGAGCGGCTTCAAGCAACGATTTATCCACTTCGTTTAAACCGGTGAACGTGTTTCGTAAAATAGGTAGGAGCGCATATAAGACAAGCGCAATAATAGCAGGTAATGCCCCGATTCCAACGAGCGGAATCATCAAACCAAGTAAGGCAAGCGACGGAATCGTTTGAATAATCGCAGTGACACCAATGGCGGTTTCGGCGATTTTCTTACGGCGCGTCAGCCAGATTCCCAATGGTACGGCAATCAATACGGCAATCAAAAGCGATACGACAGAGAGCTGCAAGTGCTCAATCAGTGCCTCGACAAGCTGTCCTTGTCTATTTTGGAACGTCTCAAGCATCTAGCTCACCTCTTCCACGTTGTGTAAATTCTAAGACGAACGGATCTTCACTCGCCAAGATTTCTTCTGGTGTACCGACTAGCATGAGTTCCCCATCACGCATTAACGCGATGCGATCACCAAGCTTCATCGCTTCTTGCATGTCGTGTGTGACAAACAAGATCGTTTTGCCAAGTTCGTCATTCAAGCGCTTAATATCATCTTGCAATTGACCACGGCTGATCGGATCAAGCGCAGAAAAGGGTTCGTCCATGAGGATGACGTCCGGGTCTGCAGCTAAAGCACGCAACACGCCTACGCGCTGCTGTTGACCTCCTGATAATTCTGCTGGCTTTTTCGAGCGAAGTTTCGGGTCGAGACCGGCAATCTTCATCAATTCGGTCACACGGTCTTTCGTTCGTTCTTTTTTCCATTTCAAAAGCTCAGGTACGACAGAGATATTTTCTTCCACTGTTAAGTGAGGGAATAATGCAATCTGTTGGAGTACATAACCGATGTTTCGACGTAACTCAAAAATATCGAATTGATAGATTTCTTTTCCATCAATTAAAATTTTTCCGTCCGTATGATCGATTAATCGATTGACCATTTTCATCGTCGTTGTCTTGCCACAACCTGAAGGTCCGATCAATACGAAGATTTCTCCTTTATTTACTGTTAAGCTTAATTCTTTGACGGCTAACGTCCCGTCTTCATAACGTTTTGATACATCACGAAACTCAATCAACCTGATCCCTCCTCAACTATTTCCAAAATGGAAATTCAAATAGTAATTTGCCCGTTTCTCTACTTTGTTAAACAAAAAAAGGCTCTCCTAATTGGAGAACCTGATTTTTAGTATAGCGTTACTTCAATATGTCGACGCCCCCATTGGATCGCGTCCTGTTTTGAATCGACGAGTAAATCGACGATATGTCCTTTTATTCTACCACCTGTATCAAGGGCAATCGCATCACCGACACCTTGGATGTGGACTTTTGACCCTAAAGGAATGATGGCTGGGTCGACGGCGATAATTCGCATTCCGTTATAATAAATCGAATCAGTCACATCATGACCCGTGGCCGTTAATACACGACCGCCGTACGCCTTGTTATCCGCAACATCATTTGAATAAGCTGTCGATTCGACTGTAATGACTTTTTTAGATGTAGATACTGGTGTTGCACTGACTGATTGAGTGGCAGAAGCCGACGTTTTTGCAGCTGTTGCCTGTTCCGCTGCTTTTCGCTCTTCCTCCGCTTTTCGTTCTGCTTCAAGTTTCGCCAGTCTTGCTTTCTCTGCTTCTTCTTTTGCTTTCTCTTCCGCAAGACGTTCTGCTTCGATCCGTTTCTCTTCTGCGATGCGTTTTTCTTCAGCAAGTTTCTTTTGTCGGGCGATTTCTTTTTGTCGTTTTTCTTCAATTGCTTGGCGTTCTAGTTCAAGCGGGTTTTGTACGATTTTCTGTTCTGTCCCGATTCCGATCTGTGCAGCATCTGCCTGATCGATGAATGTGAACAACCCCATCATCGTAGCTCCAATGACGATCATATATTTTAATAATTTCATCGTAGTAAGGTCATCACCTTTCTCGTTATGTAACGAACAGATGTTAATTTACCACGAGAAGTCCCGTCAAAGTAGTGATTTTATCGAAGTGAAACATTCCTGACATATGACAAAAAAATCGGTTACAGATTGTAATAATTGAAATAAACGTTGATATTCCATGAGTTCACAAAAAAATTACAGATTCGTTACAATCAATCGTGTAACAAACCTGTAATCTTCCTGTCATGATTAACGCTTATTCATTTGGCTCAATTTCATACGTTCTGAGCATACCCCACGGTGCGACATCAACTTGAACCGTGAACGATTGCTTACCTTTTATCGCATCCATCTCATCTTCCGACACACGATACGAACCCATTTCTTCTATATAAAGAAGACGATCATAGTAGTTTGCCCGAATGCCACCAAAAAACGGTTTCGACTCAATCCGATCGAGGACAGCATATCCATCTTCCCCTTCTTTAAAGGAAACATATACCGTTCCGGTTTCGACATCTTGTCGTCCTTTGAAGGCATCATATTCGAGATAGATGGAATCCCCAAAATAAGGGTCATACGGTTCGAACGAAGACCCTTTAAACGTGTACGTCTCCCCGACCCACGATATGGCATAGACAAGAATCACAAAGACGATGGCAATCAAGACTTGAGCAACCGGGACAAGCCAAACAGAAAATCGTTTCATGTCGTCACATCCCCTCTCGTTCGATTACGCCACCATAGTGCGAGTGACAACGCAAAGACGATTAACGCACCAATCAAGAAGAAGAGTGAGATGTCGAGCCGATCCCACACGTAGATGAAGTAAATTGTCATTTGAACGATTAAGAAATAGATGAAGGCGAAAATTGTCGGTCGTCGTGTCACGTCTTGGCGAATCAAGTAAGCAAGTGCAATCACTTCGATGATGATTGCCAGTAAAACTCCTGAATCTTCAAAGAGTGCAAATGGGATAACTGCCAGCAGACTTACCCACAGAAGATCATTCCGTCTATGAATCAAATAGACGGCAACGAGTGCAACCGACAAGAGTGTCGCTTCAATGACGGAAGGCGGTCTTTGAGAGAGCCAACTCTCTGTCACATTAATTAAATAACCAATTGATAGAACGGCCGCAATGAAGAGATACGTTGCTTGCCAAACTGCTTGTTTTCGATAGAACAAGAGCAATGCATGCAAGATGACGAGTGACCAAAGCGGCCACAGTCTTCCCTCATAATCGATATACTGACCGAAAATATTGAGAAGACCATAAAAGGTCAACCATGCGAACGTGCGATCCAACGATTCATCAACGAAATGGAACCACGCCCATGTGACTATCAGTCCAAAAGCGATTAACGTCAGACCGATCCCTTCGAAACTGTTAGTGACGGCCATAAATGCGGTAATCGCAGAGAGGATGGAGAAGAAAACATGCTCATACAAGACGCGATGAAGTACGGCCATCGCAAAGATGATCCAGAACAATAGAGTCAATTGGCCAGACAGATTATACGTCGTGAAGATGACCGCCATGGTCGCGATAAAGAAAACGAACCCTAGTACACGTAACAGCGTGACATATCTTGGTGTTTTCAAGCGAACCCGCTCGGCAAAGACATAGAATCCAACCATAAAAAGAAGAAACAAACCGATTTTCAAAAGGCCGGGAATCGCTTGCCAGTTGGCTGCGACGAAACTGAATAGGCTAAGAGCCAACAAGATGGATCCGACAATGACCAAAACGGGCGGCTTGTGGTCATGTTGCTCACTAGCCGCCCGTCGTTTATGTTCATAGTCGACTAGTCTTAATCCCGTCGCTTCATCCAATAAACCCGCCTCTTGCCATTCACGTACTTTTTTGTCAATGGACACCTGAATCATCCCTTTCAGAAAAAGGTCAGCTGGCGCGTTCAATCAATTCCAATTCTGATTTTAGTAAAACTTGTTTCTCGAACTCGAGTCCGAGCTGTTGAAACTCTTCCATAATCGAGACGTCACCGATCACAGTATTGGTCAGTACGGCGGTCACTTCAGCGACCCATCCTTCACGAGTCGACTTCACGATATCACCTACGAGGAATTCTTCAGACACACCCATTCACTTCCAATCTAAATTTGTTTCTATCATTATAACGAAATTATAACCGTTTGAATACGTTTTCTTTTATCCGTTTAATAAATTGTGTCAAGAATTTTCCAGTAAGTCCCCAAATGATGTAGTCTTCATGCTCATAAAAAGGTTCTCTCATTTTAATTACCCGTTTTTCGTACGCTTTAGCATTCGCCAATCGATCAAGTGGAATATTTTGATCCGGACTCATCGTCCATTCCATTTCTCCGTGGAATGGATCAATCATGAGTAATGTGGAAATCGGTACGGTAAACAAGTGATCGACCTCATCCGTCCCTTCTACACTTGGTACTTCCGATAGGATTCCGACAAACGGATAAATCAATTGGCGATGCGGCGTAGCAAGCGGTCGCAATTTGCCTACGACCTCTACTTTATCTGCAGAAACCTCTAACTCTTCACAAGTTTCTCGTATTGCTGCTTCAACGGGCGTCTCTCCTTTTTCGAGGCGTCCTCCTGGAAATGATATCTCCCCAGGCTGCTGTCGCATCGTGTGAGCTCGTACTTCAAACACGACGTGCCAATCCTGATCAATCTGAACGAGTGGGATTAACACTGCAGCTGTTTGTTCATAATCTTCATCCATTGTAAAACTATCTCGAATCTGTTCTTCTGTGATCCATGGCTGCACAATGTTCACTCACCTTCCATCATCGAATATCATATACCGTTCTATACCCTACTTTTCGTTTAGTCGCTGCCAATGTCGGAAATATCAATATTAATGATAGGAGTTGATCAGCGTGGACGAACAAGTAGATGTATTGATTGTCGGCGCCGGGCCAACCGGCCTGACGCTCGGACTCACTTTAGCTAGATATGGCGTATCTTTTCAAATCATTGATCGTAAGACGACCCCGTCGGATAATTCACGAGCTATCGGAATCCAGCCGCGGACCATCGAAGTGTTTTCTCGTTTGGATGTTGCTCAAGAAGTGCTAGAACGTGCCCGAACAATTGAACGGGGGAATCTATATTTTTCGGGACAGTGGACAGCAAAACTTGAATTCTCCAAACTCGTGACCCCATATCCGTTCGTGACGTTATTACGTCAAAATGAAACCGAAGACATATTAGAACGTGCTCTACAAAAACATGGTCATGTTGTGAAGCGCGGTGAAACGTTGTCATCCATCACCCAGTACCCATCCCGTACCATCGCACATTTGACCGCTACAGACGGGCGAACTCGTGCTGTTGAAGCGAAATACGTTGTCGCCGCCGATGGAGCCAACAGTTCGGTTCGTCGGATGCTCGCCCTTCCGTTTAGTGGTAAATCGTTCAAAGAGGCTTGGGTGCTAGCCGATTTGAAGGCTGATTGGCCGATATCCCGTGAAGAGGTTCATATCTTTTTCTCGGATCGTGGAGTGCTCGAAGTCTTCCCGCTCACGGATGAAACGATTCGCATCACAGGAAACTTGAGAACGGATGAATCATTCCAAGAATCGGACCTTCAAGAATTGGTGGAACAACGCAGTCATATGCCGGTCCATATTCGCGACGTTGAATGGTTCTCCTTATTCCGCGTGCATAATCGCATGGTCGATACGTTCATTCACAACCGCATCATTCTCATGGGGGATGCGGCACATATTAACTCCCCGGTCGGTGGACAAGGGATGAACACTGGGATTGCAGATGCCTTCAACTTAGGTTGGAAACTATGGTTGCATCTCAAAACTGGCGCTCCCCATCACGTTGTGTCCACTTATCGGGACGAGCGGGAGCACGTAGCCCGTAACGTGCTACAGACGACGAATATCGCTACGGAGATGTTACAGACGACACTTCCGATGCTCTTACCGTTCCAAGCAATCGGTGCCGATGTCTTCACACGTGTCAATCTCATCAACCAAAAAATCACCGAACGGATCTCTCAACTTCATTTGTCGTATCCGAATGCGCTACGATTACCGTTTCGTCGCGTCGCGGAAGGAAAAATTTTTCCGGAGACAGAGATTTTACGAACGGATGACGGATTTCGGACTAAAATATCGGAAATCGCGGACGGACGGTTTCAAGTGCTTGTATTTGACGATGGGAAACGTGATTTGTCATCCATCTATGACTATTTGAACGAGAACCAACCGTTCATTCAAACCATCACCTTATCTAAGACGAGTCGCCCGTTCTTTGATCAAGGGAACGAACTTGCCAAATCTCTCTTTATGAAACGTGGCATACTAGTCATTCGCCCAGACGGTTATTTGTTGCATAAGCAACATCACGTTCGCCTAAAGCCGTTACAGGACAAGTTAGCTGTCTGGCTGCCTTCCTCTTAAACGTGTATAAATGGAGAGCCCCACCGAAATGGTGAAGCTCTCCATGTCATTACTCTTCAACGTTTACATACAAAATCCCTGGTTTCGAGAGCGTCAAATCATAAAACGCTTCAAACGCCTCGATGTCCTCTAGTTTTCGAAAATCGATTTGATCTGTCTCTTCATTTGGAATGGCCACGATGATACCTTCCTCTGTCGATTTGATCATGCCCGTTTGTCCGTTATGAATTCGAATATAGAGTACTTGCTGATTTTCTAGTAGTGAGATTGCCTCTCGTCTCGATTGAATCGGTTTTTTCATTTCATCCCTCTTTTCCATTTCAGTATACCGTTCGCTCCATATTGCTTTCAACTCGCCACACCATTAAACTTGTGTAAAGAAGGGGTTGAAGGCATTGGAAACATTATTGATCATCGCACTCGCCATTTTGTTTGTCATCTTGGTCACGATTCGAACAATTCGCAACTTGAAGTGGGTTCGTTTCGGTGAAGCATTCGGGAAACAAGGTGAAGAACTCTTAGGTGATTATCATTACTTGACCGAGCGGGGCATCACCTGTCGTGTGGAACAAGGACTTCCGACCGGAAAGTTATTAAAACCGCTCGCAAAAAACTTGGACGATCGCGTTGCACTATTCGTACACCGAGATGATGCAGCAAAAGCAAGAGAACTTTTAAAATAAGAAGAAGGCCGAATGATTGGTATTCGGCCTTCTTCTTATTTATGTACTTGTCGCTCAGAACAATAATAGGCGATTTGTTTGACGAGCGGCTCTGTCAACGTCTCAAGGTTCGTTTTACTAATCACCTGATCCACCAGAGCGAATGAATCTCCACAATTCGCCTTAATTCGTTCTAACTTCAATCGTTCCGTTTCCGGGAAGATTAAAAACGAATAGACGGGAATTGCTTGATTACACTCTTTTTTTAATCGTGACCGCACTTGTTTGGTCATCCGTTCTAATTCCGTGACAGGGTGAGGATAAACCTGTTTCCACCCCATCGAGGTCTCGGTTCGACATTCCCGGTTTGTCATATGGACGGAGGCTGGAGTTCGATTTAATTGAATCAAGAATACGCCTTTAGGTCCGACGAGCACGTAATGAACGAGATCATCCCCTAATTTGACTTGTTCAATCATCATCCAATCAAATCGGCATGTTTGTCTGATGTTTTCGACGAGACGATCTGTATAGCAGGTTGGTGCTTTCATCACTTCTTCTTTCACACGAAACAGCTTTTTTGTCTGTTGTTTGACTGGTTGTTTCTCCGTGGCCGTTAACACTTGCAACATAGACTCCACCCCCTATTCATTATTCGCTTGGACCGACTTGCTTTCCAAAGACCGCTTTTTCGAGATTTGAGATACGGCGTAACATGTCATAATTTGACGCAACCGGTTGTGCTGGTTTAACTGGTTCCGACGCAGGCGCAGGTTCCCGTCGCAACGAGTCGTTTTCTTTTTGAAGACGCTCGATTTCTTTCGCCATTTTTTCATAATCGCGAATGACGACATCTAAAAATTGATCGACTTCTTCTTGTGAATAACCACGTAACGCCGTCTTGAATTCTTGTTTATAAATCGCTTCTGCTGTTAATTCCGTTTGCATCATATCACTCCCATTGTTGTTCCCATTGTTTTTCTTCTTCAATGACTCGTAAGTCTTCTTGTGTGATTAGGAAAACTTCCATGTTCGGCTTCCGCCGAGCCCCATCGACTAAAAAGCGGGGACTTCCTTCCGTTTCTTCGTCATACAAGGTGATCAATCCTTCTGCTTTATCTAAAAAGAATGCCGTTTTTGCGCGTAGTTGACTCGGGTCTTCGTATGGACGCTGTGTCAGCGGTTCAAAAAAGTCTGCCTCGAGTTGCAGTTGCACAAATAGTTCTTGTTCGAATGGTTTATAGCGCTCATCCATATTTAAGAATGGAGGAAACACGGCAATTTTAATCGGATAGGTTTCTCTTAACTCTAACAATACTTGTCCAGCCCACAATTCACAACCATTCGTTCCACTTAATATGAACCATTCAGCACCTAATTCGATGACTTCAAGTATCTTTTTCCGATAAGCTTCTTGAATGATTTCAATTCCTGGATGATCCGCTTTGAAAATGCCGAGTTCATGAGGACGATATCCTGTGACGGCTACTACTTTCATGTTTGCTTCCTTTCTAGGCGAGCTCGTCGATGCTCCAATTCAATTTTCTCACGGTCGATAGTTTGACGTAGCACTGTTCGCTTTTGTTCGAGGAGCTTCATGGCTCGCTCCGTGTAATCAATCGCCAAAGCGATGTCTTTTTGTTTATGCTCTGCATACTTGGCGAGTTCGACATACCCTTCAATCGTATGAAGCGACTCAAATAGCGGAATGGCCTCCTCGAATCGTCCAGCTCGTTTTAATATCATCGCTTGCCGCATGATGGAACGCTTCGATGGACTCGAGAGTTGCTCAAACTCCCTCAGCGCTTGATCTTGTTCGCCAAGGTCATGTAACCAGTGAGCACGTTCCTCTCCAAAATCAGTTACCGGGGTCGTAACGAGTTGACTGAGACGTGTATACAAAGAGACAAGGCTTAAACAGTCCGCATGATGGTGTTCGAGGACCGGGAGCAATATTTCAGGATTCCGCTCTTTGACATATTGAAAATAGTGCATCGGCGCCAAGAATCCAGGAAGGTCGTCCGTTCGTTCATGACCGAAGTATGCTTCGACTGCTTTTAATGATACCGATTCAAGCCTCGGTTTTAACAATCGTCTTGCAGCGTGAAGTAAATCGACATGACCCACTGAAGGTAATTGTTTCACCCTGGATTTGACGAATGTATGTCTCGTCTTGATTTGGGGCCAATCAAATGATTTCCCGTTATAGGTAACGAAACGAACCTCATCTCCAATATCCTGCAAGAAATGATAGTAAAAGGCGGTTTCAAACGCCGGATGAGGTAACACGTATTGAATCATTTCAAGGTGTCCTTCTTGAATCCTAGCAAATCCAATCAAAAAGATTGATGTTCCTGAACCGCGTAACCCGGTCGTTTCCGTATCCATGAACAGGACTTGGTCGGGCTCTAAGTCGACGACGAAAAACGGGTGCTCGGTTTGACGCATCATCTTTCTTGCTTCTCCAAACTTGAAGTCGTGATACACCTCGTCGAGCGGATATGTCTTTCGAATCCGGACACACCATTCCCCCTCAAACGTTAAAATCTCGCCCCCATGATCCTTCCACTTTTGTTGCTCCACTTCGTCAGGGCTCGTGACCTTAGCTTTTGGGCCAGGTTCGTTCGTTTTGATTAATCTAGATAGTTTAGCTTTCATATCGTTCCTTTCAATGCTTGCAACTGACGGATGACTTGCTGTTTGAAATCACCGTATCCAATCATGCCGACACAACGGGGGCATCCGCTCTCACATGGACAGTCGGATACCGTCCGTTCTGCCGCTTCAAGCACCATGTCTGCATCTTTATAGAGCGCCTCACTGAGACCGATGCCTCCTGGATACCGGTCGTACAAATAAACGGTCGGCTTACTCGTATGCGTCGACTTCATCTGAATCGTAGTGAATAAATCGAGCGTGTCACACATGAGATAAAGTGGCGCAAGTCGCCTCATCAAATCGCTGACCGCTTCAAGTTGATCTTCGAGGTCCGCCTCCGAATAGGCGAATCGCTCATCTAACGTGAACCATGTAGCTGTCGTATGCAACTCTCGCTCCGGTAGATGAATCGGACCCGACCCTATGTTCTCATGCGTCCCGAATTTTATTTTCTTGAACAAGGTGGCCATCGCGATGACCGATACCTCACCAAACGTCTTCGCTCCGTCTGACTTGTTCTCTTCGAGTACTTTCAGTTCAACTGCTAAATTCGCATCCGTATAGTAGTCAACGTCAACCCGGCGGACATATGCTTTCTTCTCCTCAAAATCGAGTTTTTCGACTTGGTACTGTTCGGCTCCATGCAAATAAATCGCTTCATCATGTAACAACGTCATGGCACTGAACGTGTCCATTTCACCGATAACTTGATGCTTCGCCGTCTGATCGACGATGACGACATTCTCTTGATCACTCGTCCGAAGCGAGATGTCATGGGCCGGGAACGAATCCGTCATCCAATAGTACCTATCGGCCCGTTCGTGTAAGACGTGAGCATCCGTCAAAAACTCTAATATATCTTCCGTGTCGACTGTTCCGAACCGCTCTCCCTTTTGAAACGGCAACTCAAAAGCGGCACATTTGATGTGGTCTACTAGAATAATCAAGTTATTCGGGTCAAGACGTGCCGCTTCCGGTGAGCGATTTAAAATCATGTCCGGCTGTTCGACGACGAGTTGGTCGAGTGATGACGAGGATGCGACAAATACAACGAGTGACTCTGAATGCCGACGACCGGCGCGCCCAGCCTGTTGCCATAACGAAGCGACTGTCCCTGGATATCCATTTAAGACGCATGCTTGAAGTTGACCGATATCGACACCGAGCTCTAACGCGTTTGTCGAAACGACCGCTTTGATTTCCCCGTTCCGCAACCGTCGTTCGATTTCTCGGCGTTCAGATGGAAGATAGCCGCCACGGTAACCGACAATAGACTTTGGTCCGAGCTCCCGCCGTGTTAGTTCCTGCAAATAGGTCAATAGCACCTCGACACGTACGCGCGACCGCGCAAATACAATCGTTTGTATGTTCGCTTCCACGAGCCTCGAGGCGATTCGTTTCGTCTCGAGCGTTGCGCTACGACGAATTCCGAGTGCTTCATTGACGACAGGCGGATTATAGAAGACAAGGTGTTTCTTGCCTTGAGGTGCCCCGTTTCGATCGATTAATACGACTTCTTCTTCCGTCAATAGCTCGGCAAGTTCAAGCGGATTCGCGATGGTCGCCGATGTCATGATCCATTTTGGGTGACTACCATAATAGGCGCAGATTCGTTTTAAACGTCGAAACACGTTCGCCACGTGACTGCCAAACACGCCGCGATACGTATGGAGTTCGTCGACGACGATGTATTCTAAGTTCTCAAATAGACGAATCCATTTCGTATGATGAGGTAAGATGCCGGAATGTAACATATCGGGATTCGTGATAACGATATTGCCCGCATCGCGAACTTTCGTTCGTGCCGCAGGTGATGTGTCGCCATCATAAGTGAAGCATCGCAAATTCCCTTCAAGGGCTTCGATCATCTCCATCAAGTCACTGTTTTGATCTTGCGCGAGTGCTTTTGTCGGGTAAAGATAAAGCGCACGTGCTGTAGGTTTTTCAATCATCTTGGATAGGACGGGTAAGTTATAACACAGTGTTTTTCCTGATGCCGTAGGTGTTACGATGACCGTCGAATGGCCAGCCGCCGTTTGTTT
This sequence comes from Exiguobacterium sp. s121, assembly GCF_018617245.1. GTDB lineage: Bacteria > Bacillota > Bacilli > Exiguobacteriales > Exiguobacteriaceae > Exiguobacterium > Exiguobacterium profundum. The sequence goes on from NZ_JACSJV010000001.1 coordinate 1,436,426, forward strand.
CACAGCCTCGGCTTGATGCGTATACAGCTGTTCAATTCCACGATTCTTAAGTACATTCACCAATTGTTCAGGCACCTGCTCTGGAATTGGGGCATATTGGGCCGGACGTGCATCGACCGTGTGCCAATGACGTACGTGGTTTGAAAAACCAGGATCATCTCTTAATTCTTTTATGATTTCTTCGACAGAGCGAGATTTTCGCATCTAGTCACCTTCTTTCATTACGCATTCGAAGGTGCAAGGTCCGCTACGACTTGTCGGATTTGATGAATCCGTTCATCTCGTACCACTCTCGATACAGCGGGCATCTGAAAGATGGCCATGTCTTTAAATGTAGCAGCGACATGCTCATTTTCTTCTTCGAGACGGAAGAGCGCATCTGAAAACAGACGTTGCGTCGACCGTCCGAACAAGACGATGGTATGTAGTTTCGTACATTTCGAATGAACCGCTAAAAGATGTTTGACGTAGCGTTGCACCGTTTTATAATAATCTTCGTTTGTTGAGATGAGTTGACGGTTGCCACGAAGAAGTTCTGGATAATAGGATTCTTCGCCCGTGAACATGGTCTCGACTCCGATTCGTTTCAAGTAAGCATGTCCGATTGCTTCGGCGACGGTTTGGTCCTGGATGAGACGCCCAAACGGTATGGACTCTTTTAAGAGCACATGTGAAAGCTTTAACCCGAGATGTCCACCGAGAGGCACGCCGAAATCATCGTCTTGCAGTCGATCCATGACAAGTAATACTTTCATCTTGCGTTTTAAAGAGAGTTGAACCATGTGTCACCATCCTGTTCCCTTTCTTTTCATTATAACAAAGTCAAACGAAAAACAGGGCGCACAATGTCGCCCTGCTCTCCTTAGTTATTCCCATTGTTTGAATTATTGTTTCCACGATTCGTGTCTGACGATTCACCATTGGATTGTCCCTCTAACGGAGTTCCTGAATCATCTCCGTCAGTTGGTTCGTCTGTACCTTCGCCAGAACCTTCATCCGTAGCCGGTTCATCAGGAGTTTGTTCGTCGGTGGTATCTTCGCCGTTTCCGTCTCCGTTACCATTCCCGTTCCCGTTATCATTCCCGTTCCCGTTATTTTCGTCTGATGGTTCATCTTCGGAATTCCCCTCATCAGTAGGGTTTTCCTCTTCTTCCGTCGGTTCCTCTTTCGGTTCAATCGAATAGCTCGCTTGTGCCGGTGCCGATTGCTGTTCTCCCGTCAACGGGTTCGACGCATTTGCGACAATAGTAAACGTTGTGTCTCCTTCGGCCAAGTTTGCAATATTCACACTCGTCTCCCCGGTCGTTCCGACGACTTGCTCACTTCCATCGGCTGACTTTTGTGTCACCGTGAACGTGATATCCGTATAACCATCGGCTTGTGCACCATCGAAATCGTATGACCATGAGACAGAACCGGTTTGACCTTCTTCATCGTAGTTAACACTTGCCCCAGTCGGAGCAACCAACTTCTCAGGTTGAAGATCTTTTGGTTTTGTTCCTTTTACATAAAGCTCATTACCAAGTGACAAGACTGAGTCTGGACGTTGGAATCGATCCGGTTGTCCCGTCGCATTCGTCACTTGTTGCATCATATACTCGAAATAGTATTGGGCATAGTCAGGATCGAACGAAGCGACTGTCGAATCTTTCGTTTTTCCCGTCCATACTGAGATCGAGTAATCCGTAGAATAACCAGTAAACCATTTATCTTTCGGATTTGTAGAGTTAGGCTCGTTCGTCGTACCCGTTTTACCTGCTACGTCCCATGGGAATGCGCCAGGTACATAAGTTCCACCTTCAGCACTCACAACATCACGAAGCATGTCTGTCAACATATACGCTGTATAATCTTCCATCGCTTGCTTGGCTTTAATCGGTGAATTAATACTTGAACCATCATTGAATTCAATTTTTTGAATCAAGTGCGGTTTTGTATACATCCCATTCGCACCAAGTGTTGCATAAGCTGCAGCCATCTGTGTCGTGCTCGCTTCTGCCGTACCTAAAGCATTAGATTCGTTGAGTTCATCGCCAGAATATGAAGGTTCGATTCCTACATTTTTAACGAACGATTCGATTGCTTCTTGTCCATACTCATCCCGCACTTCTTGGAAAGCACGAACTGCTGGCGTGTTCGCTGAAATTTTCAAGTATTGGCGCATCGTATTTGGTCCACGGAAACCTGAATAATAGTTATTCGGACTATATGTGCCATCTAATTTAGCGTCAAGCAACACTTTACCTGTCGACCACTGCCCATTTTCAATTCCAGGACCATAATCGAAAAATGGTTTAGCTGTCGATCCGATTTGATACTTCTCATTTGAGTAGTCACGATATGTGGTATCACCTTGCTTCGCCTGTTGACTGTCTACGATAGCGACAATTTCACCGGTCTTTGTATTCAAGACGGTTGCACCCATTCGTAAATCTTCAGGGAAACTACTTGTTTGTAAATTAACATTATTCGATTTAATATCACTGTTGATTTTTGTGTGTAACTCTTTGTTGATTGACGTATAAACTTTCAAACCAGTCCCGTAAATATCTGACTGTTCAAGACCATAGTCCTCTTCTAACTCATTCAATACACGAGAGTAAATCGCACGTGTGAACGCTTCTTCTTCCGTCTCTTCACCTGGTGAGATGACGTCAGCAATGGCAACATCGAGTGCCTCATTGTATTGTTCCTCAGAAATATGTCCGTCACGTTTCATTGCGGACAAGACTTGCTCTTGACGGTAGCGAGTCAACTCCTGATCACCATTGATTGGATCATAGGCACTTGGACGTTGCGGGAGACCTGCGAGAATCGCGGCCTCTTGATAATTGACCTCAGAGACCGGCTTATTGAAGTAACGTTTCGATGCGGTTTGCACACCGTATCCGCCACTACCGTAATAGTTTTTGTTCAAGTACATCTCTAAAATCTGTTCTTTCGTATACTCACGCTCGAGTTTGAGTGCGAGCCATTGTTCTTGAAGCTTACGTTTCAACTTCTTATCTGTCGAAAGGAACGACTGCTTGACCAATTGTTGTGTGATGGTCGATCCACCTTCTGCACCGAAACCCTCTGTCAAGTTGGCAACGACGGCTCCGCCGATTCGACGTAAGTCAATCCCGTTATGCTCATAGAAACGACGGTCTTCAATGGACACGACCGCTTGTTGCATCACTTCAGAGATGTCGTCGATGGAGACATACTCTCGAATCTGACCCGCCCCTTCGAGCGGTTCTCCTTCAGCCGAAAGCAACTGAATCGGATACGTATCGACAAGTTTGTCTTCATCTAGTTCTGGTGCCGTCGCAATGGCATATACCGTATATGCGCCGAATGCGATTACCGCAGCAATAAATAACATGAAACCTAATAAAAAGATGCGTTTCCACATCGGTTTCTTACTTTTCGTCTTTGGTTGTTTCCCAGTTTTTTTGCGTTTATTCGTCGTCGAATCTTGTCGACGTGCGACCCTACTTCGCTCCATTCATGGTTCACTCCTTCTATTCAATCGAGCCATTGATCGAGCACCGTCAAATAATCAATCGACGGCAAGGCTCTCGTCGGAACTTCAATCGCTTCCTTTTCGATAAAGCTGAGCGGAATCGATTTGCGCCCCGTTAACCGTTGTTCCCACCACTGAACAAGTTGCTCGGTGGTCAATACATATTGCGTATTATAGCGACTAAAGCGGATGATGACAAAACAAATCCCTCCATGACGTTCACACTCACGCATGTGGGCGATTTGGTGGTCATGAAAATTGCCGAGCGGAAACGATGTCTTATTATTCGTTTCTTTCGCTTCAAAGTCAATGTACCTACCACGATAAACACCGTTGTAATCGGTCGTAGATGCCTGTTTGAAATAGGCTTCCGTTACTTTGGCGGCACTTCGCTTCGGATAGTCGACTTTGACGATTTGGAGAGGGGTTGGTTTTTTGTGGATGACGGCTCGTTGATGAATCCGATAAAACTCATTCGTTTCATTTAACAGCGTCTCCAAGTTCATTCCGCGATTCGCATAGGTTTGAGAATTCGATGATTGCTTCGAAATTCCTTCCCCCTTTGTTGTCTTTGTCACGTTTGCCTTTTTACCGTTTGGATAATGGAACAATGTCGTCACCCCATACATACATATTAACAGGTCGGTCCACTCGTTCCTTCCGTCTCAGGTCTGATTGTCGACTTCTGTCGGTCGACACTTGTGTGGAATTACCGCAACACATATCGTACCAAACTCCCGTATGTTAAACTAGTATGTAAGCGATTGTGTATCCAAATTGAAAAGCTCTCGTTATGTATGATTCGATTGCTTTTCTATGATAATAGCACTTCTACTGTTTATCCAAGATGACACACCGATAAACCTCATTGATGTCATTCTAAAAAAAATGTGCAATATCTGTGCAATAGATTGACCAAATTATCATTTGGAAATAAAATAGGGTGCTTAAAGACGTTACTGTTAAGCCGTTTTGGAGGGATTGGATGGAAAGTGGAAAGAAGTATGTCATGTTCGTCGACGAAACAGGCACACCGAAGGGAAATACGCAATTTAACTTGACTGGCGTGCTGATGGAATATAAGTACTCAATCGATGCAGACGAGACTGGATTACCGTGTGAATTGAAACGACGTCTTCAGGCGTTCAAACGAGATGTGTTCAAAACGGAGCATATCCCACTTCATTTAAAAGAAATTTTAAAAGCGGAACATCCTTACGGAAAAGAAGATGGGATCACGATTGATATGTTGCGCGACTTTTGGGATAAACTCCCTGAATTTTTGCGAGGAATCGACTGTACAATCGTCAGTGTCGAGGTCGATAAACAAAAGCTTCATGACTTTTATTCGACGCCAAAAGATCCGTATGTCGTCGCATTCGCTCACCTGATGAAGTCATTCTATGCGTTTTTAGAAGAAACAGAGGCAGTAAGTGCCCGTGTCGTCCTAGAATCCCGAGACGATTATCAGAACTTACTGATTCAAAAAGCATTCTTTGATATTTTCAACTCAGGTACCGTTCATTTAGACGTCGAAAAGAGCCGTCAAAAAATTAAAGGCTTCATCTTCTCTGAGAAGCAGAACACGATGTATCAATCTGGCTTAGAAATCGCTGACCTCGTCTGTCTGCCACTTTCTCGCGTTCGTCGTGGCGTGATTGAAGTGAAACCACGGTTCGTCCATTATGGGGACGAGAACCGAATCTTTAAAGCCATTAAGGACAAAATTTACATCCGTAAAGAAAGTCCGGACCAAGATTTCCGAAACTGGGGCTTCAAAAAAGTGCCAATCACGAAAAAACGTCGCGAATGGAGCGACCATCCTTGGAATCATTAAGCAAAAACGCATCGACACATTGCGTGTCGATGCGTTTTTTATGTGGTGACTTTCTGTGACTTCATTCGTTTCTTTCCTTCTCGGCACATATGCAACAGTGGGCATGCCTCACAGCCTGGGCGTTGTGCCTTGCAATGATATCGTCCGAAGAAGATGAATTGATGATGAAGTTGTGACCATTCCTCGCGTGGAAACTTTTTCATTAATGTATCCTCGACTTGTCGAACATTGTCTTTCCAGCGACAAATACCGAGACGCTTGGAAACTCGTTCCACATGTGTGTCAACCGCAAACGCCGGTTCATGGAATGCAACAGAAAGGACGACGTTTGCTGTTTTACGACCGACTCCGGGGAGCGCCTCTAATGATGCTCGGTCAGAAGGGACAATCCCCCCATGCTCGTTCACAATTTTTTCTGAGAGTGCTTTTACATTCTTCGCTTTGTTACGGTACAGACCAATCCGTTTAATCAATGCCTCAATCTCAGACACGTCAGCCGCAGCCATCGCCTCGACAGTCGGAAACGCTTCAAACAATCCTGGTGTCACCTTGTTGACGAGCGCATCCGTCGCTTGTGCGGAGAGCGCGACCGCGACGACCAATTCAAAGGGATTTTGATGCGTCAACTCGCAATGAGCGTCTGGGAACATCTGCTTCATCGTATCTGACACTTCCTGTAATTGTGCTCGCGTCAACATCACTTATTCCTCCGTTGATATTCCACGAGATCCTCGAGCGATTCGACATGATGGTCTTGCCAAACGCGCAGGATTTTGTCCATGTATTTGAAGTTTCGCACGTTTCGAAGTTTCGCTTCACGAAGTGCGGCCATGATGAGTTCTTCGCTGAAGCCATCTTCCGTCATCCAGCCGACAATTTGTTCAATCTCGAACGGGGTGATCGTTCCAAATTCCCGCTCAAACGTATGAATGATATTCTCATTCAGTGTCTGCTGTGGCGCAACTTTCTCTTCCCCTTGTAACGCTTCGAAAAGTGGCAATAGGCTATATCGCTCGCCATCACTTGAAGCGTCAATCGCGATCAACTCTTTTTGCAACAGACCAAGTAGCACTGAGCGCGCCTCATTTTCTGAAACATTCAATCGTTTCCCTAGCTCACTCGGGAGCGGCATGACGATGCCTTCTCCAGTCATTTCTAGAAGATGGACGATCAGACTGAACTCGACGGGTGACAAATCGAGGCGTCTCGCATCGGTGAACAGCTTTCGTGGAATGACGACCGGACTTTGCTCGAATAATTGAATCAATTGATGTGCATCCATGTCGCACTTCCTTTCTAAGACACATTAATCGGGGAAGACACCATGTCCTCCCCGATTAATCGTTAAGGGTGAATTCGGTTTAAAAGACGTGGGAACGGAATCGCTTCACGGATGTGCTCGATTCCACTGATCCATGCGACCGTACGCTCGAGACCAAGTCCGAAACCAGAGTGTGGGACCGAACCGTATTGACGAAGTTCAAGGTACCAATCATACGCATCCGTTTCGTCGAGACCTTCCTTGATGATCTCTTCTTTTAGACGATCGTAGTCGTCCTCACGTTGAGATCCCCCGATGATTTCACCATATCCTTCTGGTGCAATCAAGTCCGCACACAGAACAAGTTCTGGATTATCAGGGTCTACTTTCATGTAGAACGGTTTGATTTCTTTTGGCCAATGCGTGATGAATACCGGCTGATCATGTGCGTTGGCAATCGCCGTCTCGTGCGGTGCACCGAAATCATCACCGTATTCGATGTCGTCGAATCCTTCTGCCTTCAAGAACTTGATGGCATCTTCGTAACGAACACGAGGGAACGGCGCTTGTACTTGTGCCAATTTCTCAAGGTCACGTCCAAGCAGTTCCAGTTCATTTTTACAGTTCGCAAGTGCTGCCTGTGCAATGTATGCGACGTATTGCTCTTGAATCTCAAGGTTCATGTCATGATCGACGAATGCCATCTCCGGCTCAATCATCCAGAACTCAATCAAGTGGCGACGTGTTTTTGATTTCTCCGCACGGAACGTTGGACCGAACGAGAATACTTTTCCGAGGGCCATCGCCGCTGCTTCCATATACAATTGACCCGTCTGAGAAAGGTAGGCTGATTGACCGAAATAATCTGTTTCGAACAATTCTGTCGTCCCTTCCGGAGCACTGCTCGTAAGGATTGGCGGATCGATTTTGACAAATCCTTCTTTGTTGAAGAATTCATATGTCGCACGAATGATTTCGTTACGAACTTTCATAATCGCGTGTTGGCGACGTGAACGGAGCCATAAGTGACGGTTGTCCATCAAGAATTCCGTTCCGTGTTCTTTCGGTGTGATTGGATAATCAATCGATTCCGCAATCACTTCTAAATCTGTCACTTCCAATTCAAATCCGAGTGGTGTACGCCCGCCATCAGATTTGACATTCCCTGTGACCCAAACCGAAGTTTCTTGAGTAATCCCTTTGGCTAACGTAAATAACTCTTCCGCCACGTCAGCTTTTACAACGACTGCTTGAGCAAAACCGCTTCCATCACGTAATTGAAGGAAAGCAATCTTACCACTTGAACGTTTATTGGCAATCCAGGCCCCTACACGGACCGATTGGCCTTCATAATCTTTAAATTGGTTAATCGAAATAGTTGTCATATTCTTTTCCATCCTTTCGCTTATCGAGCGTGCTCCGTAACGAATTCTTCTACTCGATCGAGCGCTTCTAATACGCGTTTTAATTCAGTTGCATAGGATAATCGTACGTAATCGTCTTGTCCGAAGCCCGAACCAGGCACAAGTGCCACGTTTGCTTCTTCAAGAACAGCTTCACACCAAGCATCGACGGTGTCATAGCCACTTTCTGTGGCCGCGACCTTCGCATTGGCATATAAGTAAAATGCACCTTGTGGCTTCAAACAAGTGATGCCAGGGATTTTGACGAGACGGTCGTAGACGATTTCAAGTCGTTCCTCGAACGATTGACGCATCATTTCCACATCTTCTTGTGGTCCATTGTACGCTTCTACCGCAGCCGCTTGTGCGACAGATGTCGGGTTTGATGTCGAGTGTGAGGCCAAGTTCGTCATCGCGCCGATGATTTTTGCATCACCAACGGCATACCCGATTCGCCAACCTGTCATCGCGTGAGATTTCGAGACCCCATTGATGATGATTGTCCGCTCACGCATATTCGGAAGGGTCGCAATCGATACGAACGACGCATCACCGTAAATCAATTTTTCATAAATTTCATCGCTAACGACGAGAAGATTGTGTCGAAGAACGACATCGGCGAGTGCCTGTAGCTCCTCTTTCGTATAAATCATTCCCGTCGGATTAGATGGGCTGTTCAAAATGACGGCCTTTGTACGAGCTGTAATCGCATTCTCGAGTTGCGTTGGCGTCAATTTAAATGACGTCTCTTCATTCGTGTCGACCAAGACAGGTTCCCCGTCCGCTAATTTGATTTGTTCCGGGTAACTGACCCAGTATGGGGCTGGGACAATCACTTCGTCCCCTTCATCTAAAATAGCTTGGAACAGAGCGTATAGGGCATGTTTCGCACCTGAAGCAACCATCACCTCGTTGCGTTCGAACGACAATCCACTATCGCGTTTCGTCTTTTCAATGATGGCATCCTTCAACGCGACTGTCCCGCCAGATGGCGTGTATTTTGTGTCTCCATCTCGAGCGGCTTGACAAGCAGCGTCGATGATTCGTTCTGGTGTGTTGAAATCAGGTTCACCCGCGCCGAGACCAATGACATCTTTACCTGAAGCTTTGAGTGCCTTTGCCTTAGCTGTAATCGCCAAAGTAGTCGATGGCGTGAGTTGCTTTACACGTTTCGCTAATAGATGTTCCATCATAATCCCCCTCTAATTCATTACATTTGATCGGTCAATTGGACCCGTCGAATAAATTCTCCGGTCTGAAGCGTATAGTACGAATACGTATAAGACGCATCCGCTTTCGTGACCACTTCGATGAGTGCCCGTTCGTCAAAACCAACCTTACAGCTGACCAGTTGTCCGCCTGTCTCCTCAACCGACTTCGAACAGACGTCAGTAGCGTCCACTTCACCGATTTCTCGTTGCTCGATCTCCAGCTTTTTATCCAATGGGACAAACCAAATGGACTTCCCGTCTACTTCTGGGAAGACGACATATGCCTCTGTCCCATTGAACAGTTCTCCCTGACCCACTCTCGCGTCTGGAGATTCTTCAGTCAATCGTACCATCGCCGTTTCGACGAGCTTTTCTTTTTGATTCTCTGTATGACCGATGGTGAATCGATACATCACGCTAAAGACAAGGACGACACCAATCAGTGCCGCCAGTAATGAGACGATCCATTTTGCCTTTCTGGTCATTCTGTACGATAGATGGTGAAGACCATCTCTTCCTTCTTCGGATCATTCACTTTCTTCTCAAGTGACAAACCGAACATTAAATCCTGACTCTTTAAGGTCCGATTCAATAAGTCGACAATTTTGTAGACGTCCGCAGTCGGTTCGATGCGCACGCTCGCCAGCGTCTCAATATTCGAGTTCATATTGACTCCTCCTCCAAAAACACTATACGTATCATTATAAAACGATAATATCGTGATGCCTAGCGTTATCTGTCATTTCGTGCCACAGACTTTTCCTTCTCGTCTAAGAACAACTCTAACTCGGATAACGACGTTTCAAGCGTTCCTTCAATCCGGTCAACTTTAGGCAAGCTGTTGATGAACTGTTTGCCGTAACGCGTCGTCTCCACACGCCGGTCGAACACGAAGACGGCACCATAATCCCCTTTCGATCGAATCAATCGACCGACACCTTGTTTGAAGCGAATGACCGCTTGGGGCAAGGATAACTCAAAGAACGGTGATTTCCCCATCGCTTCAATTTTCTCAGAACGAGCTTGCATGATGGGCTGGTCGGGCGGTGCGAAGGGAAGTCTTACAATGACAAGGCATGTCAACGCATCCCCCGGAATATCGACACCTTCCCAAAAGCTAGCTGTTCCAAAGAGAATCGACTGTTCCATCCGTTTGAACTGTTTCGTCAAGCGGCTACGTGAGCCACCGCTCACACCTTGTGCGAGAAGTGTATAAGACGGGTCAAGATGGTCTTTGACTTGTTCATAAGTGAGTCGAAGCAATTCGTTCGATGTGAACAAGACGAGCATCCTTCCTTTCGTCACGTTCGCGATTTGGACAATTGACTGGGCTGTCTGATCGACGAACTGAGGGAGCGGCACTTCATTGATCAACGGGAAGTCCGACGGTACAAACAGTTTGGCCTGTTCTTTGAAGTTGAATGGCGACGGTAAGACGACTCTTCGGACCGGTTCTCCTTCTAATCCGAGGCGTCGTTCCATAAAGCTGAACTTCCCTGAGACCGTCATCGTCGCTGATGTTAAGATTGTCGGTCGCTTCTTAAACAGACGTTCATGCAACAGCGGTCCGATTTCGACCGGTTGGGTGTACACCGAGGTTAATTTCCGATTTCCTAAATTCAGTTCGACCCAGCTGACCGCATCATCGTCACGCGTCAGCATCGTCTCATAGATGACACTCTCGAGTTCGCGCACGTCTCCAATCAACGTTTTTAAGTCACCAAGAAGTGCGCGTTGTTTGAATGTCATATGTTCTTTACGTTCATCGAGCAGTCGATGGAGATGTCGGAGTGACGTCCGCAACGTTCGCAGTTTGTCCTCGAGTCGATTGGCCACTTCTCGAATTGGTCTAAACGTTGCCCCTTCCCGTTCGAAACGAACCGTTTGTCGAGGTTCTTTTTTCTTACCTAACGATTGAAGGGACGTCAGAAGATCTTCGAGTTCTTCTTCGACCCGAGCGAGGGCAGAATCGATCTGTTGACTGAATGCCTCAGCCTCTTCGGTTACTGATGTCAAATCGGCTAACTGGATGATGCGAGAATGGAATTTGCCATCCGCTCCGTAGCCGAACCATTTGAAGAGACGGTCAAATTGAATCGCATCAAATGTCACACCGAAATGATGCGAGGCCACTTCCTCGACTTGATGGGCCTCATCTAATACGAGGGGCGTGTCCGTCGGTAAAATGCCTGCCTGATGCTGTAAATCCGAGAACAGTAAAGCATGATTGGTCACAATCAGGTCCGCTTCTTTCGAGCGCAACACGGCTTTCGTGAAAAAGTCACGGCTATACCATGGGTCGAATCGACCAAAATCATTAGAAGCATCTGCTTGAATCAAACGCTTGAACGAAGCAGGACCTTGTGTCGCAGATCCCGGGAATGAGAGTTCCTCTAAATCCCCGGTCTCGGTTTCTGTGAGCCAGACGAGTACCATCGCTTTACACATCGATGCCAAAAGACCGTCATTTGATTCGTCGAGCACCATCTCGAACTTACGCAAATCGATATAATTGCGTCTCCCTTTCAACAACGTGAATTCGATCTCAGGAAAAATCTGACGAAGAACAGGTAAGTCTCGATTTAACAACTGTTCTTGCAATTGAATGGTATGCGTACTAATGACGACCGGACGTTTCGTCTCGAGGGCATGGTGTGCACTCGGAATCAAGTACGCAAGCGTCTTACCCGTTCCCGTACCCGCCTCGACTAATAATGTTTCCTCATCGTCTAACGCTTTATAGACGTGACGCATCATTTCGAATTGACTCTGTCTCGGTTCAAACTGATCAAACAGTGAAGGGAGCGTCTCTTCGATCGTCCGCAAAAGGAACGGCTCGAACGGTTCACGTTCTGTCGTCGGGACGAAGGCATCCACCGGTCGCCTTAACGCAATTTTGCGGTGGATATCAAAACGTGTTTCGTCGTCTGGACGAATCCCGACCTCAAGGATCATCTCATCGAGTAACGGTTCGATATGACTCGTCCATGACTCAGATAACTCTCGAAGTCGTTTCAGCGTCACCATCGGTAAATCGCGTAAACGATCGAGCATCCGGATGAAGAGCTCGGCTGTCGCCTCTGCGTCACTGAGTGCCCGATGTGCGTCTGTATGTACGAGGTCAAACGTATCCGATAGCGCTTCTAACGCATGGCTCTCTAAAGTCGGATACAAGATACGAGCCAATTCGACAGTATCAATGGCTCTCCCTTGAAACGCAAGATAACCCGCTTGTTCAAGACTCTCATTTAAAAAAGTTAAATCAAATGCGACGTTATGCGCGACAAACACCCGTCCATCTAGCATTTTCCAAATGTCGGGAATCACATCTTCAAATGTAGGTGCGTCACTTACATCTTCGTCACTAATCGTTGTCAATTGCGTAATAAAAGGTGGGATTGGTCGACTCGGTCGAATCAAAGTGCTGTAGCGCTCTATCACTTCACCCTCTTGTACGACGACCGCCGCAAACTCAATCAATTCATCTCCGGACTTAACGGAATGACCCGTAGTCTCTAAATCCACAATCACATACGTGTCCATAACATCCATCCCATCTTTGGCACGCTCGTGCTTTCTGTCTGTCTCATCTTACCATAGAACGAATAACGAAAAAACGGGGATGCCTCTGCCGACATCCCCGAATCCTTTACAAAATTGTATGAGCAATCTCTTCGTAAAGAAGTTGATCGACCTCATTTTGTTCGTTCAACACAGCTACTTTCGGACGATGCGTTTTTGCCTCTTCCGCTGTCATTTGACCGTAAGCCATGATGATGACAACATCACCGACCTGGAAATGACGTGCTGCCGCTCCGTTCAAACAAATCACGCCTGAACCGCGTTCCCCTTTGATGACATACGTTTCGATGCGAGCACCATTATGGTTGTTCGTAATGTGTACATGTTCATTCTCCATGATACCCACCGCATCCATCAAATCCTCATCGATTGTAATCGAACCGACGTAGTGTAAGTTTGCTTCTGTCACTGTTGCTTTATGAAGCTTTGCGTGCATAAATGTACGAATCATTGGATTCATCCCTTCTTCCAAATCACATTATCAATCAATCGGGCCCGTTCAAACTGAATGGCCACCGCTAACAAGAGTTCGGTCGAGTCGCTCGAGACGGCACCGAGCGTCGGGTAATCGACAAGCTCGACGTAATCGATTTGACTGTTCGGAATCTCGTTCAAACGTTCAGTCAGCTGTCGTTTTACTTCATCAACTTGTTGACCTGTATCGAGTGCTTCTCGCGCCATCGTCAATGCGCTGAAAATCCGACTCGCCTCTACCGTTTCGACATCTGACAAATAGACGTTTCGAGAAGATTTGGCTAGTCCTGTCTCCTCACGAATAATCGGGCAGCGTCGAATCTCGACTGGAACGAAATAATCTCGGACGTATCCTTCGATGAGTGCCACTTGTTGAGCATCCTTCAGACCGAAATAAGCACGTGTCGGTTGAACAAGGTTAAATAATTTTGAAACGATTGTCAACACACCATCAAAATGACCGGGACGACTCGCCCCACATAATACGTCCGCCCCGTGACGGACGGTCACACGCGCCATGTCAAGTGGATACATCGTCTCCGTCGTCGGATAGAACAAGACATCGACTCCCGCATCACGTGCCAACTTCTCATCCCGTTCAAAGTCGCGGGGGTAACGGTCGAGGTCTTCATTCGGTCCGAACTGTGTCGGATTGACAAAAATACTCATGACAACGACGTCATTTTCCCGTCGCGCGTTTTCAACGAGGCTCATATGTCCTTCATGCAAATATCCCATCGTGGGCACGAACCCAATCGTTTGATTCGTTGGTAAAGCACTACGTAATTCTTCGACGGTCGATACAATCTTCATCATTTTCCTCCATACAACGAGTCGAGTAACGACTCATCCATTGTGAACGTATGACGTTCTTGTGGGAAGTGACCGTTCTTCGTCTCTTCGACATAAGAGCGGATGGCATCCGTCGCCACTTCATTCACGTCTGCATACGCTTGGACAAATTTAGGGAGACGGTCCACCCCATATTTCAATACGTCATGATAGACGAGCACTTGGCCGTCGACATCTGCACCTGCACCGATTCCGATGACAGGAATCGTCAATTCTTCTGCGATCCGTTTTGCCAATTGGTGAGGGACACACTCAAGGACGAGCATCTTCGCGCCAGCACGTTCCGCAGCCAAGCTATCTTGAAGGAGTGTCTCGGCAGCCTCTAGGGACTTCCCTTGTACTTTATATCCTTCTAGGACGCCAACCGATTGAGGGGTCAACCCTAGATGGGCGACACATGGCATGCCGACTTGTGTCAAGCGGTCAATCGTATGAAGCACGTCACCGGCCCCTTCTAGTTTGATGGCATCCGCACGACCTTCTTGGAATAAGCGCGATGCTGCCTGTAACGTTCGATCGAAGTCTCCGTGATATGACGCAAACGGCATATCTACCACAACGAACGTATGTTGTGCTCCTCGGCGTACGGCTTTCGAATGATGAAGCATGTCCTCCATCGTCACCGGAATCGTCGAATCATAACCAAGTACGACCATCCCAAGTGAATCACCTACTAAGATCAAATCGACACCGGCCGATTCGGCAAGTTTGGCTGACGGATAATCATATGCCGTCAACATGACGAGCTTTTCTTGCTCGTTCATTTTTTTTAACAATGTAGTCATCGTGTGCATCTGTTTCTCCTCCTTAACGTGGAGACAGGAAAGAATAAACGCCCTCTTACACAGATGGCAAGAAGGCGCACGAAAAACAAATTCATGGTTTTCATGAGTTAGTGTCCTTCTGTCCCTGTCATAATGATCAAGGCAGACAACTGAATGTGACAGTCTGCAAGCGCGGTACACTTCAAGAATTGATAGCGTCCGACACATTAAGTATAGTCGATGGTCTCGCTTTCATCAATCATTCCACACTGCAATCTCAGCAGAATAGACCGGTTCGACCGTTCCATCCACTTCGAGTAGCAGTGCCCCTTCCTCCGAGATGCCTCGCATGACACCTGTTCGCGATGTCCGGGACACACTCAAGGTGATCGACTCATTTAAATAGGCGGCATGTTTCATCCAGTTCAAGCGAACCGGTGCAAATCCTACGTCAAGGAATCGGTCGTATTCGGTCTCGAGTTCTGCCAATAGTTCTGCCAATAACTCACTGCGATGATACCTCGTCCCGGTCTCTAAATAAAGGGAGGTCGCCCGGTGCGCCAACTCAGTCGGAATGTCATCGCCGTTGACATTCATTCCGAACCCTAAAATGACGGCTTGAATGCGGTCCCCTTCCGTTTGCATTTCCGTCAAAATGCCTCCGATTTTCTTGCCATTTAACAGTAAATCGTTAGGCCATTTGATTGTCACGTCAAGGTCCCGCGCATTCAACGCTTTCGCAAACGCACTTGCCGCCATCAAGGTCAGCTTTGATGCGTCGCGAATGGGTAATTCCGGTCTTAAAATCACACTTGCCGCGATATTGACGTGCTTCGGATTGTGCCAGTTACGACCGAGTTGTCCGCGACCGGCCGTCTGTTCCTCGCTCATGACGAGCGTCCCCTCTGGCACGTGTTGTTGCGCCAGCTCATGGGCGATTCGTTGTGTCGTGTCGATTTGGTCAAACGCATGGACGATTTGACCGAACCGTCCCTTCCGATATGACGCAAACGCTGGTTCATCGAATCGGTCACTTTGCTCAAGCAATTGGTATCCTTTTCTTGGGATCGTATGAATCGCATAACCGTCTTGCTTAAGCGTTTCGATATGTTTCCAAATAGCGGTACGTGAAATATTTAATTGACGGGCCAATTCTTGGCCACTCCATACTTCACCATCTTGTAATAGCGTCAGAACACGCCCGCGCGTTGAAGCCATCGTTTCGCCTCCTCTTTCAATACTGTCTCATGGTTCGGTAACTCGTTTAAGATGACGCGTCGTTCGAGGTCGGCTAACAGATGCTTGATCGCTTCCCCTCGTGCCCCGAGCGCTAAGGCGTCCCGGCCGTCAAATTTCAACTCTTTTCGAGACGTCATCGGGAGCGACTGTTTCAGTTCACGGCTACGGTCTTTCTCCCCGTTCATCCGGAAATAAGTGGAGAGCGTCTGTTCATCCGTCGAATAAATCCTCATCCGGTCAAGTCCCTTCTCACAGAGCAGTGCAAGCGTACGCGCCTCCCGTTTGATCGCGTTCGACCGTTTCCATGGCGATAGCCAGCTGTCATCCTGTGCATGATAGAGAAAGAGTGCCCATCCGCTGACCGCGTTCACAGGTGTCCGAGCGTCCTCTTGGACACGCTGCATCAGTTCGGTCGTCACGTTCGGTAAATAGCGATGAATGCCTAGCTCGACCATTTCACCTAGCGCTTTCTTGTATGCAGGTCCCGTCAACAGTTTCTCAAATTCGATCGCGATACGCTCCATCGCAATTTGTTCGAGCTTATGACCGAGCCCGCTCGCTGCTTCCCGCAACTCGTCATGTAAGGTGAAGTCGAGTTGTGACATGAAGCGAAGCGCACGCATGATGCGTAGCGCGTCCTCTCCGAATCGTTCAAACGGACTGCCGACTGTTCGGATGATTCGTTCTTCTAAATCATGTTGACCACCGAATAAATCGACCACTCGTCCATCATGGAACGCCATCGCGTTCATCGTGAAGTCCCTTCGTAATAAATCCTCTTCAAGCGATACCCCGAGTGCGACATGGTCCGGTCGTCTCGAATCCGAATACGATCCTTCCGAACGGAACGTCGTCACTTCGAACGGATGGTGGTCAATAATGACCGTGACGGTCCCATGTTCGATACCGGTCGGAACCGACTTCGGGAACAGCGCCATCACCTCTTCCGGGAAGAGGGACGTCGCCAAATCGATATCATCGGGCAGACTCCCGAGCACATAATCCCGAACAGCACCACCGACGATATACGCCTCGCCACCATGCTGTTCGATCGTGTCGATGATTTGTTTTGCGTATTCCCATTCCGTCATGATGTCACCACCTGTTCATACAAGCGTTCATATTCGGTCACGATATCTTGTGAGGCGAAGCGCCGAGATTTCATCAATCCGTTTTGTCGGAACCGTTCTCGAAGCTCACGATCGGTCAAGAGCCGCTCCATCGCAGAGGCGGCCTGGCTCGCATCCCCTTTAGGAACGACGA
Source organism: Exiguobacterium sp. s121 (assembly GCF_018617245.1). GTDB lineage: Bacteria > Bacillota > Bacilli > Exiguobacteriales > Exiguobacteriaceae > Exiguobacterium > Exiguobacterium profundum. Next base: position 1,453,817 of record NZ_JACSJV010000001.1, read on the forward strand.
AACCATCCTCACCGTCCGTGATCACTTCCGGCAGCCCACCCGCATCGCTCACGACAGAGGGCACACCCGTCGCCATCGCCTCGAGCGCCACGAGACCGAACGCCTCCTTGTCTGATAACAGGACGTGAACGTCGCTGATTGCAAGAAGTGCGGCGACTTGTTCTTGTTTCCCGGCAAAGATGACCTGCTCTTCAAGCCCCATCTCCGTCACGAGTCGACGCATCGCACCCATAAGCGGACCATCTCCGACGAGCAATAGTTTCTTATTCGGCACATCCATCTGATCGAACGCCTCCAGGACGAGGTCGACGCGTTTGACAGGACGGAAGTTTGAAATGTGGATGGCGACCCGGTCCTCATCCGACAAGCCGTACCGTTCCCGTAATGTCGGGTCGAATTGAGGCGTATACACCGATTCATCGATGAAGTTATGGATGACTTGGATCGGCAAATCACTGGCAATCCGCTCTTCTGTCTCCCGTTTCAAACTATGAGAGACCGCCGTGATCGCGTTCGATTGACGCAGCCCGTATAGAATGGCCGGTTTCAGTTCCTCGTCCTCACCGAGTACGGTGATATCGGTACCATGTAACGTCGACACGATCGGGGTCTTCACACCCGCCATCTCACGACCAAGCGCAGCACAAACGGCATGCGGTACGGCATAGTGTGCATGGATGACATCGAGACCGAACGATTGGATGACACTCGCAATCTTCGCTGACAATGTCATATCATACGGCGGATAACGAAAGACGGAATATTGATTGATTTCGACTTGATGGAACGTAATATTTGGGTGATAGGCGTTCAAACGAAACGGCATGCTGCTCGTGATAAAATGGACATCATGCCCACGGTCCGCAAGCTTCATCCCGAGCTCTGTCGCTAAAATCCCAGAGCCTCCGACAGATGGATAACAAAGAATCCCAATCCGATACGTCATGCGAGTTCACCTGCCTGTTTTACGACATATGGTCGAACGCGCTTCAACCCTTCCGCATAGGCGACTCCAATCAAGCTCCCAAAATGGCGTTCACGGGCGATGACCCGTTCCACATATGCATCGGTGAGCGGTGTCTTTACTCCATCGACCGGAGTGAACTGACTCGCGTAACATTGAAGCGCCCGTGTCTTCACTTCGATCGTGTCACTAATATCCACGCACACATCCGGTTCGACGTGAGCATTGATCATATATTGGTACACACTTTCAGGACGATATGCCTCGAGTTCGGGTAAGTACTTTCGGATCCCGGCATTAAACAGCGCCTCTGTCACGAGATGGGCGCAGGCTGCATGGTCAGGATGACGGTCGACCTCATATGGATAGAGCAAGTGGGTTGGGCGCTCACGGCGAATCAAGGAGACGATTGCCTCGAGCTGCTCTTCTCCCCCGTCAATCCCACGGTCTTTAAATCCTAGATTGATTCGACGGACACCAAGCACGTCATCAGCCGCACTTGCCTCCTGTCGTCTCGTTTCTACATCACCATTTGAAGAAAGTTCCGCTCTCGTCAAATCGACGTATACGACCTCAGTCTTCTCTTTCGTCCATTGGGCGGTCATGCCGGCGATCCCGATTTCGATATCGTCCGGATGTGCCCCGATGGCTACTACTTTCATCTACATCACCTCTTCTTTGAAAAGTATAGCCGACTCGTTTCTGAATGTCATATGTTCAGGGTAGTCAATCGAACTGTTTTTCGAGTACTCTATCTAAGGGGAGGTGAACCTGATGACGGTACAATTACCGATTCGTGTTCGAAATATTATTTTTATCTTAATAGGTTCTTTTATTTTTGCATTCGGCGTTTATCACTTCAACGTCCAAAATAATTTGGCCGAGGGTGGGTTCACCGGGATCACATTGATTCTCCGCGGACTATTTGATATCTCACCTTCTGTCACGAACTTGGCACTAAACATCCCGCTCTTTTTCATGAGTTACAAGTTGTTAGGTCGCACGACCTTCATCTATACGCTCATCGGGACGTTTTCCTTTTCACTTTGGTACGCACTCATCGCCAAGTATTCGACGCTCGTCATCGACTTGACAGATGACATGGTGCTCGCAAGTCTGTTCGCCGGGCTCTTCATCGGGGTCGGTCTTGGCATCATCTTCAACAATGGCGGGACGACGGGCGGCGTCGATATCATCGCACGACTCGTACAACGCTATTTCGGATGGTCGATTGGGAAGACGTTTCTCATCTTTGACTTCTTTGTCATCGTCCTCAGTTTGACATACCTCGACATTCGTGAGGCGATGTACACGCTTCTCGCCGTCTATATCGGGGCACGCGTCATCGACTCGATGCAAGAAGGAACGTATGCCGGTAAAGCGGCGATGATCATCAGTGACCACCGCACTGCTATCGCCGACGGTATTCATGCGACGATGAACCGCGGCACGACCCGACTGCTCGCGAAAGGCGGTTATTCGAACCGAGAACTCGAGGTCTTATATGTCGTCGTCGGCCGTAACGAAGTGAACCGTTTGAAGACAATCGTCAAACAAATCGACCCGCATGCGTTCGTCACGTTCCATCACGTGTATGAAGTCGGAGGCGAAGGGTTTACGTTCGATGAAAATCGGATGCCTTTGAAATAAGCAAAAAAATCGCCTCGTTCACAGGGATGAACGGGCGATTTTTTATGGTTCGATGTGGAGCACCTCGACTTGAATCGTACCTCCCGGCGTTTCGATTTGAATTGTTTGACCAATTGTCGCACCCATCAAACGACGACCGAGTGGCGATGTCACGGATATGCTTCCTCGTTCTATATCCGCTTCTGCCTCACTCACGATTCGATAGCGCTCGGTCTCTTCTTGTTGCATTTCCCGAATCACGACCTGATTTCCGAACGTCACGACTTCCGAACGTTCCGATATAACGATGATCGCGTCATCAAGGAGGTGATTCAGTTCTAAAATATCCGCCTCGATCCGTTCATATTCATGTACCGCTTCACGATAGGTAACGTCTTCACGGAAATCACAAAATTTTCGAGCCGTCCTTATCCGTTCACGCGCATCCGTTCGCTCTTTTTTTAGCCTCACAAGTCGATTTGTCAATTGGTGATGACCTGTATCTGTCAGTTGCGGTTTCATTGACAACAATTCCTTTCGTCAAAAAATTAAAAAATCCCGCCTACCGACGGGATTCCATTCAATCCTATTCATCACGCGGCATAAAGACGATGAGTGCCAAGCGAATAAGTTCGGCAACCGCAACGAGCGTTGCAGCGACGTAAGTCCAAGCCGCGGCATTCAACACTTTCCGTGCACCTGTCTCTTCTGTCGCCGTCACGATTCCGTGAGACGTCAATTGCGCCATCGCTCGTTTCGATGCATCGAACTCGACCGGTAACGTGATCAACTGGAACACGACCGCCCCGAGCATCATGATGACACCGAGTTGAGCCAACCCGAGTGCCCCGAATAAGAATCCTCCGAGCAACAATGGGAACGACAAGTTCGACGTGATGTTGACGACCGGAACAAGGCTGTGGCGGACGCGCATCATCTTATAGTCTGTCGCATCTTGAATGACGTGACCGATCTCGTGCGCAGCAATCGCGGCAGACGAGATTGTCGACCCTTGATACACTTCGCGAGACAAACGAACGACTTTATTGACCGGGTCATAGTGGTCGCTCATGAGTCCGTCGACCATTTCGATTCTCACGTTGTGCACACCGTTTTGTTTCATGATGAAATCAGCGACTTGTGCACCTGTGACACCGCTTTGGAGCGGTTGTTTCAAAAACTGCTTATACGTACTTTTCACTCGCATCTGGGCCCATAGGGGGATGAGCATGATCAGTGCAAGATAGAAAATATAGCCACCTAATGACATTTTCTATTTCACCTCTGCATGTATTTGATAATTTGATTTTACATTCTTATGACCTTATTTTCAAGCGATGGACGTAGGACGAAGGCATATCCCATAAAAAAACATAATCCTGTCAACCAAAAGGAGCCGTAGCCGATCCACATGATGTGTTCTGCCAGTGACGGATAACGTGGCCATTGACCGAGTACATAATCGACGACGTCATTATGAATTACCCAAATCAGCGTACATACAAACGAGGTGACCGTCCATTTCATGAATGGCGCGTAGATGAGCGCCTGTAAGGCCATTGCACCGTGAGAGACCATCAACATGACGGCCATCAAGATGGTCAAGGTCGGCGCATCCGGTGGTAACGTGCCCAAATACATGATGTTCATAATCACGGCCCAGACCCCGTATTTAATCAACGTGATGAAGGCCAGCGTCTCGAACAACGGAGAGCGCTTGTTAGCTAACCAAAGTCCGAGGACAATCGTAAAGAAGAATGATGCTGTCGGACTATCCGGTACGAACAGCCAATAGATGTACGGTGTGTCACGTAATTGAGGCTCGTACCAGATATACCCGTAAATCGTCCCTCCCAAGTTGATGATCAATAGAATAGTCAATACAATCCGATGCATCAAGAACGGTTTTAAAAACATGGGGTTCATTGTCTCAATCCTTTTTCTTCAGTTTATCGTATGCGTCGTGCAGAAGTAAAAAAGTGTAGCCCGATATTCAGGCTACACTTGATGACTTACTTGTTATTTTCGCCGCCTTCACCGTATGAAGCGATGAACTCAGACATGGCTTGGAGATCTTCATCTGAACCATCCCACTGACCAGCTGGCATCGTACCTACACCGTTGACCGCGATTTCCGCGATTTCTTCAGCCGTATACTGTGTGCCGACGAGTGCTGGAGCCGCTGCTCCACCTTCTAGGTTTTGACCGTGACAGTTGACGCAAGATTGAGCTGAATAAATCTCATATCCTGGAGCCGCTGTATCGATTTCAGGACCTTCACCTGGAATTTGAAGCTCACCTTGTGCATGGACTTGATCCCAGTGTGTCGTTTGAACAGATTCCCAAGTCAAGTAGAAGACCGAGAGAATTCCAAGTAACATGAAACTGATCGCGACTGGACGTTTCGCCGGTCGACGCTCGAGACCTTGGTCAAGCCATGGTGCAACGAGAAGTGCCGTGAACGCCAAGCCTGGAATAATGACTGTACCAAGTAAGATCCAGTCCCCAGCAGCGAATTGATATTTGAGTAATTGATACAAGAACAAGAAATACCAGTCCGGCAACGGAATGTATGACGTGTTCGTTGGATCGGCGATATTTTGAAGCGGTGGTGCTTCGACAATTGTCAAAGCGATGAATCCGATCAAGAAGACCGATCCTACCATCCACTCTTTAAGCAAGAAGTTCGGCCAGAACGCCTCTGTGCGTCCTGGGTATTCTGAATAGTCTTTTGCAATGTTTTGTTTCCGATTCGAGATTCCTACTCGAGAGTCGGTTACAAATTTCATCCCTTTACCGCGATGCATATCGTTTCTCCTCCTTTTTCTCCTCGAATCGGCTTATAGCGGTCCAGAAACCCCTTGTTTACGAATCATCAAGAAGTGGGCTCCCAACAGTCCGAACAATGCCGCCGGTAAGAAGAAGACGTGAATTGCGAAGAATCGTGCGAGTGTGCTCGCCCCGACAATCTCACCACCAGCGAGAAGTGTCTTCGCAATACCACCGATAACCGGTACACTTTCAGCGATTTGAAGCGTAACTTTCGTTGCGAACAATGCCTTCATGTCCCATGGAAGCAAGTATCCTGTGAGTCCGAGCGCCAAGACGACGAAGAACAAGAGAACACCAACGACCCAGTTGAGCTCACGTGGCTTCTTATACGATCCCGTGAAGAACACGCGGAGCGTATGTAAGAATAACATGACGATCGCTACAGATGCGCCCCAGTGGTGCATCCCACGAACGATTTGTCCGTGTGCGATTTCATTTTGCAAATAATACACCGACGCGTGCGCGTTGATGATATCTGGTACGTAATACATCGTCAAGAACATCCCTGAAAGGATCTGGATGACGATTGTAAAGAACGTCAAACCGCCAAAACAATAGACAAATGCAGAGAAGTGATGAGCAGGGTTGACGTGTTCCGGTACTTCATGGTCTGCGATATCGCGCCAGAGCGGTGTGATGTCTACGCGTTCATCGACCCAGTCATAAATTTTTTGTAACATCGGCTAGTTCCCCCTCTCATTACTGAGCGACTGGACTACCTAAATATAGGAAGCCGTCTTTTTCTTCTTTTTCATAACGTGCAAGTGGTGCTGTCGGCGGTGTACCTGGAATGTTCGTTCCATCTTTTTCGTAACGTCCCAAGTGACACGGACAGAAGAATTCTTGTGGACGAGTCGGATCACCAGCGAATGCTACCTGACAGCCAAGGTGTGTACAAATCGGAGAAAGTGCGATGATCTCGCCACTATCTGTTTTGTAAACCCATGCTGAAAGCGTTTCTTCAAATTCATACCAAGCATCTTGTGTTTGTTTCTTAAAGTCGACACGTTGCGGCTCAGTCGTGATGTCATCAAGACTCATTACTTTTACTTTGTCGCCTGCACCAGTTTTTTTCAAAACCGGATCGATCGCAAAGTTGACCATCGGACTGATCAATGTTGCCGCCATAAAGCCACCTACTCCAGTCAGTGTGTACGTTAAGAACTGACGGCGCGTGACTTTTGACCCATTTTGAGCCATTTCGTTCCCCCCTCATTCGTGTGCATAACCCCATAATTCTTTATGCATTCTTCACAAAAATTTCTCACTCAACAAAATAGTATATCAATAAAACCTCTACGTCAACCGCTTCATGTCGCCATCCAACGGCTCGAAAGTTCCGTGATGACTTGTGTCGCAAAATTCTGGACCATCGTGTGCGCTTGATCGCTTGACATCGATCCAAGCGCGAGCGGTGGTACGAACAAAACCGGCAAATCAAATGCTTTGAAACGGACGTCTGACGCGATAAACAATACGTGAGAAAATCCAGATGAATTTGCTTTCGCCACCACATCCTGCGCCAATTTCACACCAGCTTCCACATCGGTGTAACTGATGGTCGGGCTGAGCATCGTTCGACCAGATAATTGACGTTCTGTCTCGGACGTGACGGCATGAATCACTTCATAGCTTTCGGCTTTGCGAACCATATCCTCACCAAACGCCAATTCTGCGAGCGGAACGATGAGCGTATCGACGTATTGTCGTTCGGCAATCGAGCGGAGTGCCCCTTGACTATCGAACCTCATCTTTTCCCTCCTCTCCTTCATATCTCATCATGTCTATTGTAGCGTACATGACTTCGCTCACCTTTCAAAGTTATGAACGAACTGTGAAATAATTGTGTATTCCTACGTAATTAATATACCAAAAAACAAGCGCCTACCGGAACGGAAGCGCTTGTTTTTTTCAAAATAATTTAGATGATCGCACTTGATGAAGTTGAGTCGTCAGATTACGAAATAAATTTTCGTCCCGTCGATCGAGCGCCTTATCGATTTCAATCAGCAATCGTTCTTCTTCAAATTGAGCAACCGATGCTTGAATGATCGTTTGAGCAGAAGACGAGACTTCATCTCTCACTTCTGCCACCGGTTCAAACGGATTCTGCTCGACGATGTCGACCCAGTTCTCATCGATCATCATGCCTTGAAAATTTAACTCTACATAGATTGGCCCATCGTGTAGACGGATGTCATGATAAGCCTTCTCAGGATTCATGGTCACAAGGTCTCCCCGTCGGTATCGAAACGGTTCACCGTCAAACCCGTACGCTGTCATCACGAGACTACGTGGTGAGACCGAAGCGTTTGTCACGAAATGAACGTTGCCAAGCTTTTCAGGATGTCTTAACCAATAGTCAAGAATCCACTTTGCTTCACGTTTCCGAAGCGTATGATGAGCGACGAATCGCTTCAAAAAATTACGTTTCCGCTCGACCATCTGACCTCATTCCCTTCCCTTATTCATTCTACGTCATCAGACAATTGTTCGAGCTGTTCTTCGAGCGCTTGGCGAACATCGAGGTCGACCACCAATGCAAGCGATTGCTCGACCACACGTCGCGCGTCTTGTCTACGACCTTCCTCTATTAACAGTGTAGCCCATTCCGTCACAAATGACACGTCCTCTTTCATCATCGGTTCAATTGAGGCATATAGACTGACCGCTTCGTCGTACGCTTCGAGCTCATATTTCGCCTTCGCCTTGTACCATGTCATGAGCGGCGACGTCGTATGATCTTCGAGTGCATCGATGGTTTCGAGAACATCATCGAATTCTCCTGCTTCAAATAAAATCGACAAGAGCAATTCGGTCGCTTGTAACGACTCTGGATTTAACACGAGCGCCTCACGTAGTTCTTTAATGGCACCGTCCCGATTTCCGAGTTTGAGAAGCAGCCTTGCTTTAACGTGCCGCAGTTCATCATTATAATCGTCGCGCGTGATGCCTTGATCGACGATCTCAATGGCCTCTTCCGTTTGCCCGATTGCATCGAGTGCCTCGGTATAAGGCAAGTAGAGCGACGTGAAGTCTGGGTCCATCGCCTGAAGCTCTTTGAACTGCTTGATCGCAACTTCCTCACGTCCGATCCGATGAGCCGTCATCGCATGACCGAAGACGGTGTTCAAATCGCGATGTGTGGCCCGCTCGTATTCCTCGAGCGCCTCTTCAAACGATCCGACCATCGTGAGGGCCTCCGCGTAATCCGCTTGATAGTCGATTTCAGCCGGCAACTTCATCTTCGGAAGACGCGCATAAAGTGGAATGGCTTGTTCAAATGAACCGGTCGAGGCATACAATTCAGCCAATCCATAGATGAGTAAAGGTTCATCCGGATTTTTCTCGAGCGCCTCCATCAGTTTCTTCACTGCCACTTCATCCAATCCTTGCGATTGATACAGGTCAGCGAGGAGGACGAGGCTCCTCACTTGCGTATCTGCGTCATCCGATTTGATTTTTTCAAGCACGGCAATCGCTTCCTCTTCACGGTCACTATCTAAATACGCTTCCGCCAGTGATAAGGCGACATTCGGGTCTCCCTCATAGTCGACGTATAGCTTTGAGAGAACAGCTGTCGCCCGGTCGGCAAGACCTAACTCTAAATAGAGGTCGGCGATGGCTAAACGGTCATCATCCGACCCTTCCTTCTCAAGTTCTTCTAGATGCATGAGTGCATGTTCCGTCTCACCTGACTCAAGCATCTCGATTATATGTGTTAAAGCTGATTCATCTAGCATGGTTCGTCCTCCTGGGCTTCGGTTTGTCGTTATTCTATCTTACGTTGAACCCGTTGTAAATCTTCACGGAATCGAGGATAACTGACATCGGATGCCTCGATCCCCTCGATGTGAACGGCTTCATCGGTCATGAGTGACGCAATCTGTAACATCATGGACAAGCGATGGTCTCCGTAAGTCGAGACATCTCCTCCATGAAGGCGACTCGGATTGACGATGAATCCGTCCTCAGTGCCGACGATGTCCACACCTAACTTCCGTAGTTCCGAGACGACCACGTCAATCCGGTCAGTTTCTTTCACGCGCAGTTCCGCTGCGTCTTTCACGATGGACGGTGAATTCGCTTGAGATGCGACGAGTGCGAACAGTGGTAATTCATCAATCTGTGAAGGAATTAAATCCTTTTCGACGACTGTGCCGGTTAGCTCACTCGTCGTGACCGTGACGTCTCCGACTCGTTCTTCACCGACCAATCGTTCGTTCGAAATGACGACATTCGCACCCATCCGTTCGAGCGTACGTAAAAATCCAATCCGTGTCTCATTCAAACAGACGTCCTTCGTCATAACTGAACTATCTGCCACCATGGCCGCCCCTGCCCAGAAAAATGCAGCCGATGACGGGTCTGCCGGTACGTCGACCGTACATCCTGTCAATGACGAGGGTTCGACACGGATGACGCGTAACCCTTCCTCGTTTACAATCGATAGCTTCGCACCAAACAGGGGCAACATGCGCTCGGTATGGTCACGTGACAACATCGGTTCTCGAACAATCGTTGTACCCGAGGCATGTAAGCCCGCGAGCAGGACGGCCGACTTCACTTGGGCGCTTGCGACCGGTAACGTATAGTCAATGGATCGAAGCGTCGTTCCTTCGATGACGAGAGGCGCCATATCCCCTGTCACGTGTGCGCCCATGTTTCGTAAAGGCTCAGTAACGCGTCGCATCGGACGCCGGGATAACGATTCATCGCCTACGAGTTCAAACGACCCATTATAGCTGGACAAGAGACCGATCAGTAGGCGCATCGTCGTACCTGAATTCCCACAGTCTAGACGTGCCGAGCGCGGAGACGCAGTCCCCTTAATGACTAGTTCGTCTTGCAGTTCTGTCACGTCGGCTCCAAGTGATCGAATCACCTCGAGCGTCGAACGACAATCGGCACCGAGGAGTGGATTCCGCACGTGCGTCGTCCCGTTCGCCATCATCCCGAATAACAGTGCCCGATGTGTGATGGATTTATCACTCGGTACACGGATAGAACCGTTTAAACTCATCGTTCCCACCATCCTTTCATCTGTTCAAACGTATGTCGAAGATGTTCGAGCTGTACCGACTCCACAGTGATCGTTTCACGAAGTAACACAAAACGAATTACACCATGTCGGTTCTTTTTATCCAGCATCATTTTTTCCACGTAGTGGTCGAATGGTTGCCAATCGATTGGCGTGACGTCGTTCGAACGCATCCAATTGAACAATCGCTTCGCTCGAACTTCATCTCCTGACACGAGGAAAGCGAACACCATCCCATGTAAAACCGCTTCCCCATGTGGGATACGATAGGCTTCCACCGATTCAAGGGCATGACCGAACGTATGCCCGAAGTTAAGCCAAGCACGAATGCCTTGTTCTCGCTCGTCCGTCTCGACAATGGTTTGTTTCACTCGAATCCCACGGGCAAGCCACGACACCCAATCCAATCGCTCATTCTCGTTCAAGTCCAAAAACAAGTCGTCCTCGAAAGAAGATTCGAGGACGTAACGTGATAAGTACGCATGTTTCAATAACTCACCGAGACCGCTTCGCACTTCCTGGACGGGCAAGGTATTCAGTCGACTGACGTTGTAATAGACGCCTGACGGTTGATAGAATGAACCGATTGCATTTTTCGCAAAGGGGTGATTGACTGCCACTTTGCCTCCGACAGCCGAATCGTGAGCCAAAATCGTCGTTGGCACTTGTATGTATGGAACGCCTCGCATGTAGACACTTGCTAGAAAACCAGCCAAGTCGCCGATCATTCCACCGCCAAAGGCGACAATCAGTGTTTGGCGGTCACATCCGTGGCGCAACCCTTCTGCGACAAGCTGCTCGAGCTGAGATAGCGATTTCGACGCATCACCTGCTTCGACGACGGACGAAACGACGTGGGAATGGGTCAGATTCAACGTAGAACGGAACGACTCTCCGTAAAGAGACTCGACATGTTTATCCGTAACGACCCATAGCATCGAATAACTGGACCAATCAACTGAATCGATCCAACGATCCTGATTGTCCAAGACGACTTCGTATGGGGTCGATGCTGAGATTGAAATCGTTACCATACTCGCAACTCCTCCCGATACTCATCGACCCGATGTTTGATTCGTTCCATCGTGTCGTGCCCGAACGTCTCACAAACTTCCTTCGCGACTTCAAATGCGATGACTGCCTCAACGACGAGGGAAGCGGCAGGCACAGCGCACGAGTCACTCCGCTCGATTTGAGCTAAAAACGCCTCTTTCGTATCGATATCGACCGATTGTAAGGGTTTATAGAGCGTAGGAATGGGTTTCATGACGGCTGAACAAAGGATTGGCATCCCCGTAGTCATGCCCCCCTCAAATCCACCGAGATGGTTACTGAGTCGCGTATACCCATCATCCCCGTATGCGATCGGGTCCATCACTTCAGAACCCGGACGATACGCCATTTCAAACCCTTCACCGAATTCAACACCTTTAAATGCGTTGACACTCATGACCGCTTGTGCGATTTTCGCATCCAGTTTACGGTCGTACTGCACATACGAGCCAAGTCCCGGTACAACACCATGTACTTCTGTACACACGATTCCACCAATCGAGTCTCCATTTGCCTTGGCCTCATCGATTCGACGCATCATCCGCAACGCGGCCTCTTCATCTAACGTACGTACCGGTGAGGCATCAACGACCGCTTGTGCTTCTTGAAGCGAATCAAATGTGCACGACTCCGCCCGTTCCCCACCAATCACTTTGACATAACTAAAGAGGGATACCCCGATTTGTTGAAGGAGTTGCTTACAGAAAGCCCCGACCGCTACACGAGCCGCTGTTTCTCGTGCGCTTGAGCGCTCCAATACGTCACGTAAGTCTCGATGGTCGTATTTCATCCCACCGACCAGGTCAGCATGTCCAGGTCTCGGTCGAGAGACGCGGCGTTTCACTTCGATATCGCTCTCAATCGGTTCAGCCTGCATGACGTGTTTCCAATGCGTATGGTCTTTATTCTCAATCCAAAATGTGATGGGTGCACCTGTGGTCACGCCATGCCGTATGCCCGAGCGAACTTCTACCTGGTCGGACTCGATTTGCATGCGGCGCCCTCTACCGTAACCCGATTGACGTTTTTTTAACTCTGCATTGATTTGAGAAATATCTATAGAGAGTCCGGCCGGGGCCCCTTCAATGATGACCGTCAGACCGGGACCATGTGATTCACCAGCTGTCAAATAACGCATCCGTTCACCTCATCCATCCATTTTTTCATAAAAGAAACTTTGCTTCATTGCATAGCCGTAACGTTTCGGTTGGAAAATTTGTTCCGTCCCACCGACAAATAGCATCCCACCTGGACGTAACGCCCGTTGGAACGACGTATATACCTTCTCTTTCGCCTCTTCAGTGAAGTAAATCAAGACATTTCGACAGACGATCAAATCAAAATTGCGTTCGTACACATCCGCTAACAAGTTATGCTTTTTAAACGTCACCAGCTGCTTGATTTCATCTGAAATATAATAGTCGTCGCCACGACGGGTAAAGTAGCGTTTCTGAAACTCCTCAGGCAAATCGATGAGCGCCCGTTCATGGTACTTTCCTTGCTTCGCTTTTTCGATGACGACATCATCTAAGTCCGTAGCCATAATTGAAAATTGAGATGGGGCAAGATGTTTCGACAACAACATGGCAAGTGAGTATGGCTCTTCTCCGGTTGAACAGGCAGCACTCCATACGCGAAGCTTCCCTTGACTCGAGCGAATCAGATGCGGGAGGATATCCTCTTCAAGCTGTTGCCAACGAATCGGGTTGCGATAAAATTCACTCACATTGATTGTCATCCGGTCGAGAAACTCTTCATAAAGTTGACGATCTGTATCCATCGCCTTCAAATACTCTAAAAACGATGCATACCCCTTCTTTTCGCGTAGTGCGACCATACGGCGCTTCATCTGCGCCTCTTTATATAAGTTCAAGTCAATACCCGACTTGATATAAAACTTTTTTACAAAGATGGCATAATCATTCATCACCAATTTCAACCTCAATTCTTTCTCATTTCCGCATTCTTGTGACCTCAGGCGATTCAAAGGGAATCAAAAAGGGACAGGTTTCCCCGTCCCTCGAAAAGTCATGAAACGTGTGAAGCCACTTCAGCGAACCAAAGTGAGAGTTCACGTTCCGCGCTATCCACACTATCAGAACCATGAATCACGTTTTGTGACATCGTCGATGCAAAATCACCGCGAATGGTTCCTGGTTGAGCATCCACTGGTTTCGTCTTCCCGATCATTAAACGAGAGACGGCCACGATGTCTTCCCCTTCCCATTCCATCGCAACGACAGGACCAGAAGTCAAAAACTCGACCAATTCACCAAAGAACGGCTTTTCTTTATGCTCTGCGTAGTGTGCCTCTGCGACCTCAACTGACGGTGTCACCATTTCGAGACGGTTCAACGTATATCCTTTGTTTTCGAAGCGTGAGATGATTTCCCCAATCAATCCACGTTTTACCCCATCAGGTTTAACCATTAAAAATGTCTTTTCCATTCCCCAAATCCCCCTAAGTCTATAAATGTGTACGTTGTACGTATTTAGTGTACACGGTCCAACACATTTTTGAAAGGGGTTACATGGGGCAATTACCATTTGCGTTTCCCAATATATTGCGCAATTTCAATTAACGACCGCTTGTCTGGAACATCCGGCAACCCGTCTAGTCGGCGGATGGCACGGTTGACGTAACGATCAATCGTCCGTTGACTGCGTTCTAACGTTCCGTTTCGTTGCACTTCCCGGACGAGAGATTTCGTCACTTCCGTATCCGTCGAGGCGTTCACTTGACGGAGGCGTTCATAAAAGTCGGAATCCTCAGATGAATATAGGAGCGGTAACGTTTTATGACCGTGCTTCAAATCTTCCCCGACTGGTTTACCGAGCTGAAAACTCTTAGCGGTAAAATCAAGCAAGTCATCCGTCATTTGAAAAGCCATACCGATGTCATATCCAAACAGACTTAATTGCCTCACGATTTGTGGAGACGCTCCAGAGATGACAGCTCCTGCCGCACAACTCGTTTCAATCAACAGAGCGGTCTTTCGCGCAATCCGATCTAAATAGCGCTTCGGTGATTGCCCCCACTCAAATTGATCTTGGATTTGATTGATTTCACCGACACAGATTCGTTCCATCGTATCTGCCATGATGCGCATCACTTCTGGTGAATCAATTTCGGATACGAGACGAATCGCTTCTCCGAATAACGTATTCCCTGTATACATCGCTACTGTTTCATCATATCGTTCCATCACGGTTGGTTTGCCACGACGGAGCATCGCGTCGTCGATGACATCGTCATGGACGAGTGATGCCATATGAATCAACTCAAGACTTGAGGCAACTTTCGTCAAACGGATATCTTTCGTCTCACCGAACCCGGCGCTCAGTAAGACGAAGGCGGGTCGGATGCGCTTGCCACCGGCATCGAGTAATTGGCGCGATGCCGATTCAATGACAGGGTGGTCCGTCCTGACTCGAGTAGATAAGAATTGATCGATTTGATCAATCTCTCGGTTCATATGACGATAAAGTCGCTTCAAAGACATGGTTCACCACTTCTTTCCTAGATGCATGGCACATGCACCTCCGGAGAATGTCTTCACTTCGACTTGTTCAAACCCGGCATCTTCGAACATCCGCTTGAGAGTCAAACGATCTGGGAACTGATCGGTTGACTCCTGCAACCACTTATACTGATCGTATGAACCGGCAAAGACCTTTCCAAAAAGCGGCATGACCGTTCCAAAGTAAAAACGGTACAACTCTTTAAAAAGCGGTGCTGTCGGTTGGCTCGTCTCGAGACAAACAACCGTTCCACCTGGTTTCAAGACACGGTGCATTTCACGCAAGACCGTCATATAGTCCGGAACGTTTCGGAGTCCAAATCCGATTGTGACATAGTCAAAGGAGTTGTCACCAAACGGAAGAGCCATCGCATTTCCATGAAGCAATTCGATGTTCGGCCAAGATTTGACCTTTTCCTCTCCCACTTTTAGCATGTTTTCTGAAAAATCGAGTCCTTTCACAACTCCCGTGTTTCCGGCAGCATCCGCTAATTGAATCGTCCAGTCAGCAGTCCCGCAACAAACGTCTAAACATTTAGCCCCCGGAAAGACGTTCATTTTTTTCATCGTTGTCCGTCGCCACCATTTATGAAGTCGGAAGCTGATAATCGAGTTCATCGTATCGTAGCTCGGAGAAATGGACTGAAATACTTCGTATACTTTTTGCTCTTTTTCTATCGGTTGCAACGCGTAACATCCTTTCCGTTCTAAGCGACCGCATGCGCGAGCAACGTCGTGAGTTGCTCTTTTTGGTCTTGTCTAAGCGCTGTCGCTTTCATTTCAATCATTCGTTTCCCGCTCGTTGTCAAATAAGGTTGTTCAATCAGTTCGGAAAGTGTTTGAATCAATCCGACGTTCGCTTCGAGCCAAACGTTCATTGAAACGTTCTTCTCAAGCAATAAGGTGCACTTCGCCGCATTGACCCGCTGTACAGACTGACCGAATCGATCACTGTATGATGATGGAAAGTCCGTCAAGATTTTATAAAACTGAGCCGATGCAAAGTCCCCGGCGAGCACTTTTAATTGGCGTGCCAAAGACCCGTTCGGGCTACTGTTTACTTGGTCGTGTAAATCAAGCGCTTGATGTGCGAAATAGGTTGCCATCACGAGTTGTCGATGCTCAATCGATTCCAAATCAATCATCTCGACCATCCAACGAAGCAATAACATGTCGACGGCTGGTACAACCTCGTGTTTCGTCAAATAGGGATGATTCATACGTGTTTCGATTTGACGAGCAAGGTCTGTGACAACGAATTCATTTGTCAACTGTTCCATGCTATCCCCCCTCGTCCACTTCATTGTCATTCTGACATAGTATAGCACATTTTTGTCACATTCACGTCATTCGAACTCGTAAACCCAACAAAAAAAGCCGCCTTTCGGCGACTTATGTATTGCAGATTACTTGACCGCATCTTTGAGCGCTTTACCTGCTTTGAATGCAGGAACTTTGCTCGCTGGGATTTCGATATCTTCTTTTGTACGTGGGTTACGACCTTTACGGGCAGCACGCTCACGAACTTCAAAAGTACCAAAACCGATCAATTGAATTTTCTCACCGTTTTGGAGTGCTTCAGTGATTGATTCAAACGTAGCTTCTACGATTTTCGTTGCTTCTTTTTTAGAAACATCGGCTTTCTCAGTAACAGCTTGGATCAATTCAGTTTTGTTCATCACGATTCACCTCCTCTCACAGGGAGTTTACGGGATTAATCATATCGTACAAACGTTGATATGACAACATTTTTTGCATGATTTCGCGACATTCACTATCAAAACAGGTTCAGTTGTTTAAAAAAACGACTTCTCCTTGTTCATCAATTGTGTATCCTTGCGAATAAGCTGGGGCGAATGGAGCATCTTTATAGAGCAAATAACGAATATCTTCGCCAATTTCCGGTGACTCATCCGTCTTTTGAAGCGCTTCCTTCACATCTTCGCGATAGTCTACAAACAGTTGTCCCGTGCCATCCACATAGATCGGAAGTTCACGATCCGAATAAGGACTTGGAATGGACGGCTCTTCTGTGACAAAGATTTTATCATAATCGAGCGTGAACTGATTCTTACCTAATGATCCGTCAAATGGGAACTTGCCTTCTTTTGCCCGAAATGCGTTGATGTTCGTTTGAAGTTGTTGCAACCGCTCAGACACACGCAAGTCGATCAGCTTCACGGTCGGTTCCGTCTCGACATCGACGAGGATATATTGGAACAACCCGCCACCTTCGAAACTATTCGCCGGTGGGTCCGCTAAATAGCCAGGTACGAGACGAGCGAATTCAACTGGGTAACGCTCCATGAGAGGCGTTTCTGCTGGTTTCGTTTTGATTGGTAATACCCCAGATTGCTCACGATAGGCATCGACCGCACTTTGTACCGTATTCAATTGATCTTCGTACGGGATATTGTTGGCCCGCTCTGATTCAGGAAACATACACCCTGCTAACAGTGTCGTCAAAACCAAACTGATAGCGACAATCTTTTTTTTCATCACGTTTATCCTCCAGTCGGTCCTGAGACGACGACAAAAATCATGATTACAGTCCCAAATAAGAAAATGATGAAAGCAATCAGTCTGACGAGCGTGGCGAACCAACCGCTCAGTTTCGTATGACTGAGTGCGACCATTAATGCAGCGATGGCGAAAGCCCCGATCCCTGCGAATGATATCCACATTTTGATGAGTGACGGTGTCACGTCTATCCCCCTACTTTCTCTATGTTCTCCAGACTTCAAGTTTAGCAAAAAAAAGCGAGGAACTGAACGAAAACGTCAGCTCCTCTCTCAATCTGTCTATTCTTCAAAATGAAAAACTTGTTCCATCTCGTGTTTTTGCGGGCGTCTCATCAATTTTTTCACTTCATCATGAGGACTCTTCCCTTCAAACAACACGTTATAGAGAGCCTCTGTGATCGGCATCTCCACACCCGCTTCTTTGGCGAGGGAATGGGCTGCTTCACAGGCACGGACGCCTTCGACGACCATTCCCATGTTCCCGAGAACGTCTTCTAATTTTTCACCACGACCGATGGCGTTACCAGCTCGCCAGTTACGGCTATGTTGTGACGTCGCCGTCACAATCAAGTCTCCGATCCCTGTCAATCCTGAGAACGAGGCCGGGTTCGCTCCAAGCTTCACGCCAAGTCGAGCAATTTCGACAATCCCACGAGTCATGAGGGCAGCTTTCGCGTTGTCCCCATAACCAAGCCCATCCGTCATACCCGCCGCTAGGGCGATGATATTTTTCAGTGCTCCACCGTACTCGGCTCCTACGACATCAGAATTCAAGTACACGCGGAACTGATCGTTTGTGAGGAGCTCCTGCACTTCATCCGCGACATCAAGGTCGGCACATGCGATTGTGATGGTCGTCGGTTTACGGACCGCAACCTCTTCAGCATGAGTCGGTCCAGTTAATACACCGATTGCCCGACGCTTAGAAGGATCGATTTCTTCGGCGATGATTTCTGAAAGGCGCTTATGCGTTTTTGGTTCGATCCCCTTCGCGGCATGAACGATGGTGACAGGTTCCGTCAACAATGTGTTCAATTCCTTTGAGACAGGACGAATCGCCGAACTCGGGACGACGAGAAAGACGATACTTCGACCGTCTAACGCTTCTTTCAAGTTCGTCGTCGCACGAATTGATTCAGGTAATGGCGCGTCTTTCAAATAAAACGAGTTCGTATGTGACGAATTGATTTCATCCACATGTTCTTGTTCACGTCCATAGAGCAGGACATCATGGCCATTATCCGCTAACACGAGCGAGATGGCCGTTCCCCAGCTCCCCGCTCCGATGACAGCTACGTTTGCCATAAGTGGCACCCCCGTTATTAGTTTTTCTGACGAGCCACGATGTGAATCGGTGTCCCGGTGAAGTCAAATGCTTTACGGATTTGATTCTCTAAATAACGTTTATACGAAAAATGCAACAACTCAGGATCGTTGACAAACAAGACGAACGTCGGCGGCTCGATGGCCACTTGAGTTGCGTAGTTGATCTTCAATCGTTGTCCTTTATCCGTCGGTGTCGGGTTCATCGCGACTGCATCGACGATGACATCGTTCAATACGCTCGTCGAGATACGACGGCGATGTGTTTCTGCCACTTGTTTGATGACAGGCAACAATGTCTGCAAGCGTTTTGACGTGAGCGCTGATAAGAAGACAACCGGCGCATAGTCGAGGAATAAGAATTCTTGACGAATCTTCTCTTCCATCTTCTTCATCGTCTTATCATCTTTTTCGACGGCATCCCATTTATTGACGACGATGACAATCGCCTTCCCGGCTTCATGCGCGAGACCTGCGACACGCTTGTCCTGCTCGATGATTCCTTCTTCCCCGTCGAGGACGACGAGAACCACGTTCGAGCGTTCAATCGCCTTTTGTGCGCGCATGACACTATAACGCTCTGTCGATTCATATACTTTTCCGCGTTTACGCATACCTGCCGTATCGATGATGACGTACTCTTGTCCGTCACGTGTGAACGGTGTATCAATCGCATCGCGAGTCGTACCTGCAATGTTTGAAACGATGACACGCTCTTCACCGAGGATTGAGTTCGTCAAGCTTGATTTCCCTACGTTCGGGCGACCGATCAATGAGAACTGAATCACGTCTTCGTTGTATTCGTACTCGTCTTTTTCTGGAGCGAGTTCAAATACTTGGTCTAACAAGTCACCGAGTCCTAACCCGTGCGTACCCGAAATCGGGAACGGATCTCCGAATCCGAGGGAATAAAACTCATACATGAGATCTCGCATTTCAAAGTTATCGACTTTGTTGACGGCAAGAACGATCGGTTTATTCGAACGGAACAACAAGTTCGCAACCTCTTCATCAGCCGCCGTGATCCCTTCACGTCCATTCACCATGAAGATGATGACGTCTGCTTCATCGATGGCGAGTTCCGCCTGATGACGCATTTGAACGAGCAACGGCTCGTCCCCTACTTCGATCCCACCTGTATCGATTAAATGGAACTTACGGTTGAGCCACTCTCCTGTTCCGTAAATACGGTCACGTGTGACACCCGGTTTATCATCGACGATCGAGACACGATCACCGATGATACGGTTAAAAATTGTGGATTTTCCGATATTCGGACGGCCAACGATGGCCACTACTGGAATTCCCATAACAACACCTCACTAACTTTCTATCAAAATTTCATCATTTCATCATTTCGAAACGCAACTTACCTATCATATCACAGGCAAAATTAAGTGACCATACAAAAAGAAGCGGGAGCATGACTCCCGCTTGAACGATCATCTTATTTAGAGTCGTCCGAAGAATCATCACCTGTCAATTCCGAGACAGAGAATCCTCCTTGGTCGCTATATTCATCAAGTAACGCTTGATCATCATCTTGACGAGTCGGTTCAGATGATTCGAGCGCACGCATCGACAATGAGATTTTCTTATCATCGAGATGAACATCTAGCACCTTCACCTTCACTTCTTGGCCTTCTGACAAGACTTCAGACGGCGTCGCGATGTGACGGTTCGCAATTTGCGAGATGTGAAGCAGACCTTCCACTTGTGGTGCGACTTCGACGAACGCACCGAACGTCACGAGACGTTTGACAGTTCCTTCGATGACATCTCCCGGCTGGATCTTCCCTTCGATGGTTTCCCACGGACCAGGTTGTGTCTCTTTAATGGAAAGTTTCACTTTTTCATTATCTAAGTCGAGCCCGAGCACTTTCACTTTCACGCGGTCGCCTTCAGTTACGACGTCGCTCGGCTTCTCGACGCGGCTATGTGCCATTTCCGAGATGTGAACGAGACCGTCCACGCCACCGATATCGACGAACGCCCCAAAATCAGTTAATCGTTGGACTGTTCCTTCGATTACTTGTCCGACTTCAAGCGATTCGAGCGTTTCTGATTTCTTCGCGCTCATCTCTTCTTCGACAACTGCTTTATGTGACAAGATGACGCGATTTTTTTCGCGGTCAATCTCGACGACTTTTACGGTAATTGGGTTATTCAAGTATGACGAGAAGTCTTCGACGAAGTGACTTTCGACAAGGGATGCAGGGATAAATCCACGGATTCCAATATCGACGACAAGACCACCTTTGACCTTATCTTTCACCATCACTTCAAACACTTCACCTGATTCGAATTTTTCAACGATGCGATCCCATGCTGCTTCGGCATCGACGTCTTTTTTCGAAACGACTACTTCTTCGTCCGTGACCTTTTTCACTTTGACACGAATCTCGTCGTTCACTCGGAGTGATTCGTTTAAATCGTCTAGATGCATGCTTGATACTTCGCTAATTGGCAAAATCGCTTCGGTTTTATAACCGATATCGATCAGCGCTTGCTTATCCTCGATTTTGACGACTGTTCCGGTCACAATTTGACCACGATTAATTTCAAAATCAGGCATATCTTTCATTTCTTCGACCATTCCAACACTACCCCCTCACGATGAGTACAAAAAGGAGCGCCAAAGGCGCTTACACCTAGTATAAATCTCTTATAATTCCGAGAATTTGTCAAGGCGTTATGAAGATTGTACCTCTATTGAAAGAAGTTTAAACCTCAATTCCACAATCCGTTTTTTACTTCGTGAACGAGTGCTTCAAGTAGAGTTCGGAAATCGTATCCATGATCAAGTCGGCCGCTTCTTGCGCACTCGCCTTACGTGCTTTCAATTCTGACAAGTCGATCGGCTTCCCGATAACGACACGGAGTTTTGCGCGAAACTTATACTTGCCAATGATGGCAATCGGTAAAATATGTGCATCCGAACGCATCGCAAAAAAACCGACACCGGCTTGCGCCTTTCCAAGCGTACCGTCTTTTGAACGCGTTCCTTCCGGAAAGATAGAGATGACTTCATCCTCTTTCAACTTTTGAAGCACGACACGAAGCGCTTGTCGGTCACCTTCCCCACGAGATACTGGAATCTGACCTGCACGCTTCAAAATATGCTTCAGTACCGGGACACTAAAAAGTTCTTTCTTCGCAAAAAATCGGAGCGGACGCTGCTTTGGAATCGCACATGCGAGAAGCACCGGGTCCCAATTTGACTGATGGTTCGAACAGACAAGGATCGACCCGTCCATCGGAACATTCTCCCGACCGATGAATTCGACCTGAAACGAGAAGCGTTGAATGACGTTCACGACGCCTCTCGCCAATCGATACATGCCGAACGGTCCATTGTTTAATGGCTTGCTCATGCTTTCACCTCTTCAATTAATCGTTCAATTGCTTGAACCACTCCGTCAATGGACAACGTCGTCGTATCGAGGAAATGGGCATCTTCAGCTTGACGGAGAGGTGCCACTTCACGCTCAGAATCGCGTTTGTCACGAAGCGCAATCTCTTCGATCAGTTGTTCATAGTCGCTCGGGATGCCTTTCGAGATATTTTCTTCATGGCGACGACGGGCACGTTCTTCGACCGAAGCGGTCATAAACACTTTTAAATCGGCATTCGGCAAGACATGTGTTCCGATATCGCGGCCGTCCATGACGACACCGCCTTCTTTAGCCAAATCACGTTGAAGGTCCATCAAGGCATCACGCACTTCAGGTTGACGTGCGACGAAACTGACGTTATTCGTCACTTCACTCGAGCGAATGACAGACGTCACTTCTTCCTCACCGTCAAATACGCGTTGTCCCTCTTCCGATGGGACGAGTCGTAATGACATGTCCTCGATCATCTGAGCAAGTGCTGGTCCATCTTCGAGCGCAATCCCTTCGTTCAAGGCGCGATACGTTACCGCCCGATAGATTGCACCTGTATCGATGTACACATACCCTAATTGTTTCGCAAGCGACTTGGCAATCGTACTTTTCCCAGCACCCGCCGGTCCGTCTAAAGCAATTTGTAATGATTTTTTCATACAAAACGGGTATCGAGTGTTCCCGATACCCTCCTCCTCTCGGTCAATAATCCCGAGAACATCATAACAGTTTTTTATCTTGAAGAAAATACAGACCCTGTCCGCTTTCGCGCTTCAAGCTGAACACGGAAGCAGTATCGTAAAATCGTCTCTTGGTCACGAGGGGTCAAATCTTCAAATGCCAGAGACAGTTCTTCTTTCACTTCCTGTTTATGTATGCGCACAAGACGGCTCTTAAGACGGAAGTTCTGGGGCGAGCCATGCTCATCCTCAATTCGAAACACGACAATCAGGGACTCATCTACTTCGATTGGAGCGCGGTTGGCGATGATTTTCATCCCCCCAGCAGATATGTCAAGAGATGTTGTTTCGAACGATTCGAAACTTTCCTCATCGGTTGCAAGAACGGTCACGTCAATCATTTCTGGAACACGTAAATATTCACGACGCTGAATCCGTTTGATTTTTTTCTCATCTGGCAAATTGAACGCATAGCGTAATGTCATTTGGGCATCGCTGATTCGCTTCACGACTTTCGTGTCGAATGCGAACAGCTGATTGTCTCCTTGGAAGAAAAAGACCCGCATGGCCTCCTCTTCATGTAAAAAAAATGTTTTGAGCGTCATCATGTCACTCGGCGACTCAATCCATACGACTTGATCGGTTATGGCTGCAATTTTCGTTTTCCCCTCTGCACGCCCTTCCACTTCGATTCTCAGTTCTTGACCTTCTTTTAACATACTGATTCTTCCCCTTTATTTAAATTGTCGACGATTGGACAAGTTTGCCGCTCGCACGAGTAAAAGTGCCACGGTCCATAAAATGACGATATAAAGCACGGCAGGAAGCTTTTGATTCGGTTCGAGTATCAAAATCAAATCAAACGTTCCGTGGATGACCGTCGCAGAAAAGATTGCCATGAACAGCCAGAGCCGTTCTCGAATCGAATGCTTCGCTCGTCCTAAGCAGTACCCCATCACGACCGCGAACAAAGCGTGCCCGCTCACAGGCAGGATTGCTCGCCAAATCGCAATTTCTAATGAATCGTACACCCATAAGTATAAAAAATTCTCTAAAGTCGCAAAGCCTAATGAGCAGGCGACCGCATAGAGAATCCCGTCGTAGTAATCATCAAAGACTTTATGTATATATATTGTATAATAAATCATAAACCATTTAAAAAACTCTTCAAGCAGGGCAGTGGCGACATACGCCTGCCAAAACGGTCCAGTAAGCACTCCCTCTTCAACGAACGCATATTGGATAAACATGATCGGGAACACGAGAACGGCTCCGGCCACGAAAGAACGAATCACATATCCGAGCGGTTCTGCCTCCAACTCATGGCGTAGATAGAAGTAGGAAAGAAGGGCGAGCCCAGGTGCAACCGCAGACAAGGCGATTGCGATCATGATGCATCTCTCCTTTCTCTCCCTAGCATACACTGAATTGTCTGAAAGAAAAAGTAGAGAACGCCTAGAAAATGGAAATCTTCATAAAAATAATTAGGAGGACACTTATGAATCATTTATTACTGATCCACACCGGCGGTACTATCGCCATGTCACAATCCGGCACAGGACACGTCGAACCGAGCGATGTCAATCCAATCGACGCCACCCTTCCGAAAGCGACGGATATTGCTCACATTACAACAAAGCACTTTTCAAATATCCCGTCACCTCACATGACTCCAGAGAAGATGCTTGAATTGGCACAGTTCATCCAACGTGAACTGACACAAGACACGTATGACGGAGTCGTCATCACGCACGGTACCGATACATTAGAAGAGACGGCTTACTTCTTACAAATCACGCTCGGTGCGCCTGTCCCAATCGTGTTGACAGGAGCGATGCGGTCCTCGAACGAGGTCGGTTCGGACGGAGAATTTAATTTGATCACAGCGCTTCGCGTCGCAAAAAGCGAAGCGGCTCGTGGAAAAGGCGTGCTTGTCGTTTTCAACGGTGAGATTCATTCGGCATTTAACGTGACCAAAACGCACACGTCTTCAGTCGACACATTCAAGTCTGTGCACTTCGGTAACGTGGGTATGGTCACAAAGGACCATGTACTCATCTATAGTCAACCAGCAACGAGACAACCGAAAATGATTCCGTCCATCTCAAAACGTGTAGCCGTGTTGAAAGTCGTCGCAGGAATGGAACCAGATTTACTTGAATCTGTAATCACGCTTGGGTACGACGGACTCGTCCTTGAAGTGTTAGGGCAAGGAAACGTTCCGCCGACCCTCTTGTCCGCACTAGAACATTTAGTCAAAGAGATTCCCGTCGTGATTGTCAGCCGTTGCTTCAACGGAATCGTTCAAGATGTTTACGGTTACGACGGGGGTGGCAAACAACTGAAAGAGATGGGTGTCATTTTTTCAAACGGATTGAATTCACAAAAAGCTCGTTTACGACTCCTCGTCGAACTCGAGTCCGGCTCATCCCAGTCAGTCATGGAACATAGCTTTAGCTTCCAGCAATAACCTTGCGCAACTGCGCCCCCTTCCCTACAATGAGCAAAGAGGTGATATTCAGTGAACAAACAAGCGATTATTGTAGGTGCCGGGCCATGCGGTCTCTCGGCCGCCATCGAACTGGAGAAGATCGGAGTCTCTTGTACGGTGATTGAGCGCGGAAATATCGTCGACGCCATCTATCGGTATCCGACGCATCAAACGTTCTTCTCTTCCGCGAGCTTGCTCGAGATCGGAGACATTCCGTTCATATGTAAGGATTTGAAGCCACGTCGTCAAGATGCACTCGTCTATTATCGAGAAGTCGTCACACGTACCGGTTTAAACGTCCACCCGTTCGAAACGGTCGAGTCGGTCGATAAAAAAAGTGACCGATTCGTTGTGACATCAAGACATGAACGACGTGGCGAAACCATTCGCGAAGCGGACTATGTGATTTTAGCAACAGGCTATTATGGACGTCCTCGTCTGCTTGACGTACCTGGCGAAACGTTGCCGCACGTCCATCACTATTTCAACGAGGCACATCCTTATTATCGACAACACGTCACGATCATCGGCGGGAAAAATTCCGCTGTCGATGCGGCAATCGAACTCGAAAAGGCTGGTGCCTTTGTGACGGTACTCTATCGAGGCGATTCGTATAGCCCTTCCGTCAAACCATGGGTTCTTCCAAACTTCGATTCACTCGTCCGTCATGAGAAAGTTCGAATGGAGTTTGAGGCGACAATCGAACGCATCACCGATGATGGCGTCTACTACCGGCAACACGGTGAAGAGAAGCATGTCTATGCAGATCATGTCTTCGCGATGACCGGTTATCAGCCCGACCACCATCTGTTCGAGAGTGCAGGCATTGTGATCGATGAAGAGAGTGGTGTCCCGACATACGATGAAGAAACGTTTGAAACAAATGTCGAACACCTCTTCATTGCGGGCGTGGTCGCAGCCGGAAACGATGCGAACAAGATCTTCATTGAGAACGGTAGATTCCACGGCAAGGCGATTGCCGATACGATTGCGAACCGCATTAACGTATAAAAAAGTTCGGTCAACTTGAGTTGACCGAACTTTTTTTGATTAGACCCAGCCACGGAAACGTGAGGCTTCCGCCATTTTGCGTACGCCGACCATGTAGGCGGCGAGACGCATATCGACTTTACGGGCTGAAGATGTATTGTATACCGTATTGAACGAGTGAACGAGTACTTTTTCAAGTTTTTCCTCAACTTCTTCTTCCGTCCAATAGTAACCTTGGTTGTTTTGTACCCATTCGAAGTACGAAACCGTGACCCCACCACTTGACGCCAACACGTCCGGCACGAGGAGAATTCCACGTTCAGTCAAGATTTTCGTTGCTTCGTTCGTCGTCGGACCGTTGGCTGCCTCGACCACAATCGATGCTTTAATCGCGTCCGCATTGTCTTCTGTAATTTGATTCTCAATCGCAGCTGGGACTAAAATATCACAATCGAGCTCTAACATTTCTTTGTTCGAGATCGTGTTTTTAAATAATGTCGAAATCGTACCGAATGAATCGCGACGATCTAACAAATACGGGATATCGAGACCATTCTCATCATGGATAGCTCCGTAAGCGTCACTGACCGCAATCACTTTCGCCCCTGCATCGTACATGAATTTAGAAAGGAAACTTCCCGCGTTCCCGAATCCTTGGACGACGACCCGCGCACCTTTCAATTCGATTCCGCGACGAAGTGCCGCTTCACGAATCATGATGGCCACACCTTTTGCCGTCGCTGTCTCACGACCATGCGACCCGCCAAGAACGAGCGGTTTTCCTGTGATGAATCCAGGTGAGTTGAATTCATCGATGCGACTGTATTCATCCATCATCCATGCCATGATTTGTGAGTTTGTGAACACGTCCGGAGCCGGGATATCTTTTGTAGGTCCAACAATTTGACTGATGGCACGGACATATCCGCGACTCAAACGTTCGATTTCACGGAAACTCATCTCGCGTGGGTCACAGACGATTCCGCCTTTCCCACCACCGTAAGGCAAGTCTACGATTCCTGCTTTTAGACTCATCCATACTGATAATGCTTTGACTTCTACCTCCGTTACGCTCGGGTGGAACCGAATTCCCCCTTTAGTCGGTCCGACCGCATCATTATGTTGAGCGCGATAGCCTGTGAAGATCTTCGTTGAACCATCGTCCATGCGAACAGGGATCCGAACGGTCAGCATGCGAAGCGGTTCTTTTAATAACTCGTACATCTCATCTGGATAGCCGAGTTTATCTAAAGCTTCGTGAATTACCTCTTGTGTCGATTCCAAGATGTTTTTTCGTTTTTGATGACCTTTTTCTTGATCCGTAATCATGAAGGTTTCCTCCCCTAAATTGTCAATTCTCCCCCAAGAATTAACCTCGTATTCGTTTAAAAGTATAGCTGATACGCGTTCAATTTGAAAGGGCTTTTCAAAAATAATGAAAGCGTTTTCTTGATGGATGGCGTAATCCAGATGTCTTACTTCGCTACGCGCTCAAGTGCGAGCTCGATAAAGCGTTCCAAAAGCTCGCCGTACGAGATTCCGACTGTCTTGGCACTATCCGGAAACAGGCTAAGCGGCGTCATGCCCGGCAGAGTATTCGTCTCTAGAATGTAGGCTTTTCCCTCTTCTGAAACGAGGAAGTCAGAGCGCGAATATCCTGAACAACCGAGCGCGCGATGCGCAAGGACTGCCGCCTGTTGAACCTCCGCTGTCAGCTCGACCGAGATTTCAGCCGGACAGACATGAATCGAACCACCTTCCGTATACTTCGATTCATAGTCGTAAAATTCATTTTTTGGAATGATTTCAATGACAGGAAGAGCCTCTTCTTTCCCAAAGTTCCCGATGACGGGAACTGTCAGCTCTTTCCCTTTGATGTACTGCTCGACAAGTACCGCTGAATCACAAGCAAACGCCTTTTCAATTCCTTCACGTAACATCGTTTCGTCCATTGCAATCGTCAGACCATTCGATGATCCTTCTTGCGCTGGTTTGACGACACATGGGAACTCCATTCCCCACTCAGCGACTTTTGCATCGATTGATTCCCGTGACTCGATTAAGACGTCACGAGCGACTCGGATACCGGATGCCGCGAAGATGATTTTTGCTCTCGCTTTATCCATCGCCAGAGCAGATGCCAAGACACCTGATCCCGTATAAGGAATTCCAGCCATTTCTAATAACGATTGCACACGACCATCTTCACCATACTTCCCGTGCAACGCACTGACGACGACGTCGACATCCAATGTTAACAGCTCGTTCGCCCGTTTCGGATGAAAGTCAATGGCCGTGACCTCATGACCACGTTCCGTCAACGCTTCTATCATCCCTTGCCCGCTCGTGAGAGATACCTCTCGTTCTCCTGACACTCCACCATATAAAACAGCGACTTTCATTCCAATCTCTCCTTCAACTAGCTACTGAAAATTCAAGTCTAATCATAACACGGACACCCTAAAAACAATAGGAACAGAAAAGTAAAAAAGCCGTACTCATGCGAATGCATCGTACAGCTCTTTCACGGCTTGTTCAGTTTGAATCGTCTTTCCGTATTCCATCATGACGTACGGACTGACCGTAGTCGTCTTGCCGTACTCGGACAAAATGGCCGCGAGTCGTTCTTCTACCTGCGAAGGAAGAACCTCAACGAAGTGAAGGTAGTAATGACCGTTGTAATGATAAAGCGTGCCACCCTGCTCGGTTTCATGTATATGCGGGAAAAGACGAATCGAAGCGTTGATCACATCTTCAATGTCCTCGAACTGATAAATCAAATGATGGATTACATCAATCGTTAATCGAATCTCGACCTGCTCGACATCGAGCTCAGCAATCGCTTCACCTTTTTGAACATCGATGACGAGTCCATCGCGAGGGAACATTGTCACATTCAAATCGACCGCTCCTTGCGGTGAAAATCCGTACTCACTTTCTGCTGTTTCAAGTAGTTCTTTCCACAGCTGCTGACCGTTTTCCCCCACGATCGTATCGATTGCGATTCCACGTAACGAGAGCTCATTCGCAGTCACATATACACGAAGATGTTCTTTTGTTTGTTTTTCAAATCTCAATCGAAAACCTCCAGTGAATAGTCAATCCTAATAATAAGCTACTCCCGTTTTCATCCCGTGTCAAATAGTTGATAACCATTTTGTCCACTCTTCAGGAGTGTCGCCAAGAAATGACCCATTGAATCGACCTCTCTCCAGACTGACCGCATATCCACCGGCACCGATTTTTAAGTCAGGATGCTCGTTTTGAATATAATCCATCGCCTCTAACAAGTTCGGAATATGCTCAGTCAACGTACATGCGAAGATGAGACAAGAAGTGTCGATATCATGTAACGCTTTACTCAAATCTTCTTTTGGGAAACCCGCTCCCAAAAAGATGACGTCGTATCCATGTTGTCGCAAATAGAGCGTGACAAACAATAATCCGATCTCATGCATCTCCCCGGGTGCACAGACACACGTGATACGTGGCAGGAACGGGTTCATCGGCATTTGAAGGGACAGCGTCGAAAGCCGTGCTCGTAAAAATGCCGTGGCGAAATGCTCGTGGGCAATCGTAATCGAGCCATTCTCCCATCGTGAACCGATTTCCATGAGCAGCGGCCCAATCACATCCTTCGTCACTTTTTCAAAACTGAACGTATTAAACGCACGATTGATCAAATCATGGGCCGTCCGTTCATCAAATGAGAGCAACGCATGGAGCAGCCCGTCTTTCAACTCTTCATCGTATAGTTTGGCCGTTGTCGGTTCTGGCTCAGGCGCTTGATGAAGTTGTTGAATGGCTTGTGAGACAGAAAGCCCTTCTTTCTGCTTATCCACGACCCATTTGATTTTTTCGACATCTTGATCTGAATATAGGCGGTGACCGGATTCCGTTCGGCTCGGCACGATAAACTGATAGCGACGTTCCCAAGCCCGAATGGTCGTCGGATTGACGCCGGTCAACGTCGCCACGGTTTTAATGGAGTATTTCGGCATTTCCGCCCTCCTCTCTTACTCGTTCTTATGATATAAGTATATCCTCAATGCAAGAGGTTTACCCCTTTTATTGTGCAATCGAGAATTTTTTAAGTATAAAAAAAGATGCGAACTCTGTTCGCACCTCGCTTAAAATATGGCATGTCGCCCGATATATATGAAAATGAGAATAATCGCTAGCATGGCGAAGGTCAATGTCATCGCCAACGGGCGCTTCATCCAGTTATCATTTAACTTCCTCTTCCGTTCGCCCTCTTGCCTCTCAGCTCGAGACGGCAACGTGTCCGCCAATTGCTCGCGTAAAGAATCCGCCTGATTCCGATGTCGCAACGTATGCCCTCCTTTACCTTTTTTATCATTTTACTATGATATTATTCAAAGGAAAAGATTTGCGTCAACCGAATTTTCCATTCTGTCACATTTTTTCGGACGATTTGTGTTGTATCCGGGAACAGAATCGGCCCACAAACATCACAACATTCTTCTTGATCGACTGTTTGTTCGGAGAAATAACGGAGCAAGTAATCGCGTCGGCATGTCCGGATGAGGGCATAATCCATCATCTGCCCGAGTTGACGATACCGATCTCGCTTTCTTTCTTTTACCCAATCGAGGGCTTCTTGAAGCGAACGTTCTGTCAACAATTGCTTCAGCAGGAGAAACTTCGGGTCTTCTTCGTTCATCCGTAACAATCTTGGTAGTTGCGCGAGTGACGTCCCATTCTCACGTTCAAAGTAGGCTAATCGCATGTCCTCATCTTTCGGATATTGACCGTCTATTAAAAACTGTTGAATGCGTTCGTCCCCGTCCGCATACAGGAGGACTGCAAACGCCGGATGACCATCGCGTCCCGCCCGCCCGATTTCCTGCATGTATGCCTCGACGGTAGCCGGCAATTGGAAATGAACGACGGAACGGACATTATCTTTGTTCACACCCATCCCGAACGCACTAGTGCATACCATGACCGACACTTCGTCCCGTAAAAACTGGGACTGCACGAGTCGCCTGTCTTCCGTAGACATGCCTCCGTGGTAAAACAAAGCGTCCTCTAGCTCAAAGGCTAACGCCTCCGCTTCGCGACGGGTCGCCGTGTAAACGACTGCAGGTTTTGGAATCTCTTGAATCAACTCTTTTAATCGCTCAAGTTTCTTCTCTTTCTCCAATCGTTCAACCAACAATCGTATTTCCGGACGATTGGCGGAGTGGACGAATTGTTCGGGTGAGAACAGTGCCAACTTTTCAATGATGTCCTGTTTCACGCCTTCTGGCGCAGTCGCCGTGACCGCCAT
Source organism: Exiguobacterium sp. s121 (assembly GCF_018617245.1). GTDB lineage: Bacteria > Bacillota > Bacilli > Exiguobacteriales > Exiguobacteriaceae > Exiguobacterium > Exiguobacterium profundum. The sequence goes on from NZ_JACSJV010000001.1 coordinate 1,485,542, forward strand.
ACATTGGGGGCTCCCAATCTGTTTTCGCAACTCACCTAAACGCGCATACTCAGGACGGAACTCATGCCCCCATTGTGAGATACAGTGCGCCTCGTCAATGACGAGCATTTGAATTTTCACATTCGCCAGAGCACGCGTCACATAAGGAACGGCCAATTGTTCGGGTGAAAGATATAAAAAACGGTAACGTTTCAAATGGTTGATGATGTCCTGCTTCTCTTCAGCCGATTCCATCGACGTCAAACGAGCGACACCACGCTCTCCCCGTTCTCGTATATGAAGCATCTGGTCCTCAATGAGTGAGAGTAACGGCGAAACAATCACCGTGAGCCCTTGATTTTTAATATAAGAAGGGAGTTGGAACGTCAGCGATTTCCCCGCCCCCGTCGGCATGACGGCCAATACATCCTGCCCTTCGATCACGGCATGTATGATGTCGTGTTGCCCAGGACGAAACGATTCATACCCGAACACTCGTTTTAATGTCGCTTCATACAAAACTCTCACCTCGTTTCAGTCTGGCGAAGACGAGTCGAATTTGAAAATAACTGACACGCCCCATTTTCTCAAATATCGGTTTGAGCGCCCAGCTATCCGGATGCCGCAACTCTTCAATCGTGACCACATCCTCCATCGGTACAAATTGTTCGAGCGGGAAGACTTCTAAATACATCGCCATCTCGACGACATGGTCTTCAATCGTACTCGTACGTAAACGCCGTTTCGCTTGAACCTGTTGGAACGTGTACCCCTTTAAGAACAATTCATATGACTCACGTGCTGAATAAGTCATCCGGTCCGTCGATAAGCCGTACGTAAACCCCCGTAGTTTGGCATCATCCGGCAAGACCATCAACAGTTCGTTCCATCCGGCCAAAAAATACAAACGAGCCGTTTCGGCATCAACATGAAGCAGGCTGGCGATTTGTTCATATGTCAAACCCGTCTCAAACGCTCCTGTGAATCGATAGACGACGGCCGTCGCATACGGGTCCCCGATTTGTTCAAGTGCTTGTTCAATCTCTTGATGAAACGTTCGCATGAGCGCTTTCCAATCCCGATCAAGATGTAACAACTGCTTGACCCATTGCTCTGCTGGACGATCGGCTTGTACAGGATAAAATGTACGGGCGTGTTCTTTTGACATGAACGTCTGCACGAACAAACTCAAGCGTTTCCATGTGGTCGCGTTATAATCACGGCGTTCCCCGCCCAACCGCTTGAATAGTTGCTCAACCGATTCAGGTGAAGCTAGTAGTTCTCCCGCCTCTGTCAATCTAAATCGTTTACGATCGAGCCATCCTCGTTTTTCAATTTGTTTTAGCACAGACTCGTATGAATAAGCCGTCTGCGGAAACTGTCCAAAAAGAGGCTCCAACTCGTAAAAAAATGCGTCCTGTAGCGTTGTGGCCGAACGCTTTCCATTCAGGACATGGTAGAGACTTCGCTCACTCCGTTCTCCATTTAATCGTTTAATGGCCAGCAGTAGAACTCCATCCGCTAAATGAACCAAATCGTCACTTCCTTAAAAAAATCATTATCCTACCAAAAAGACGCTCGTTTCCTCATTGAAATAATTGGGTATGTAGACTACAATTACTCATAGTCAGTAGAATGATTTCTAAGAGAAACGAACCGTTTGGAGGGTTATTATCATGGCAAAATTTACAATCGTCGATAAAGATACATGTATCGCATGCGGAGCTTGCGGCGCGGCAGCACCAGATATTTACGATTATGATGATGAAGGTCTTGCGTTCAACTTAATGGATGACAACACAGGTACTGTTGAAATCCCAGATGAGTTATACGAAGACATGATGGATGCATTCGAGGGTTGTCCGACAGACTCGATCAAAGTAGCGGACGAGTCGTTCGACGGGGACGCTTTAAAATTCGAATAATCGTGAAAGACATATCGGTCCTTTGACCGATATGTCTTTTTTATGTTTCTCGCATGTAACCTAGTCTAATCATGACATCTCTAGGCAAGTATATCAAAAAAGGTTGTTTGGCTTAAGCACCAAACAACCTGGATGAAATGGACATATGTCCTATCTCGAATTAACGTTTCCCTTTAATATAAGGAATACCGACCGACTTCGGCGCATCCGCACGACCAACGAGTCCAGCGAGAGCAAGAATCGTGAGCGCGTATGGCGCAATCAAGAGCAAGAGCTGCGGCACGTTGTTGATGACCGGCAAGTTGCTTCCGATAATCGAAAGGGCTTGAGCGAATCCAAAGAACAATCCGGCACCAAGCGCACCGAGCGGATTCCATTTACCGAAAATCATTGCGGCAATCGCCAAGAATCCTTGACCAACGATTGTCGTTCCACTGAAGTTCGTCGTGACCGTTACAGCATAAACCGCTCCGGCAAGACCACCAAACGCACCAGAGAGCATGACGCCCATGAAGCGCATTTTCGTGACGTTGATTCCCATCGTATCAGCGGCCATCGGATGTTCACCGACCGAACGAAGACGAAGTCCAAACGGCGTCTTGAAGATGACGAACCAGACGACGAACGCCAAGGCGATAGCAACGAACGACGTGTACTGGACGTTAATAAAGAACATCTTTAACACGGGAATATCTGATAAAAAGGGTACATTCTCTTTTGCGATCCGATACTCGATAAAGTCGGTCTGTCCTTTGTTGTAAAGAACACGCACGACGAAGATGGCGAGACCGATGGCGAGCATGTTGATGGCCACCCCGAGAACCGTCTGGTCCGCACGCCAAAGGATGGCAGGAACAGCCAAGAAGAGGGAGAACAATGCACCGACTACCATGGCAACAAGTAAGGCAATCCATGGACTAGAGGCTCCGACACCTAAATCAGTCAAGGTGAGCGTCGTGATGATTCCTGTCGCGGCACCGATGACCATGATTCCTTCAAGGGCGATGTTGACGACACCAGAACGTTCACTGAAAATTCCACCAAGTGCTGCGATAATGAGTGGAGTCGCATAGGCAAGCGCAACCGGTACGACGATATAAAGGACTTCTAAGAAGTTCATTTTTTCTCCACTCCTTTCTTACGATTTCCTTTAAGTTTCTCAACGACATAGTTGATCGCATATCCAGACGCTACAAAGATGACGATGGCTGCGATGATGACTTTGACAAGCTCTGACGGTACGTTCGCACCAAGTTGCATCGCCAATCCGCCGATGTTCAACCCTGCGAAGAGAATCGCTGCTAAAATGACTCCAATCGCGGTGTTCGCACCAAGAAGGGCAACGGCGATCCCGTCAAATCCAACACCGGTGAACGATGCCGAGAGGGTCATACTACCGAATGTTCCAAGACCCTCCATCGCACCTGCGAGACCAGCGAACATACCGGAGATGACGAACGACAGGACGATGTTACGGTTGACGCTCATCCCTGCGTACTGTGATGCATGTTTGTTGAATCCAACGGCACGTAACTCATAACCGAGTGTCGTACGTTGAAGGATGTAGTAGTACACGATTGCTGCAAGCACAGCGACAAGCACACCCCAGTGAAGACGTGAATACGTCGTCAACTCTTGGAGCCATGGCGAAGCAAGTGACGCTGAATCGTTGATTGACTCCGTACGCTCGTTCGTTACGCCGATGACGTTACGTAAAATCGCGTTTGTCGTGTATAAGGCAATATAGTTCATCATGATAGACGTAATGACTTCATGAACATAAAACTTCGCTTTCAAGAACCCAGGAACGAACGCCCAAATTGCTGCTGCAACCATTGCCGCTAGAAGTGCGAGCGGTAAATGGATAAACATCGGCAAGTCGAAGTTAATTCCTACATAGACGGCTGCGACCCACCCAATTAACACTTGTCCTTCTACCCCGATGTTGAATAGCCCTGTACGGAAGGCGAACGCAACCGCAAGACCTGAGAAAATAAGTGGGGCTGCAGCACGCAATGTTTCACCGACGGCATACGGACTACCGAACATGCCTTCAAATAACGAGATAAACCCTTGAACCGGGTCGTATCCACCAATCAACATGACGATAGCACCGACGAGTAGTCCTAAAATGATGGATAGGAATGGAATGAGAAGTTGGTTTAAACTTAATTTTTTCATTCTGTTTCGTCCCCTCTCTTACCGCCGGCCATCAAGAAGCCTAGCTCTTGCTCCGTCGTCACTTTCGGATCACGAATCCCTACAATTTTTCCTTCGTAGAGAACAGCGATACGGTCGGATACGTGTAAAATCTCATCAAGTTCAAACGAGATGAGTAAGACGGCGCGTCCTTTTTCACGTTCTTTAATAAGCTGCTCGTGAATAAATTCAATCGCACCTACGTCGAGACCACGAGTCGGTTGAGCGGCGATGAGTAAATCTGGTGAGCGATCGACTTCACGTGCAATGATTGCTTTCTGTTGGTTCCCTCCCGAGAGAGCACGCGCTGGAACATCAATTGATGGAGTTCGGACGTCAAACTTCTCAATCAACGCCTTCGCCTTCTCAGCCACAGCTTTATAGTTCATGAGACCTCGTTTCGAGAACGGTTCTTTATAGTACGTTTGAAGTACCATGTTGTCACGAATCGAGTAGTCAAGAACAAGTCCGTGTTTATGACGATCTTGCGGGATGTGTCCGATCCCTGCCTCGGTCATCTTACGCGGCGTGTGTCCTGTGACATCTTTTCCGTTGAGCAACACTTTACCAGACTCCGGCTTTTTCAAACCTGAAATGGCTTCAATCAACTCCGTCTGACCATTCCCGTCAATCCCGGCAATTCCAAGTACTTCTCCAGCACGAATCTGTAAATCCAATCCTTCAACGACTTTCAAACCGCGACCATCTTTGACGACGAGGTTTTGAACGTCCAGAACGACTTGTTGTGGATCGGCTTTCGAATATTCTGCATCAAAGTTTACTTCGCGACCAACCATCATTTCAGCTAAACTGTCTTCATTTACCGTCTCGTCGACCTCGACCGTTCCAATGTAGCGTCCACGACGAATGACAGTACAGCGGTCCGCAACTTGCATGATTTCCTTCAGCTTGTGCGTAATCAAGATGATCGACTTACCTTCAGCAATCAGACGTTTCATAATTTGGATAAGTTCTTGAATCTCTTGTGGTGTCAACACTGCCGTCGGTTCATCAAAAATCAGAATATCTGCTCCACGATAGAGCGTCTTCAAGATTTCAACACGTTGTTGCATGCCGACTGAAATATCTTCAATCTTCGCATCCGGATCAATTCTAAGTCCGTATTGCTCCGAAATCTCCATGACCTTCTTCCGAGCAGTGGCGCGATCGATTGTGATGCCACTCTTTGGCTCAAGACCAAGAATGATATTTTCAGTGACCGTGAATTTTTCAACCAACATAAAGTGTTGATGGACCATTCCGATCCCAAGTTCGTTGGCGATGTTCGGATTTTCAATATTCACTTTCTTTCCGTGTACGCGAATCTCTCCGCCTTCAGGCTGATAGAGACCAAACAACACGTTCATGAGCGTCGATTTCCCGGCCCCGTTTTCTCCTAAAAGTGCATGGATTTCTCCTTTACGCAATTGGAGCGTGATATTGTCGTTCGCAACGAACGTACCGAACTCTTTTCGAATATTTAGCATTTCAATTACATATTCCAAGGAAGTTCACCCCTAACTTTAAGTAAAGGGAGACCACATGGGTCCCCCCTCAACTCAAACAAATTATTTTACGTTTTTCATGAACTCTTCGAACTCAGCGTCAGTTGCTGGTGCAACAACATCACCATCGATGATTTGTTGACGATACTCATCAACTTTAGTGAGCACGTCTGCAGCAACGTTTTCTTCAGAAGTTGGTGCGATTCCTACACCTTCATCTTTAAGTGAGAATTCAACCACTTCACCAGCTGGGAACTTACCGTCCATTGCCATTTTCGACACTTCGAGTGTCGCTGTATCTACACGTTTAACCATTGACGTAAGAGTAACGTTCTCTGGAAGACCTTCTTCGTACTGGTCACGGTCAACCCCGATGACCCAAACTTCTTCACCGTTTTTCTTACGGTTTTTCGCTTCAGTGAATACACCTACACCTGTACCACCAGCTGCATGATAGATGATATCAGATCCTGATCCATACATACCTGACGCAATTGCAGTTCCTTTTTCAGCTGAGTTGAAGTCTTCAGCATATTTTACGTCGATTGTCGCATCAGGGTTTACAGCCATGACACCAGCTTTAAATCCATTTTCAAACTTCTTGATCAAGTCTGATTCTACTCCACCGATGAAACCAACTTTATCAGTCGTCGTTGTAAGACCAGCTACTACACCTACGAGGAATGAACCTTCTTGTTCCTTAAACGTGATTGAAGCAACGTTCGGTGCATCTACAACCGAGTCAACGATTGCAAAGTTGTTATCAGGGAATTGTTCTGCAACTTTTCCGATATCCTCTGCCATCAAGAAACCGATTCCGTAGATCAAATCAAATTGATCACGTGCCAATTGTTGCAAGTTAGGCTGATAGTCTGCTTGTTTTGCTGATTGAAGATATTTATATCCTTCGTTTTCAGTTAAGCTATTTTCTTCACCAAACTTTTTCAAACCTTCCCAAGCTGATTGGTTGAATGACTTGTCATCAACACCACCAGTATCCGTGACCATTGCAACTTTGAAGTCGCTACCTTCTCCGCCTTCACCGTTTGAAGATGAGCCTTCGTTGTCATCTCCACCGCATGCTGCGAGTACTGTAGAGAGTGTGAGTCCTGCTGCTAAAGCTGAGAGAATCGTTTTCTTTTTGTTCATCATCGTCGTGTTTCCCCTTTCGGTTCATAACAATTTTTGTTGTCATGTTATCAGTAGTCTTTACACCGGTATAAGAAAGCGCTTTCACGCTATTCCCCAAAAATAACTCTTCCGTCCAGAAACTGCTCGTTTAAACTCGTTTACGTACGACATGGAAGTCGAATCGATCAGCACGGAAAAAGTTGGCCGAATCGAGTAATGGTAAATCACTCTCATCATAATGCAATTGTTTTAAAGCGAGTAACGGTTGGTCCGTCTGAAGTTGTGACGAGATTTCAGCGCTGACACTCGGTTCGATGTGCGTGATCGCATAAGCGACTCGACGTCCTACCTCTTTTTCGAGAGAATCAAACAAAGATTTCCCTTCAGTCAATGCCTCAGGATTCGAGACGAGATGGGCCGGCACTTTATCGACACAATACACAACCGGTGTGTCGTCCGCATATCGAATTCGTACAATTCGATAAATCGGTGAGTTCGGCTCAATCTTGAGACGCTCGGCTTCTCTCTCTGTTGCCAACACTTTCTCGGCCACCAATACTTTCGTTCCTGGTGTCATCTTTGCTCGTGTGATCATGTCAGTGACACTGAACAATTCTTCAATTCCTGACGTGAATGGCGGTTTAGAACTGATAAATGTTCCTACCCCATGCTTTCGCACGACAAATTTCTCATCTTCGAGAATCCGGAGCGCTTCGCGAAGTGTCGCTCGACTGACTCCAAGTTGCTTCGAAAGTTCAAATTCTGAAGGTAACTTCTCCCCTTCACGATAGACACCAGCGTCGATATCTTGCTTAATTTTCTCAATCACTCGAAGATAGAGCAATCGATGATCGAGCTTAATCGACATTGGCCTCACCACCTTTAATTTACTTACCAGTGCTCAGACATCTGACGTATGAATGTCCTTGCCAATATTAAGTATAGGGATTCGAGAATTAGAACGCAATAGTTTTTGTTCGGAATCAGGGAAATATTTTTTCGGAACATGCCGAACCGTACCTTTGAGTCCAATTTACTCATTTTCATCCCCATTGAAAAACTTTTGTAAAATGTAAACGTTATTAAAAAATGTAAGCGTTTCAGTAGTTTTTAAAAGTATGTACTAATTCAGTATATAGGACATATGTGCTATATTACATTTATATTATAGCGAACATCTAAGGATAGAGCGAATATTTCTATATCGTATAAATAGCATTAAAAAACGAACGATTATATATACTGATATATAATCGTTCGTTTTTTATTATTATTCTGTTTGCTCTTGAATGAGTACTTTCCTCGGTTTCGAACCTTCTGATGGACCGACATACCCGGCTTCCTCAAGTGAGTCAATCAAACGGGCGGCACGATTATACCCGATTCGGAATCTGCGTTGAATCATCGAAGTTGATGCCGTTTCTTGTGTCATGACGAATTGCACGACTTCTCCGAACAATGAATCATCCGAATCAATCGTCGTCACTTCCTCTTCTTTTGGCATCATCGCTTCCACATATTGCGCACGTTGTTGCGCGATGACATGATTGACGACCGTCTCGACTTCTTGATCGGAGACGAATGCACCTTGTACACGGACCGGCTTGTTCATTCCGTTTGCAAGCATCAACATGTCACCGCGTCCAAGCAACTTTTCCGCCCCGCCACCATCAAGGATGGTCCTTGAATCGGTTTGAGAAGAGACGGCAAAGGCGATGCGGGACGGAATGTTCGCCTTGATGACTCCTGTGATGACGTCGACAGATGGGCGCTGTGTCGCGAGGACCATATGAATACCCGCAGCCCGTGCCATTTGTGCAAGTCGCATGATGGCATCTTCGACATCATTTGATGCCACCATCATCAAGTCCGCCAATTCATCGACGATTACGACGATGAACGGTAAACGTTTCGCATCCTCGTCATCCGACTGATCGACGAGTTCATTGTAACCTTCGATATTGCGAACTCCATATCGACTAAACAGTTCATACCGCCGTTCCATTTCTGCGACGACCTGCTTCAGTGCCTGGGCGGCTTTTTTCGGATCCGTGACGACCGGTGTCAACAGGTGTGGCACTCCGTTATAGACGTTCAACTCGACCATCTTCGGATCAATCATCATGAGTCGGACCTCATCCGGACGAGAACGCATCAAGAGTGACACGATCATGCCGTTGATACAGACAGATTTACCTGATCCTGTCGATCCTGCAACAAGCAAATGCGGCATTTTATTGAGAGAGATCCCAACCGTCTCGCCACTGATACTCCGACCGAGTGCGACGAGCAACTTCGAGTCATCTTGTTTCACCGGCTCCGCTTCCAGTACTTCACGTAAGCATACCGGTGCGACCTTCTGGTTCGGCACTTCAATACCAATAGCGGCTTTACCCGGAATCGGAGCTTCAATCCGAATATCTTTTGCAGCGAGCGCCAATGCCAAATCATCACTTAATGAGGTGATGCGACTGACTTTCACACCGATATCCGGTTGTAGTTCATATTTTGTGACGGTTGGACCAAGGTGAATCTTTAACACTTTGACACCGACCCCGAATGACTTAAGCGTCTTTACAAGTTTGGATGCATTTTCTTTCAATCGTGCATTCTCACCAGACAAATCCGTAATGACGGGCTCTTTCAAATTCGAGAATGGCGGAAGCTCGTATGTATCCGAGACATCTTGGGCCGCAGTCATCATCATCTCCTCGGTCGTGATTGTGGAATCGACTTCCGAAGAATCCGTTCGAGGTTGATCTTCCGTCTCTCTTTTTTCTGCTACGACTTTCTCACTAAATCCGACGATTGGAATGTCTTGCATCGTGACCACGTCTGACTCTACTTCCGGGTCCGATTGCGCTTCCGTTAATTTTGGACGAGGTGAGGTCTTGCGCGTTCGTTTCGCCTCTTGCTGCTTCTCCACTTTCGGTCTGGCTCGCCATTCGTTTCTGACTGCTGTGACGGATTCCTGCATGCGATGAAAGAGTGTCCCCCAAATAGTCGGGGCATAAAACGAGACACCGACGAGGAAGCAGACGATCCCTAAAAAGATAATCCCGAAGTCTGAGAATAAATATTGGTTCAAGTTATAGAAAGTGGCATTGATGCCGCCCCTTGCCTCTCCCCAAAGTAAGTCCCCGAATAGTAAGAATGAGGCGAGCATTGCGAATAATCCCGCTCGTCGCATCGGTTTCATCGGAGTGAGAACAATCCATAACCACACAGCCATCATCAAGTAAGTGAGCGCACCCCATCCTCCAAAAAGATAGACGGATAAATCAGATAACTGTTTACCGATCCACCCTAAATCAAAAAAGGCAAATACGAATGCGACGATGGCGAGGACAAAGAATCCCCACCCATATGTACGTGGCGCAATCGATTGTTTTTTACGGTTCCTCATATTTCGCGTCGCTGGGCGCTTTCGCTTTACGGGAGTCTTTCTTGTTTTTTGAGCCACATCAGTTCCTCCTAAAAAAAGAAGGCAAAAGTCAGATGACTTTTGCCTCACTCTCATTCCATTAAATCTCCATGATGATCGGCAAGATCATCGGACGACGTTTCGTCTGCTCGAATAAGAAGACGCTAAGTCGCTCGCGGATATTTGATTTCAATTCGGTCCAATCACTGCCAGCCTGCAGACTCTTTTCAATCTGTTTCGTGACAATACGGTTTGCCTCTGAAATCATTTCCTCCGATTCGCGCATGTACACGAAACCACGTGAGATGAGTTCAGGTCCTGAAATCAATTTCTTCTGTTTCCGATTCAACGTGACCACGCAGAGGACAACTCCATCTTGTGACAACAAACGACGGTCCCGTAAGACGATGTTTCCAACGTCCCCAACACCGATTCCGTCAATCAAGACGTTACCTGCAGGGACTTTTCGGCTCATGCGGGCTTTTCGACCTGTGAACTCAACGACGTCACCTTTTTCAACGATGAAGATGTTGTTCGGTTTGACACCCACTTGTTCTGCGAGTTTCGAGTGTGCCATCTGCATACGATATTCGCCGTGAATCGGTAAGAAGTACTTCGGTTTGACAAGGTTGAGCATCAACTTCAATTCTTCCGCTGAACCGTGTCCAGATACGTGGACTTTTCGCTGATTATAAATGACGTTCGCACCCGAACGGAACAATAAGTCAATCGTTTTAGAAACCGACTTCTCATTCCCTGGAATCGGTGTCGCCGCAATGACGACCGTGTCATTCAATCGAATGTTGACTTGCTTGTGGGCATTACGTGCCATGCGAGTCAACGCCGCCATCGGCTCCCCTTGCGAACCTGTCGTTAAAATGACGACCTTGTTATCCGGTAGACGGTTAACTTGGGACAACTCAACGAGAGTCTTCGCCTTGAAGCGCAAGTAGTTTAATTTTTGCGCAACTTCGACGATGTTGACCATACTACGACCGACGACCGCGACTTTACGATCATTCGCTTCTGCTGCTGCAAATACTTGTTGCAAGCGATGGACGTTCGAGGCGAATGATGCCACGATAACCCGACCTTCCGCTTGATAGATGACATCGTTCAATTCAGCTCCAACGATTGACTCTGAACCGGTTTGCCCCGGTCGCTCGGCGTTCGTCGAGTCGGAAAGAAGCGCAAGAACGCCACGTTGTCCGATTGCTGCTAATTTATTGAAGTCAGATTGTTTACCATCGACAGGCGTGTAATCAAACTTGAAGTCTCCGGTATGGACGATCGCACCTTGAGACGTTTGAATACATACGCCGACGCAGTCGGGAATCGAGTGATTGACGCGGAAAAACGTGATGAAATGATCAGCGATAGTCAATTTCGTTTTGGCATCAATCATGCGAAGGTCGACTTCTTTCAACAAACCGGCCTCTTTTAATTTCAATTCAATCAACCCGAGGGTCAATTTCGTCCCGTAAACTGGGACGTGTTTCAAGTCGCGTAAGACGTAGCTGAGTCCACCGATATGGTCTTCGTGACCATGGGTGATGAAAATCGCCCGTACACGATCTTTATTTTCTTTTAAGTATGTGATGTCTGGGATGACGATATCAATCCCGAGCATCTCATCGCCTGGAAACATTAGACCGGCATCGATGACGAAGATGTCGTCGTCTAGTTCCACGACGTACATGTTCTTCCCGATTTCGCCTACGCCTCCAAGCGCAAAGACGCTAATATTCTCTGTCTTCTTTTTTGACACTAACAAAAACCTCCTAAATGATTCATATTCTGTTTCGTCCCCTTATCGCTACTGAATATTGTAGCGGAAAACGGCTTCATTGCCAACATTTCCGTTTAATCTAATAGAGGTTTTAGTGCATCGGCAAGAGGTGCCGTCTCTTCTTTGTCAGGTCGTTTCCCTGCAACAAGTTGACGAATCGACAAACCGAAGTCCATCTGGAGGTGAGGATAGTCCGGGAATGAGTTCCAGTCTCCGCCCCATTCAAACCCGAGCGCCTTCCCTAACTCCCCGAGTTCTTGCCAGTCAGGAATGTCATTCCGATTACGATCCGTATTCAGGTCATAGTCGGTCTTATTGTTATGGATGATGACGAAATCCACAGCAAGACCGTAGTTATGATAGCTCTGACCCGCCTTAGCATTGGTCACCACTTGCCCGGGTTCAGACCGTCCTTGCGCATACAGTGCATTCTGTTCCTTGGCAGAACGGTATCCAGAAGTGAGGCGTACTTCAAGGTCTAGACAAGAATGGGCTAATCGAATGAACGATTCTCCCCGATTGGCGACTAACGGATGCAACCGGTCAAAATCAATCTTCGACCTTGTCAAGATCGCATTTTCTTCCTCCACGTCCCGCACACACATATCCGCTTCAAACGTCGGTTCATCTACCCAAGGCACCGGTTCCGGTTGCATATAAAAGTAAGCGAGCGTAATGCCAATCAGAAAGGCGATCATTGCAAGAGATAACACGCCTGTCCACCTCATCTTCTTAACCGTTTACGCAGTCCTTTTAAGAGTGGCAATCCTTTTTCGAGAGCCATATACAAAGGACGATTCAAGACGAGGTCGAATTCCCCGACCTTTTCAATCATGTCGCTTCCCCATCCCGATTTGAATGCGTATAGACCAGCATACTCATCATCCGGGTCCGTACTTCCTGATACCCCGCCGAAATCGTATCGCTCGGCGCCACTCTCTTTGGCCGCCTGCATCATCGTCCACTGCATCAAGTGGTTCGGCATAAATTCACGGAATTCATTTGACGAGGCTCCGTATAAGTAATAAGAGCGCCGTCCTGCGAGTGTCAACAGACCACCTGATAAGACGAGCCCGTTCGGATAGGTCTGATCAAGTTCGACCAGCTCAGGGAGGGCTTGCTCCGCTTTCTGAATTTGTGCTTCCGTCTGTTCCTTGCGGTTCAAAAGACTGTTACGCTTCTTCTCAATCGTTTCTTTCTCAAGACCCCGTTCAATCTTCGCCAACTCTTTCTTCGCTTTTTCTAGCGTTGCCTGTTGCTGTTCGAGTGCGATTTTCGGTTCGAGGGTTGTCAAGAAGAGACGGGCATCGTTCGGTTGCAGACAATCGTATAGGTTCTCAAAATAATCGAGCCCTCGCGTAGCGAATCCGTCACGTTCCCCTGTTACTTTCATCAAATCGGCGAACGTTTTGAGTCCGTCACGACCGACCTCCTTGCAGACAATTCCCTTTTTCTCCGCGAGGCGGACGTTGTAGCGGAACTTATGATGGAATTTCGTAAAAATATCTTTCTCACTCGGGCGCAAATCCGTTTCCATGGTAAAACGAGGTTGGGCGTAATCAAATCCACCGCCATATCCCTTATGTTTAAACCCGATGGCAGCCATTTCGGTCAATAGCCCTGGCATCTCATCGCGATCAATGTTTGGATCGATTTTTACGACGATGGCTTTATGTGCCACCGCGACACGTCTCGCTTCTTTCACGAGCGCCTGCAGCGATGCCAAATCTTCGTAGTCCACGACAAATCCGCGTGGGGCATAACACAATGTGTATGGTAATTTCGGGACACGTTTAAACAAAAGTAAAGCGACACCGGACGTCACGCCGTCTCGCGCAACCGCGACACGTTCTGAAGTCCAGCCATTTTGGCGCTTCACATCTCCCCAACTCGATAGTTGCAACAAATCTCCACGGTCGTGTGTTTTGACGAAGTCGTCATGTTCTTTTTCTGTCAACGTAATTGGTTGTACTGCCATAAATCATGCTTCCTCCGTATTCAAAATGGTCGCTCGTACAATCGCCTCTTCGTCGAGCGGCAATTTTTCATTTCCGATAATTTGGTACTTTTCGTGCCCTTTCCCTGCTAGCACGATGATGTTGTCCGGTTTCGCTAAACGGGCCGCATAACGGACCGCTTCTTCTCGATCCCCGATTTCAACAAAGTTGTCATGGGTCATCCCGGCCGCAATCCCTTTTGTAATGGACTCATACGCTTCGAATCGTGGATCATCTGTCGTGATGATGACGGTACCGGCATAGGACGAAGCCATCTCGCCCATTGCCGGACGTTTTGTGACGTCACGGTTTCCACCTGTCCCAATCAAAAAGATAATCTTTTCTTTTGGTACGCCGACGAGCGACTTCAGACACTGTTCGATGCCATCAGGTGTATGAGCATAGTCCGCATATACGTTGTAACCTGGGACGTCTAAACGTTGCATCCGTCCCTTGGCCGGATGAATCATCTCAAGTGCTTTTGCAATTCGCTCAAGCGAGTAACCGGCAGCGAGAAGACAACCCGTCGCCAACAATAGATTGTACACGTTGAAACGACCGATGAACTGGACCGTTACCGGAAGTTTTGCGCCTTGGTAATTCAATGTAAAGCTGGTCTGAGACAACGTCTGTTCAATGTCCGTTGCCATCAAGTCTGCTTGCGCATCAATCCCATATGTTATTACTTTCGCACCGGTCATCGTCTCATAAAGAGGCGTTTGTGCATCGTCCGCGTTCAAGACGGCTACTTTTCCACGTGAGGCCATTTGACCGAGTTGAGCGAACAATAACCCTTTTGCACGTGCATAGTTTTCAAACGTTCCATGAAAATCTAGGTGATCGTGTGTCAAGTTCGTGAAGCCCACGATGTCAAAATCAGTTCCGATGACACGTCCGAGCTCAAGACCGTGTGAGGACACTTCCATCATCACGTCCGTCACGCCCTCATCACGCATTTGTGCCAATAACTGTTGAAGTTCTGAACTTTGAGGCGTCGTATTTTTACTTGGAACGATTTTATCGTTGATGCGTACTTCAACGGTCCCAATCAAACCGGTTGAATGACCGAGGACATCGAGGACGTCTCGTAAAATCGTCGTCGTCGTCGTTTTCCCATTCGTTCCCGTGATCCCGAACAGTCGCATCTGTTCAGATGGATACGCATAAAAGGCCGAAGCCAACAACCCGATTGAACGCGAACTGTCACGCACAATCAAGTTTGGCACTGACAGGTCGAGCGGTCGTTCGCTAACGACTGCCACCGCGCCTCGCGCTACCGCTTGTGCCGCATATTCATGCCCATCCACCGTATAGCCTTTGATGGCGACAAACAGCGTTCCCGGCACAACTTCTCGCGAGTCCGTCGTCACATGCGTCACGACGATGCCTTCTAGATTTGGTTGATTAATTAGTTGTATCGTCTTCACTAAATCCGTTAAGTTCAAGTCTTTCCCTTCTTTCACCTGTATCCTATCCAAACTAAAGAATACCTCTTAATCAGTGTAGAGAACTTACAATTCGGTTTCAAGTCACGCTTCGTTTGGGAGGACATATGACTTCGCCGGGCGATGGTTCAACACCTCACGAATCAATGCATTGACCTCATCGCGTTCAATCCGTTCTACTTTCTCAATCACTTGTTCAATCGGCTCGACTTCGTCGAGCAATAGCAAGTTCCGTCCGTTCCGGTTCATGCGGGCACTCGAACTTTCATTCCCGAGGGCGATCGATCCTTTCAATTGTCGCTTGCCTTTGTCTACTTCCTCAGCAGTCAAACCTTCTGCGACAAGTCGCTTCATCTCTCTCTCAAGGATGACTTCGACTTGTTCTAACGTATCCGGTGACGTACCGACATAAATGGTAAACGTACCGTGATCGGAAAACGTCGTGTAGTAAGAGTAAATGGAATAAGCTAACCCTTCTTCTTCACGGATGGACTGGAATAAACGCGAAGACATCGTCGCGCCGATTGCGTTGTTCATCAATGCCAAGTGAGGCAAACGGTCATCCGTCGCGGGAATCGCTTCGTAGTTCCAGCAGAGGTGGGCTTGCTCCGTTTCTTTTTGTTTCGACAATGTGTCATGGAACAGTTCCGGTTGATTGATTTCTTTCGACGATTCCCTAGAAGGGATGTGAGCAAACCTACGTTTTACCGCCTCAATCAATTCTTCAGAAACATGACCTGCAATCGAGACGACAATTTGCTCGGCCGTATACTGTTCCTGTAAGTATTCGACGAGCTGGTCACGTGTCAATCGATTGACACTCTCCTCCGTCCCTAAAATAGGTTGAGCGAGGATATCGTCACGATACGCCGCAATGGCCAATAGTTCATGAACGAGATCTTCCGGCGTGTCCTCATACATTTTAATTTCTTCCACAACGACACGCTTTTCTTTTTCCAACTCCTGTGCATCGAGCACCGACTCAAACAGCATATCTGTCAGTACGTCGAGAGCCATGATCGCGTGTTCATCGAGCGTCTTCACATAAAAGCATGTATGGTCTTTCGAGGTGAATGCGTTGACGCTTCCACCGAGCTCATCGAAAAAGGAAGCAATCTCTTTTGCGCTTTTTGATGCGGTGCCCTTGAACAGCATATGTTCAATCAAATGGCTGATACCGATGTTCTCAAAAGTTTCTGTACGTGTTCCGGCTTTAATGAATACCCCGGTTGAGGTGCTGAGTGAACCATCGATTGGTTCGATGATGATTCGAACACCGTTCTCTAGTGTCATCCATTCCATATTCTCACTCCTATGAAAAAGGCCATCGCACCAAGACGATGGCCAGAATAATTAATTTGTCGAGCGCGGTGGACGACGGTCCCCGTCACGACGTGGCGGACGGCTTTCGCGAGGTGGACGGGTTTCACGTGCTGCCTTCCGTTTCGCTTCGTATGCCTCACGCTCTTCAGGAGACAATCCTTCTAAGATGAGCGCTTTTCGTGATGCGTTGACACGACCTTTGTCATCGATTTCAGTGACTTTGACTTGAATCGAATCGCCAAGCTTCACAACATCCTCGACGTTTGCGACACGCTCAAGGCTGAATTCGGATACGTGTACGAGTGCATCTTTCCCTTTGAATAACTCGACGAATGCGCCGAATTTCTCGATGCGACGTACGGTAGCATCGTATACTTCACCGACGACGACTTCACGGACAATGTCACCGATCATAGACATGGCAAGATCGATTCCTTCTTGGTCCGTCGAGGCGATGAAGACCGTACCATCTTGTTCGATGTCGATCTTGACGCCCGTTTGGTCGATGATGCTGTTGATCATCTTCCCACCTGGTCCGATGACGTCGCGGATTTTATCCGGATTGATTGTCATCGTCACAATCTTCGGTGCGTATTTCGACAATTGTGTACGTGGTGTATCCAACGTCTCAAGCATGTGGTCAAGAATGTGCAAACGACCGACACGTGCCTGTTCAAGCGCTTCTTCTAGAATTTCACGCGTGATTCCGGCAATCTTGATATCCATTTGAAGGGCAGTGATCCCGTCTTTCGTTCCAGCTACTTTGAAGTCCATATCCCCAAGGTGGTCTTCAAGTCCTTGAATATCTGTCAAGACCGTGTAATGCTCACCTTCCATGATAAGACCCATGGCAATCCCAGCGACTGGCGCTTTGATTGGCACACCTGCATCCATCAATGCGAGTGTCGACCCACAAATCGAAGCTTGTGAACTTGAACCGTTTGATTCGAGTACTTCTGAAACGAGACGAATCGTATACGGGAAGTCTGCTTCTTTCGGAATAATTGGAAGAAGTGCACGTTCACCGAGTGCCCCGTGACCGATTTCACGACGACCTGGTGCACGGACAGGACGTGCTTCACCGACTGAGAATGGCGGGAAGTTATAGTGGTGCATGAAGCGTTTGTTCTCTTCTAGACCGATTCCGTCGATGATTTGCGCATCACCGATGACACCGAGAGTCGCGACCGACATGACCTGTGTTTGACCACGTGTGAAGAGACCGACACCGTGTGCGCGTGGGAGTAATCCGACTTCTGACGCGAGCGGACGAATCACGTCTGGACGACGTCCGTCTGGGCGGACTTTTTCGACCGTGATCAAACGACGGACTTCATCTTTGACGAACTTGTTCAAAATCCCTGAAACTTCACCGAGTTTCGATGGCTCGTCAGCAAGACGTTCTTCATACATCGCAACATATTTCGCAATCACTTCGTTGATGGCTTCGTCACGAGCATGTTTCTCTTCCACTTGAACCGCTTCTACGATTTCAGGACGAGCTGCTTCGAGTTCAGCAGTAAGCGCCTCATCGTATTTCGAGACCGTGTATTCGAATTTAGGTTTTCCGACGGCTTCTACGATTTCTTGTTGGAATGCGATCAAACGCTTGATTTCTTCATGTCCAAACAAGATCGACTCGAGCATGATGTCCTCAGGCACTTCGTTCGCACCTGCTTCAACCATGTTGATGGCTGTCGATGTCCCTGCAACTTGAAGTTCAAGGTCCGTTTTCTCCAACTGAGCCGTCGTCGGGTTGATGACGAATTCACCGTCTACACGTCCGACTGTCACGCCAGCGATTGGACCGTCAAACGGTACATCTGAAATCGAGAGCGCGATCGATGTTCCTAGCATACCCGCCATTTCAGCCGAGCAATCTGGGTCGTTTGACATGACGTAAATCATGACTTGAATGTCATGACGGAATCCGTCTGGGAAGAGCGGACGAATCGGGCGGTCGATGAGACGTGATGTCAAAATCGCGTTTTCACCCGGGCGACCTTCACGGCGAAGGAAACCACCTGGAATTTTACCGACCGAGTAAAGTTTCTCCTCATAGTTGACCGTCAATGGGAAGAAGTCTAAATCTTTTGGTGCTTTTGAAGCCGTCACTGTCGCAAGGACAACCGTATCTCCATAACGCACGAGTGCCGAGCCGTTTGCTTGCTTCGCAAGTTGGCCGACCTCTACAGACAGTGGGCGTCCGCCCCACTCTGTAGAGAATACTTGTTTCGTACCTAACATGTACATTCTCCTCTCAAACCTTATCTAGTTTATTATGTAACTCATTCCAACGAATGTCTAATCATTTTCCTTAAAAAAGAAGAAACGGACTAGGACGTTGTCCCAGCCCGTTAAACAGTCTCAATCGATTAACGACGGAGACCGAGGCGTTGAATCAATTCACGGTAACGTGTAACGTCCTTGTTACGAAGGTACGTAAGCAAGTTACGACGACGTCCAACCATTTTCAAGAGACCGCGACGTGAGTGGTGGTCTTTCTTGTGTGTACGAAGGTGGTCGTTCAATGTGTTGATTTGTTCAGTCAACACAGCCACTTGTACTTCCGGTGAACCTGTGTCACCTTGTTTTGTCGCGAATTCCGCGATAATTTCGTTTTTACGTTCTTTTGAGAGTGCCATTGCCTCTCCACCTCCATTTAATGAAAAATTGCCGCGTTGCCGAGCCGACGTTGGTGAATCGACCAGCCAAGCGAAGCGGTGTACTTTGCGTACTTGACAAGGATAGCGTACCCGCTCTTGAAAGTCAAGATAGGATTGAACGAGCTGCCACCTCATCTTCTTTTAGTTGAGCGACCAATGCATCCAACCCATCGAACGCGCGTTCATTCCGAATATATTGGATCCACTCGATTTCGATGACTTGTCCATATAAATCCTCGGAGAAGTCGAAGAGATGGCTCTCAACAGAGACCGATCCCGTCTCATAAAACGTCGGACGACGTCCAACATTCGTCATCGCGTGGAACATCCGTCCGTCCGGTAGCGTGACTCGAGTCGCGTATACGCCCAATCGTGGCATGACGTACGAAGCGTCCATCAACACGTTCGCAGTCGGGAAACCGATTGTACGCCCTCTCGCATCACCGTGAATGACTTCGCCACAGATCACGTATGGCGTACCGAGGAGTTCATGTGCGGCATCGACCTGTCCCTCTGCCAAGAGTTTACGGATGCGGGTAGATGACACTTTTTCCCCATCCATCGTCTGCTCTGTGACGACAGACGTCGCGAATTGGTCACGCGCATGGTACGGAAGTGTCTCCATCGTCCCTTCTCCAAACTTTCCATACGAGTAATCAAAACCAGCTGTCACGTGCACGGCTCCGGCACCGATCAAATAATCATCTACAAACTGTTGCGGGGACAAATTGGCCAATTCTTTTGTGAATGTCAAGACGAGGCAACGCTCTACCCCGAGCGCTTCGATGCGCTTCAGTTTCCGGGACAGCGGTGTAATATAGCGGACCGCATCCGGTTTATTGGAGAGTACTTGTTTCGGATGAGGATCGAACGTGACGACCGTCACCGGCAGGTTGTGCTCAGCTGCCACGCGTTTGGCATGATTGATTACAGCTTGATGCCCTTTATGAACACCGTCGAAGAAACCGAGTACCATAATGGATGGATACACGTCGGGTGTTTCTGGATAAGTGAGATGTTTTGTTTCCATACTGTCAAATTCCCCCTTAGTCGATAGCCAACATGACCTCGACTGTAGCGTCTGTCGTTCCTTCTTGTCTTCGATATAAAGCAAGAGGGATTCCTTCTTCATTATAGACAGTAAATAACTCAAATTCGAGCGAAACGCCGTTCAGCTTCCCGCCGTTGCGAATATAGCGTTCCCGATTCTTTGGAATGGTGATCATTGGCCAGCGTTTGATCACATCTTCGAGAGGAATGACATACGCCATTCGCTCCTCGACCGTTTCAAGTGTTTGAAGCGTTCCGAGTGTTACCGCGGTCGCTTCATCAAACGTTCCTGAGCTCGTCCGTCTGAGTTCGCTCATATGGGCAGGGTAACCGAGTTTCTCTCCAATCTGAACGGCGAGCGTTCGAATATACGTCCCTTTCCCACAGTCGATTTCCATTCGGAATCGACAGACGTCCGCTTCGAATATCAATTCACTCGTCCGCTCCAGACGATGAATCTCGACCGTCCGCCGAGGTCGTTCGACGGTCTGCCCTTTCCGAGCATACTCGTACAACTTCTTCCCATTTACTTTGACCGCCGAGTAGTACGGAGGGATTTGTTCAATCCTCCCTGTCAATTGGCGCATCGCCTCGTCAATCTGGGTTGCATCCAAATCGTTCGGTGTGACTGACTTCTGCGCGACGACCTCGCCATGCGCGTCCTCGGTCATCGTGGCGGTACCAATCGTCACCTCGGCCACGTAACGCTTCCCTTCATCTGTGATAAAACGCGATAACTTTGTGGCGCGCCCTAAACAGATGGGCAATATGCCTGTCACTTCCGGGTCAAGCGTACCCGTGTGACCGACCTTTTTCGTCTGGAATAATTTTCGTAATTTAAATACGCAGTCATGACTCGTCATGCCAGCATCTTTATCGAGTACGAGCACTCCGTTCGGTTCCAATTTCATCCCTCCATATAAAAAAAGGGAGAACGACGTCTCCCCTTTCAAATTATTAATCTTTGTTCAAATCACGAATCAACGAATCGATATGGCTACCATATGCGACTGAAGAATCATATTCAAACGAGATCTCTGGTGTTTTCCGAAGACGGATGCGATTCCCGATTTCGCGACGGATAAACCCTTTCGCCTTATCGAGACCAGCTTGCGTTTCTGCTTTCACATCTTCCTCATCACCAAGCACCGTATAATAGACTGTTGCTTGCTGTAAGTCACCTGTCACATCAACGCTCGTAATCGTAGCGTTTTTTGTACGCGGGTCACTGACTTCACGTAACAAGACATCTGTTATTTCTTTACGCATTTGCTCGGCAACACGTTGGGCACGAATTTTCATACGTGATCCCTCCTCACATTATTTACGTTCGACTTCTTTCATGACGAACGCTTCAATGACATCGTCTACTTTGATGTCATCAAATTTCTCTACTTTAATCCCACACTCATAACCAGTCGCAACTTCTTTCACGTCATCTTTGAAACGACGAAGCGTATCGAGTTTACCTTCGTAAATCACGATTCCGTTACGAATGACACGGACACCGGCGTCACGTGTGATTTTACCTTCTGTCACATAACAACCTGCAATCGCACCGACTTTCGAAACTTTGAAGACGTCACGGACTTCGACTTGACCTGTGATTTCTTCCACGAACTCTGGGTCAAGCATCCCTTTCATCGCGCTCTCGATTTCTTCGATTGCATTGTAGATGATGCGGTGGAGACGCATTTCAACGTTCTCTTGTTCCGCCATCGAACGTGCGTTTCCATCAGGACGGACGTTGAATCCGATGATGACAGCATTCGCAGCTGAAGCGAGGATGACGTCACCTTCCGTGATTGCACCGACACCTTGGTGAACGATGTTAACTTTGACGCCTTCGACATCAATCTTGCGGAGTGAACCAGCCAATGCTTCGGCTGACCCTTGAACGTCTGCTTTGATGATGACGTTCAAGTCTTTCACTTCACCTTCTTGAATGCGGCTG
This sequence comes from Exiguobacterium sp. s121, assembly GCF_018617245.1. GTDB lineage: Bacteria > Bacillota > Bacilli > Exiguobacteriales > Exiguobacteriaceae > Exiguobacterium > Exiguobacterium profundum. The sequence goes on from NZ_JACSJV010000001.1 coordinate 1,507,929, forward strand.
AACAAATCATCAAGACTTACTTTCGCCGACTCACGACGCTGTGACTCAAGGTAACGTTGGTAACGTTTTTCCCCGATTGCACGTGCTTTCTTCTCATCTTCGAAGACGATGAACTGGTCACCCGCTTGTGGAACGTCGTTCAAACCAGTGATTTCAATCGGTGTAGATGGTCCGACTTGTTTCACACGGCGACCGATATCGTTGACCATCGCACGGACACGACCGAACGTGCTACCGACGACGATTGAATCTCCGATTCGAAGTGTACCGTGTTGAACGAGAAGTGTCGCGACCGGTCCACGTCCTTTGTCGAGTTTCGCCTCGATGACTGAACCACGAGCTGGCATGTCTGGTGTCGATTTATATTCTTCGACTTCAGAAACGAGGAGAATCATCTCGAGCAATTCATCGATCCCTTCGCCTTTGATGGCAGAAATCGGAACGAAGATTGTTTCGCCGCCCCACTCTTCAGGGATGAGACCGAACTCTGTCAACTCTTGTTTGACACGGTCAGGGTTTGCCCCTTCTTTGTCCATTTTGTTGACTGCCACGATGATTGGAACGTTCGCTGCCTTGGCGTGCGAGATTGCTTCCTCTGTTTGTGGCATGACGCCATCGTCAGCCGCAACGACGATGATCGCGATATCTGTCACTTCGGCACCGCGGGCGCGCATCGTTGTGAAGGCTGCGTGACCTGGTGTATCGAGGAATGTGATTTTCTTATCGTTGACTTCAACTTGGTAAGCACCGATGTGCTGCGTGATTCCGCCCGCTTCTCCTGCGACGACTTTCGTGTTACGAATCGAGTCAAGAAGTGTCGTTTTCCCGTGGTCGACGTGACCCATGATGGTAACGACAGCTGGACGTTCTTCAAGGTCATATTGTGAGAAGTCGATCTCAACTGTTTCAAAGTCTGTCTCATCGACAACAACTTCTTTTTCAACCTCAAAGCCGAATTCTGCAGCGAGTAATTCAACCGTTTCATCATCAAGCGTTTGGTTGATGGTTGCCATGACACCGAGACCCATCAACTTCATGATGATTTCGTTTGGCTTTTTGTTCATTTTTGAGGCAAGGTCAGACACGCTGAGTACATCGTCATACTTGATGACGTTGCCCATCTCTGCCTCTTGCGCGAGACGTGCTGCTTTACGCTGACTTGTCTTCGAGTTTGGATCGGCTTCTTGTGGCACAGCCGCTTTTACCGGCTTGCCTTTGCCTTTCCCTTTTCCACGTTTTTTATTGCGTGGGTCGTTGTTTCGGTTGTCGTTACGATTTTGTCCACCGCGATTATTTTGACCGCCACGGTTCTGTTGTCCCGCTTGTGGACGTGGCGATTGTGCTTCTTTTTTCTCTTGCTTCGGCTCATTCGATGTTGACGTCGCTTTCGCTTCCGCTTGTTTTTCAGCACGATATTTTTCAGGATTGAACACACGGTCCAATTGTTTTACCGTTTCCTCATCGAGGACGGCCATATGGTTTTTCACCGGTTTGTTCAATTTTTCTAATTGAGTAATGACTTGTTTACTCGTTACATTCTGTTCTTTTGCAAATTCATAGACGCGTTTTCCCAAAGCATCCACCTCCGTTAATAGTTAAGAGAGAAGTTGCTTAAGCTTGTTCGCAAATCCGGATTCTGTCACCGATACGACGACACGCATGTCTTTACCGAGTGCGGCCCCGATTGTATAGCGATCGCTCACTTCAATCAATGGCACTTGATAAGACGCACATTTGTCAGTGACTCGTTTTTTCGTCGAGGCACCTGCATCTCCGGCTAGAATGACGAGCTTGGCACGACCCGCTCGTACATCCTTTAATACAAACTCTTCTCCCATCGTTACTTTCCTCGCTCGAGCAGCAAGGCCTAACAATGATTCCCACTGGCTCATGATTCGCCACCTGCGACAGCTTTCAACTGTTCATACAAGTCGTCGCTCGTCTTTACTTTCAAGTGATGGTCGAGCGTCCGTTTTTTCTCTGCTTGACGGACGACTTCGATATCTTTTGATAAGTATGCGCCACGACCGTTCACTTTACCCGTCTGATCGATGACCACGTCACCTTCAGGCGTCCGAACGACACGAATCAATTCTTTTTTCGGGAGCATTTCTTGTGTGACCACACACTTACGCAAAGGAAGTTTCTTTTGCTTCATGGTCATTCCTCTTCTTTCACCGCAGTCGTTTCAACTGTAGCATCTGATAAGTCTTGTTCTACTTCATTTTGAACAATTTCTGGTTCTGATTCAACTTTTTCAGTGAACGTATCGAACAAATCAAGTGCTTCGGCATCCGTTTCACTCTTGATATCGATTTTCCATCCTGTCAATTTCGCAGCGAGACGGGCGTTTTGACCACGTTTCCCGATTGCGAGTGACAATTGATAGTCAGGTACGACGACTGTCGTCGATTTTGCTGGCTCGTTGACATATACCGCAACGACCTGAGCCGGGCTGAGTGCGTTACGAACGAACTCTTTCGGGTCTTCAGACCAACGGACGATATCAATTTTCTCGCCGTTCAATTCGTCGACGATCGTTTGAACACGTTGTCCTTTCGGTCCGACACATGCGCCGACTGGGTCGACGATATCCGAATGTACAGCGATTTTCGAACGGTCACCCGCTTCGCGTGATACTGACATCACGTCCACTGTTCCGTTTGAAATCTCTGGAACTTCGAGTTCGAACAAACGGCGCAAAAGTCCCGGATGCGTACGCGAAACTTGAATCGCTGCACCTGAACCTTTCGTCGTTGAATCTACTTTTGTCACGTATACTTTGATGCGATCATGAATTTGGTATGACTCGTTCGGCATCTGTTCATTCGGTGTCAATACAGCTTCAATGTTGTTTTCGAGACCGATATAAAGGTTGCGTGGGTCAAAACGCTCCACGATCCCTGTCATGATTTCATCTTCTTTGTCAGCGAAGTGGTTGTAGATGCGTTCGCGTTCCGCTTCACGCATCTTCTGTGTGACGACTTGTTTTGCCGTCATCGCCGCGACACGTCCAAAATCACTCGGTGTGACTTCTTCTTTATGGAAATCGCCGAGCTCATAGTTCGGATCGATTTCATGTGCTTCTTCGAGTGAGAGCTGTTGGTCCGGTTGCGTGAGGCGCTCTACGACTTCTAACAAAGCGTAGACACGGATATCCCCCGTCACCTGATCAAACTCGACTTTCACGTGCTCGTTCGGGTTCGCCACGTTGCGGCGATACGCAGAAATGAGCGCTTGTTCGAGTGCATCGATAATGATATTTTTGTCGATTCCTTTTTCTTTGGCAATCTGATCGATTGTAGTGAGTAATTGTGGACCCATCTTCTTCCCTCTCCTTAACTAAACGTGACCGCTAAGCGGGCTTGTGCAATTTTGTCAACCGGTAGCGATACCGCTTTTTTTCTTGTCTTGATGCGTGTCTCGATCACGACCGTTTCCCCATCATATGCCGTCAAAATTCCTTCAAACTCTTTGGCACCATCGATCGGAGCGAACGTTTTCATGTAGACATTTTTGCCTACCGCACGTTCAAAATCGCTCGGCTTTTTCAGCGGACGCTCCGCACCAGGACTCGAGACATCAAGATAATAAGCCTGTTCAATCGGATCGGTTTCGTTTAGTTTTTCCGAGAGCTGTTCATTGATATTGACGCAATCGTCCAAATCGACGCCCCCCGGCTTATCGATATAGACGCGCAAGAACCAGTCTGGACCTTCCTTAACAAATTCCACATCGACCAATTCCATGTTTTCTCGTTCTACGATCGGCAACGCAATCGATTCAACGACTTCTGTTATTTTGGACACTCTCATCCCTCCTTCTGGCTTTTACATACAAGAAAGGAGTAGGGTTCCCTACTCCTTTCCGTCGTAGTATCCAACTTTGTTCGATACTAATATATCATATTTTCCCGATAAATCGCAACTTACACCCCAAAATCAAAGAATGAGAGTTGGTTCTCATCAGGCAGACCTTCGAGACATTTCATCGTATCGAGTGTCTCGATGACCGTTTTCGAAAGTTTCGCACGTTTCCGCAAATCTTCTTTCGAAAGGAACTGTCCTTCTTCCCTTGCTTCGACAATCGCTTTTGCCGCATTCGTTCCCAGTCCATCGACCGCGTTGAAAGGTGGAATCAGCGTATTGTCTTCAATCAAGAACTCTGTCGCACTCGACCGATACAAGTCGATGTTTTGGAACTTCATTCCCCGCTCGAGCATTTCGAGCGCAAGTTCGAGGACCGTGTGTAGCCCTTTATCCTTCGCTGTCGCATCGAACCCTTTTTCTCGAATATCCGACATCGCCTTACGAACGGCCTGGGGACCTTTGATCATCGCGGATAAGTCAAAATCTCCCGCTCGAACGGTAAAGTACGTCGCGTAGTACAGAATCGGATGATGTACTTTAAAGTATGCAATCCGGACCGCCATTAACACGTAGGCAGTCGCGTGTGCTTTCGGGAACATGTACTTGATTTTCTTACAAGACGAGATATACCATTCCGGCACGTCATTCTCTCGCATCTCGGACTCCATCTCTTCCGTGAGCCCTTTCCCTTTCCGGACGGATTCCATGATTTTAAAGGCGAATGACGGTTCGAGGCCCGCGTAAATCAGATAGACCATGATGTCATCTCGACAACCAATTACATCCTTCAGTTCGCACGTCCCGTTATAAATCAATTCGTTCGCGTTCCCGAGCCAAACGTCTGTTCCGTGGGATAGACCGGAAATTTGAACGAGCTCCGAGAACGTCGACGGTTTTGTCTCTTCAAGCATCTGACGAACGAATTTCGTCCCGAATTCTGGAATCCCGAGCGTCCCGGTTTTCGATTCAATCTGTTCTGGTGTCACCCCAAGCACTTCTGGTGAAGAAAAAATCTTCATGACTGTCGGGTCATCTGTCGGAATCGTCTTTGGATCGATACCAGACAAATCCTGTAACATCCGGATGACGGTCGGGTCATCATGCCCGAGAATATCAAGTTTCAATAAGTTGTCATGGATGGAGTGGAAGTCGAAGTGAGTCGTCTTCCATTCAGACGAATTGTCATCCGCCGGATATTGAATCGGGGAGATATCCGCGATATCCATATAGTCCGGTACGACGATGATACCCCCTGGGTGTTGCCCCGTCGTCCTTTTTACACCGGTGACCCCAGAAACGAGACGGTCGACTTCGGCGTTCCGGTAAATCTTATCGTTCTCGGTCGCATAGCCTTTCACGTATCCATAAGCCGTTTTGTCGGCAATCGTTCCGATTGTCCCGGCACGATAGACGTATTCTTCTCCGAACAGTACTTTTGTATAGGCGTGGGCATGCGGTTGATATTCACCTGAGAAGTTCAAGTCGATATCCGGTACTTTGTCCCCTTTGAAACCAAGGAATGTCTCGAACGGAATATCATGACCGTCTTTTTTGTACCACGTGCCGCACTCCGGACACTCCTTGTCTGGCAAGTCATACCCCGAACCGACCGATCCATCATTAAAGAAATGTGAGTGCTGACAGTTCGGACAGACGTAGTGAGGCGGTAGCGGGTTGACTTCGGTGATTTCCGTCATCGTTGCGACGAGACTCGACCCGACCGACCCCCGCGAACCGACCAGATATCCATCATCGAGTGATTTTTTAACGAGTTTATGTGAAATCAAATAAATGACGGCGAACCCGTGACCGATAATCGATTTGAGCTCTTTCTCAAGACGCGCCTCCACGATTTCAGGCAACTCGTCTCCATAGATGGAGCGAGCCATGTCGTAGCTCATATTCCGAACCTCATCATCTGCCCCTTCAATTTTAGGTGTGTACAAATCATCCGGGATGATTTGAATCGACTCAATCTGATCGGCGATTGCATTCGGATTCGTGATGACGATTTCACGCGCTAAATCGTCACCTAAAAACTTGAACTCTTCCATCATTTCTTTTGTCGTCCGGAAGTGCGCATGTGGTAATTCCTTACGCGTATTGATGAAGTTTGCCCCACCTTGTGTACGAATCAAGATTTCGCGATAAGACCGGTCGGACCGATCTAGATAGTGCACATTCCCTGTCGCACAAACCGGTAACTCGGCCTTCTCGGCGACACGAATGATGCGCTTAATGATTTCGCGGAGTTCTAATTCATTCGTCACAATCTCTTTATCAATCAAATGGTGGTAGAGTGCCGGGGGATGAATCTCGATAAAGTCATAAAATGACATCATCTTCTCGAGTTCATCATCCGACTTGTTCAAGGCGGCGTCAAAAATCTCCCCGTTATCACAAGCCGAACCAATCAATAATCCTTCTCGCCGTTTCACAAGCTCGGAACGTGGCATGCGTGCCATCCGATACAAGTAATCGATGTGAGATAAGGAGATGAGCTCGTATAAATGACGAAGTCCTGGCTTTTTGTTTTTCGCGTAGATGGTCGCATGGAACGGACGAATCTTCGACACGTCACTGCCGACTTTCGCGTTCAACGAGCGATGTGTCGTCATTTCGAACATCTGCTTAGCGAGATCGAGTAACTTCATGAGCAAATACGCCGTTGCTTCCGCATCGTAAATGGCACGGTGATGTTGTGTCAGTTCGATATCGAATCGCTTCGCGAGTGTATTGAGTCGATGATTCTTCAACGTCGGCATCAGCGTTCGAGCAAGTTCGAGCGTGTCGATGACCGGGTAATCGTCCGGTTCATGCCCACCACTACGGAGTGTCGCCTCGAGGAAGCCCATGTCGAATGACGCGTTATGGGCAACGAGAATGCTGTCGCCACACCACTCGACGAACTGTTTCGTGATCACTTCCGGGTCCGGTTGACCTTGAACCATGTCATCCGTGATCCCTGTCAATTCGATGGTGGTCGCTGACAAGGCATGTTTCGGGTCGGCGAACGCTTCAAACCGGTCAATGATTTCTCCGTCCTTGATTTTAACCCCAGCGAGTTCGATGATTTTATTGTAGACGGCAGAAAGTCCCGTCGTCTCGACATCGAAGACGACGTATGTCGCATCATCCAATGCCACATCGGTCGCATGATAAGCGACAGGGACACCATCGTTGACGACGTTCGCCTCGACTCCGTATAACACTTTGATATCATTTTTCTTCCCGGCGTAATAGGCTTCCGGGAACGCCTGAACTCCAGCATGGTCGGTAATGGCAATGGCACGGTGTCCCCATTTTGCGGCACGAGCGACGAGCGACGAGACATTTGTGACGGCATCCATTTGGCTCATCTGTGTATGCGCGTGAAGTTCGACGCGTTTCTCACCTTCCCATTCGTCACGTGGTGGTTCTACTTTCACTTCTTGAAGTTGAGATGCCATCATACATAGTTCGCGCATGAACGAATCATCTTCGACCCGACCGGCCGTTTGAATCCACATCCCTTTTTTGACGGCACTAAGCATACGGTCGTCATCGTCATCGCGTGCAAATACCTTCACAATCAATGAGTCTGTGTAATCCGTCATCTTGAACGTGAATAGTTTCTTACCACTCTTCAACTCTTTGCGCTCTGCTGAGAAGACGAGTCCACGAATCGCGACACGTCGTTCTTCCTCGATAATCGTCTTGATTGGGACAATCTCATCTTTAATGAGCGCACCCATCCGGATTTCTGTAATCGGTTCGTCGTTCGTTTCTGTTGCCTTGGCGAATTGGGCAGCCAGTGCCATTTTCGCTTGTTCGATATCTTCTTGAACGACCTGTTCGCGAAGGGCTTGATTTGCCTCAGCGTCTTCCGAAAATTGAGCCTGACACGGTTTTTTTGTGAACCCATAGGCACTATAGAGCGCCTGTACTTCTTGACAGAGCTCTTTGTCCACATAACTCGCCTCAGGTGCGGAACGCACCGGAATCATAAGTTTGTTCTGCTCGAATCGTGGCGAAACGGAGCCGAAATAACTGCGCATCGCGCCAGATACTTGGCTCAACTCGCTGACGATTCGTGGCCAATAGTCGATATAGTCTTGCTCGCTCCCACCCGCTACTGTCGAGAACCGAGCGTACACCTCATCCGCAAACGTTGCATAACGGCTTTCTAGTCGACTCATGAACAATTGATGCACGTCGTATGGCAATACTGCTGGAAATGAAAAATAGAACGTCCACGTCCGTCGCTTCTTATTGACGACGAGTCGTGAGAGTTCGGCCTGATCAAACAGGTCCGTCTCGGTCGTGATCCCAAGGTCACTTAATAATAATTGCATCTTTTGATTTGCTTCCACGGGTCCGTCTTTCCCCCTTTATGCCAATTCGACAAATGAAGGTGACCGCTTCCGCTGTCACCTTCATCCATTAATGAACTTCGCTAAATTTTGAAGCGATGACTTCTTTCAATTCATCGATTGATGTTTCAATCACTTCACCTGTTGCACGTACTTTCACTTCAACGATGCCTTCGCCAGCTTTTTTCCCGACGTTCACGCGAATCGGGAGTCCGATCAAATCTGCATCGGCAAACTTTACGCCCGCACGTTCTTTCCGGTCGTCGAACAAGATATCGTATGTTTGACCGAGCTCTTCATAAAGACGGTTCGCCAACTCGACTTGCGTCTCATCTTTTGCGTTGATTGCAATCAAATGGAGATCGAACGGCGCTACGTTACGTGGCCAAATGATTCCACGGTCGTCGTGATGTTGTTCGACGATGGCTGAAAGTGTGCGTGACACCCCAATGCCGTAGCAACCCATGATGAGTGGTTCGGCACGACCCTCTTCGTTGAGGAATGTCGCACCCATCGCTTCTGAATATCGTGTTCCGAGTTTAAATACTTGTCCCACTTCAATCCCACGAGCAAAACGAACCGGACCGGACTCATCCGGTGCCAAATCGCCTTCGACAACGAAACGTAAATCGTGGTATGTCATCTCGGCAAGGTCGCGCGCAGCATTTACACCCGTGTAGTGTGTGTTCGCCTCGTTAGCACCACAGACAGCATCCACTAAGTATTTGACCGCATAGTCGGCAACGACTTTGACTGGAGCGTTAATCGGTCCGAGTGTACCTGGTGCACAGTTGAACAACTCAACGATTTTCGCTTCTTCTTCGAGTTGAATGTCGAGTCCACCGAGTGCGTTCTTCACTTTGACTTCATTCGCTTCGTGGTCGCCACGAACGATTGCCATGACGGTTTCGCCATCCACGTTAAACAAGACAGATTTGATTGTCGTCTTCGGATCCACATTCAAGAATGCCGCCACGTCCTCAATCGTACGATTTTCTTCCGTGTTCACTTTTTCGAGGGGACGAACGTCAGCTTGTTGCATCTCATAACGGTCGAGCGTTTCGGCCATCTCGATATTCGCCGCATAGTTCGACGTGTCCGTGTAGACAATTGTATCTTCACCAATATCCGCAAGCGCTTGGAATTCATGCGTGTCTTTCCCGCCGATTGCCCCAGAGTCTGCGACGACCGGACGATACTTCAGTCCTGTACGGTCGAAGATACGTGAGTAGGCATTATACATGTTGGTATATTCTTCATCTAAGTCTTCTTGTGTCGCGTGGAATGAATAGGCGTCTTTCATCAAGAATTCGCGTCCGCGCAGCAATCCAAAACGTGGTCGACGCTCATCACGATACTTCGTTTGAATCTGGTACAAGTTCATCGGAAGTTTTTTATACGAGTTGAGCTCGTCTCGGACGATCGATGTAATCAATTCTTCGTGTGTCGCACCGAGTGCGAAGCGACGGTCATGACGGTCCGTCAAGCGCATCAACTCAGGACCGTAAATACCCCATCGTCCTGTCTCTTCCCAAAGTTCTGCCGGTTGGATGGCAGGCATCAATAGCTCTTGAGCTCCGGCACGATTCATCTCTTCACGGATGATCGTTTGGATGTTGTGTAACACTTTATGTCCGAGTGGAAGATAAGAATAAATTCCTGCCGCATTTTGACGGATGAATCCTCCACGGACGAGGAGTTGATGGCTGACTGCTTCCGCGTCAGCCGGCACTTCTCTCAATGTAGGCATGAGCAATCTAGATTGTTTCATACAGTTCAACGTTTCCCTTCTCTACAAACAGCTTATTTAAAGAATGATTGAATGTCGTTCCAAGTGACAATCAACATTAAAATCATCAAGAGTGCGAATCCGATAAAGTGGACGAATCCTTCCTTTTTCGGATCGATTGGACGTCCGCGTACCGCTTCGAACAAGAGGAAAATCAAACGTCCTCCGTCTAACGCTGGCAATGGGAGCAAGTTGAAGATGGCAAGGTTGACGGAGAGAAGCGCTGTCCAATTCAACAGCATGATCAAACCGCTCGCCGCTACTTCATCTGTCATCCGTACAATCCCGACCGGACCTGCTAGTTGATCGACACCGACTTGTCCTGTCACCAAATCACCGACCGCAGAGAAGATCAGCGTCGACATCGTCCATGTCGTTTCCGCCCCCGTCGTCACGGCTTTGACCGGTGATCGTTCGAGCGCGTTCGTGACACCAAGAATCCCGACCGTCTCTCCGTTTTGTTCGACTGCTTGTGGTGTAAGGGTGACAGTTGCTTCCTCTCCATCACGGACATACGTGACTTCCGTAGGGGTGTCCGCGCGGTCTTCTAAAGCAGATCGCAAGTCGAGCCAATCGGTAATCGGCTCGCCTTCAATCGAGACGATTTCATCCCCACTCATCAAACCAGCCTCATCAGCGGCTGAATCCGGTTGAACCGTACCAATTTGACCATCGTTCGTTGGGGTTCCTTGAACGAGCCCAACAATGATGAGCAAGATGAACGCCAAGACAAAGTTCATCGCCGGACCGGCTGCGATGGCCAAGACACGCTTCCAAACCGACTGGGCCCCAAACGTTCGATCATACGGTGCAATTTGAATTTCCATCCCTTGGTCGACAAGGAGTGTGTCTCGCTCTAATGAATAGACCCGCACTTCCTCATCGATGAGAAGTTGAACTTTCAACTCATGTGTCGAATCGAACTTATCGACGGTTCCGACGACATGGACATCTGTAGCCGTGTCCGGTTGGAAGTAGACACGATCGACCGTCCCCTGTTCAGTGAGACGAAGTCCGACATGCTGACCCGCTCGGACTTCAATCGGTTCAAAATCTTCTCCGGCCATTTTGACGTAGCCACCGATTGGTAAAAGACGAATGGTATAGAGCGTTTCATTTTTACGGAATGAAACAATTTTTGGACCGAATCCGATTGCAAACTCGTGACAGAGAATGCCTGCCCGTTTCGCCATGACGAGGTGTCCCCATTCGTGTACCGAAATGAGAACGCCAAACATCAAAACGATGGCGATAAAAGTCGTCATGATTTATTCCCCACCTTCAATTCCTTGCTGAATCTGTTGACGTACTGCTTGGTCAACTTCTAGAATTTGCGCGAGCGTCGGCTCGGCAATGACCTCATGTCGAGCCATCGCTTCTTCGACGAGTCGTTCAATCTCTAAAAACGTGATCTGACCGTTCAAGAATAGGTCCACTGCCACTTCATTGGCTGCATTCAAGACGGTCGGCATGGAACCACCGGCTCTTCCTGCTTCGAACGCTAACCGGAGTGCCGGGTAACGATTGAAATCAGCCTCTTCAAAATGCAGCTTTCCGATTTCCTTCAAGTTTAACCGCTTATTCCCCTCGATTTCAAGCCGCTTCGGTCCCGATAGCGCATAAAGGATCGGACCACGCATATCCGGGTTTCCAAGCTGGGCCATCACGGCAGCATCTTTAAATTCGACCATCGAATGAATAATCGATTCACGATGCAAGATGACTTCAATATCATTATAATCGATATCGAACAGCCAGTGTGCCTCGATGACTTCCAAACCTTTGTTGAACATCGTCGCCGAATCGATTGTGATTTTTGCTCCCATTGACCAGTTCGGATGATTCAGTGCGTCTTCAACAGTCACATCAGCCAGCTCATCACGTGAACGATCACGGAAACTACCGCCTGAAGCCGTTAGAATAATCTTTGATACATCTTCTCTTCGTTCCCCGTTCAAACATTGATAAATCGCGGAGTGTTCACTGTCGACAGGCAATAGGTTGACCCCATGTTCTTTCACGGCCGCTTTGACAAGATGTCCTGCGGTAACGAGTGTTTCCTTGTTGGCGAGTGCAATATCTTTCCCTGCTTGAATCGCCGCAAGCGTCGGTTCGAGTCCAACTGCTCCAACGACTGCCGTCACGACGATGTCAGCCCGTTCTGCCGTCGCACACTCTTTCAGCCCCTCCGGTCCAATAAAATAGAGAGGTTCATATGTAAGACGTGGCTTCAACTGTTCGAGTACTTCGATACTCGTTGCCGACACATATTTTGGTCTAAGTCGATTGATCCATTCCGTGGCGACATCGACGTTCGTTCCGAACGCATACGCCTCAAGTTCAAACAGGTCGGGGTGCTGTTCGATGACGTCACAAGTTTGAACGCCAATCGAACCAGTCCCACCAATTAAGCTAATTCGCTTCATTTCGACACTCCTTTTTAAAGCAGATTAAACACCCAAATGACGGTAAAGACCGCAATCATACTATCAAACCGGTCTAAAATGCCACCATGTCCTGGTAACAGGTGACCCGAATCTTTGACTCCATACTGGCGCTTATAAGCAGACTGCACCAAATCTCCGAGCTGTCCGACTACCGCCACGACAATCGCTAAAATGACGACCTCAATTATCGGCAAGATCGGATCAATCCAGACGAAGATGATACCGAGTACAATCGCAGACACAATGCCCCCAATCGCCCCTTCAATCGTCTTGTTCGGACTAATCGATGGCCATAATTTGGCTTTCCCGAATGCCTTTCCGGTAAAATATGCTCCCGAGTCCGTCGCCCAAATCATAAACAAGATCAGCAACACTTTCGATAGACCGTCCTCAGAGAGCCGGACTAACGCAAAACTAGAGAAACCGACGACCAAATAGACCGCTGAGACGAAGTAAAAACTAGCGTCTTCATACGTGAACCGATTTTTCGTGACCACTGTCCAAAACAGCAACAGCACGAGCCCTAAGACGAGCCATTGTTCAATCGAGAACGGAAGTTCATCCGTGACAACCTGATTCTCAATCAATAATAAGAGGAATGGGAACGCCACGAGGAGCGCTGTCACCAAGAACGGAAACGCCAACAGCTTATGCTGTCGCATCAACGTGAATTCACTCAATCCGATGAGTGCTAAAATCCCCATCAATGAAACAAATGCATTTCCTCCAAGCGCAATTACCGTGATGAAGATGGCTCCTGCCCATAGTCCTGTAATAATACGTGTCTTCATGTTACACCCCACCAAAACGTCGCGTGCGCGCGTTGTATGATTCAATCGCTTCTACAAAATGCTCACGCTTAAATTCCGGCCACAATACTTCTGTGAAATGAAGTTCAGCATATGCGCTTTGCCATAATAAAAAGTTAGAGAGTCGTTGTTCCCCGCTCGTCCGAATAACGAGATCCACGTCTTGAACGTGTGTCATGAGTCGTTCACCAATCATACGGTCATCGATATCGTCTGCCTGAACCAAACCGGACTGAACGTCTCCTGCAATGCTGCGCATCGCTTGAACGAGCTCATCCCGTCCCCCGTAGTTGAGTGCGAAGACAAGATTCAACCCTGTGTTCGCAACGGTCCGTTCTCTCGCCTCGTTAACGGCTTCTCGTGTCTCTCGTGGGAGTTTCGACGTATCTCCCGCAACGAGCACTCGTACATTCTGTTCGTGGAGTTCTTTCAAATCGGTCTCCAAAAACTGTTTCGGTAGTTTCATCAAGAATGAGACTTCCTCTTCCGGACGAGTCCAATTCTCTGTAGAGAACGCATAAAGCGTCAGAGACCGAATCCCGAGTTCTTGTGCTGTTCGTACCGCTTCCCGGATGGACTTCATCCCTTCCCGGTGACCCATGATGCGAGGGAGACCACGTTTTTTGGCCCAGCGTCCATTTCCATCCATAATGATGGCTACGTGCTCAGGAACACTTAACTCCGCCTCGATTTTCGTTTTAGGATTCACCCATTTAAACATTCTGTTATCCTCCTGATTGTATGAAAGAAGGACCCTCTCAGAAAAAGGGTCCCCACACAGCTTTTTGGTATACCACTTCCGTGATTACACTTCCATGATTTCTTTTTCTTTAATTGCTGCAGATTCATCAATCTTCTTGATATACGAATCCGTCAACGTTTGAACGTCATCTGCATATCCGCGGAGATCGTCTTCTGTTAACTCGCCATCTTTCTCGAGTTTCTTCAAGTTTTCATTTGCGTCACGACGAACGTTACGGACAGCGACTTTCGCTTCTTCTGCGTATTTTTTCGTGACTTTAACTAATTCTTTACGACGTTCTTCCGTCAATGCAGGAATCGCCAAACGAATGACCGTACCGTCAGATGATGGAGACAAGCCGAGGTCTGCCTTTTGAATCGCTTTCTCTACTTCAGAAACCATTGACTTATCCCATGGTTGAATCAAAAGTAGGCGCGCTTCTGGTGTATTGATGTTTGCCACTTGATTGAGTGGTGTTGGGACACCATAGTAATCAACTTGGACAGGATCCAAAATCGATGCGCTGGCACGGCCAGTGCGAAGCGTTCCAAAATCACGTTTAAGTGAAGAATGCGCTTTTTCCATTTTTTCTTCAGCTGTTTTCAATACTTCTTTGACACTCATGAATTGACTCCTCCTACTACCGTTCCGATATGTTCCCCGAGAACGACACGTTTAATGTTACCTTCTTCAAGCAATGAGAATACAATCAATGGAATGTGGTTGTCCATACAAAGTGACGTTGCTGTCGAGTCCATGACTTGAAGTCCATCCTTTAAGACGTCAAGATAAGACAACGTATCGTACTTCACTGCCGTCGCGTCCAATTTCGGATCAGCTGAATAGACGCCGTCCACATTGTTTTTACCCATTAAGATGACATCAGCTTCGATTTCAGCCGCACGGAGGGCAGCTGTCGTGTCCGTTGAGAAATATGGGTTTCCTGTGCCGGCCGCAAAGATAACGACGCGTCCTTTTTCAAGATGACGCATTGCGCGACGACGAATGTATGGTTCAGCAACTTGTCGCATTTCAATTGATGTTTGGACGCGCGTTTGGACACCGTACGTTTCAAGGCTATCTTGAAGAGCAAGTGAGTTCAATACAGTTGCGAGCATACCCATGTAATCTGCGTTTGCCCGATCCATCCCGAGTTCACTACCCGTCTTTCCACGCCAAATGTTTCCGGCACCTACAACAACGGCGACTTCTACACCCATCTCGATCAATTCTTTAATTTGACTTGAGATTGAGTTTACAATGTTAGGGTCGATCCCGTAACCTTGATCTCCAGCGAGCGCTTCTCCACTCAATTTTAACACAATTCGTTTATATTTCGGTTCCATAACTTTGCCTCCTCTTGCTTGAAAAAAGGGAACACGCTCCCTTAACGAACTAACTCAAGGTTATACAGACGTGTTCCCATTTTTAGTTGCATCACTGATTGTGACACAGATTATTTTTTAAGTTGGTTCATAACTTCTTCAGCAAAGTTCTCTTCACGTTTCTCCATACCTTCTCCTACTTCGAAGCGTACGAACGAGTTGATTTTTCCGCCTTTTGATTCTACGTACTTACCAACTTTGAAGTCGCTGTCTTTTACGAACGTTTGGTCAACGAGGCAGATTTCCTCGAAGTACTTGTTCATACGACCAGCAATCATCTTCTCAACGATGTTAGCAGGCTTGCCTTCGTTAAGTGCTTGCTCAGTCAAGACTTTCTTCTCGCGGTCGATTTCTTCAGCTGATACTTCATCGCGTGTCGCGTAAAGTGGACGTGCTGCAGCAACGTGCATTGCAACGTCTTTAGCAACTGTTTCGTCAGATGTGCCGTCGATTACAACGACTGACCCGATGCGACCACCCATGTGGAGGTACGTACCGAATACTGCATCGTCAGCTTTTTCAAGAACAGCTACACGACGGAGTGAGATTTTCTCTCCGATTGTCGAAGCTTCTTCTTGAATGTACGTTTCAAGTGTTTTACCTGCTTCGTACTCAGCCGCGAGTGCAGCTTCTGCAGTTGTTGCGCCTGATGCGAGTACTGCTTTTGCTACGTTGTTTACGAGTGTTTGGAACTTCTCGTTCTTCGCAACGAAGTCTGTTTCTGAGTTGATTTCGACGAGCACAGCTTTGTTGCCTTCAACTGCTACTGCTGTCAAACCTTCAGCGGCGATACGATCACCTTTTGCTGCTGCTTTAGCGATTCCTTTTTCGCGAAGGAAGTCGATTGCTGCTTGCATGTCACCGTCTGTTTCAACGAGTGCTTTTTTGCAATCAAGCATTCCTGCTCCTGTTTTTTCACGAAGTTCTTTTACCATTGCTGCTGTAACTGCCATCGGAAATTCCTCCTTGTAAAACTAACGAATTTTAAGAAAAAGCACAGGGCTTTTTGATTACATGTCCTAAAAAAAGGTGATAAAAGGCTTTCCCTTTATCACCTATTGTCTCACTGATTACTCAGCTTCTGTAGCTTCAGCTTCTGTCGCTACAGCTTCTTCAGCAACTTCTTCTTCACCTTGCTTCGCTTCGATGATTGCATCTGCCATCTTAGAAGTGAGCAATTTAACTGCACGAATTGCATCGTCGTTCGCTGGGATTACGTAGTCGATTTCGTCTGGGTCACAGTTTGTGTCGACAATCGCAACGATTGGGATGTTCAATTTGTGAGCTTCCGCGATTGCGATACGCTCTTTACGTGGGTCAACGATGAAGAGGGCGTCAGGCACACCAGGCATATCCTTGATTCCGCCGAGGAACTTCTCAAGACGAGTCATTTCTTTCTTCAAGATGATGACTTCTTTCTTAGGAAGTACTTCGAACGTGCCGTCTTCTTCCATTTTTTCGAGTTGCTTCAAGCGGTTGATACGCTTTTTGATTGTTGAGAAGTTAGTGAGTGTTCCACCCAACCAACGCTCGTTAATGAAGAACATTCCAGAACGGATTGCTTCCTCTTTGATTGTATCTTGAGCTTGTTTTTTCGTACCAACGAAGAGGACGTTTCCGCCTTCTGCCGCGAGTTCACGAACAAAGTTGTAAGCTTCGTCTACTTTTTTGACCGTCTTTTGAAGGTCGATGATGTAGATCCCGTTACGCTCTGTGAAGATGTATTTCGCCATTTTTGGGTTCCAACGGCGTGTTTGGTGACCGAAGTGTACACCAGCTTCAAGCAATTGCTTCATTGAAATTACTGCCATGATAAATTTCCTCCTTGTGGTTTAAAAAAGTCCTCCGCCTCGTTCATTGTTGTATTCCGACCTTTCGGCACCGAGGAATATCATCCCGAGACGTGTGTGATGTGTTTAACACCGAGAATTACTATAGCATATGTCACGAAATCCGGCAACTCTCACTTTTTACGAAGTTTCGCATAAAGCGCAAGCTCGCCCTCGCCTTTTCCGAGGATACGGGCAGCGTCCCGCACGGAATGTCGCAACAAGACATCGTCCACGTCGATTGACGCGGACGGGGTCGTCTCTTCTGTCGCCTCTACGACCGTTTGGACGGACTCATTGACAGGGAGCGATGAAGCTTCTTCCTGTTGAACCACGTTCGAACGTTCAACGGGTTCTTGAACAACGAGGTCGTTCATCGACTCCATAAATGAAAGAAGCAACGTTTCGGTCTCTTGCTTCTCTCGTTCGAGCCGTTCGACTCGTTCCTGAAGCGCTTGGACTTGTCGGTAGCCGAATAAAAAACCGTAAGCAACCAAACAAGCTGTGATCACATATACAATATACACTTGTTCATCTCCTTACGATGTCTTTTCTTCTAAATAGGACCGACCGAGCGCGTGTTTTAATGTCTTTAACGCTTTGGAATGAATTTGCGAAATCCGTGATGTTGACAGTTCGAGCACTTCCCCAATCTCCGTCAACGTCAGTTCGTCAAAGTAAAACAAAGAGACGACGAGTCGTTCTTTTTCGGATAGATGGTCGACTTCTGCTGCCAGCACATCAATCAATTCGCGTTGCAACAACGTATCTTCTGGCTTTTCAGAATCCGGGTCGAAATACGTGACAGACATGACTTTTCCTTCTTCTTGCAACGTCACGGCCTCATCAATCGACAACATATTGGCAAAGTACCCTTCCGCCATCGTTCGTTCGATTTCTGCAATCGGTAAGTCGCATGCCGAAGCTAACTCGCTCTTCGTTGGAGCACGATGTAACGACTGTTCAAGCTGTTCTGCCACCTGATCGATTTTTTTCACTTTTTCTCGAACCGACCGAGGTAACCAATCCACTTTTCGTAAACCGTCGATAATGGCTCCACGAATCCGAAACGCAGCATACGTATCAAATTTATTATTGTGCTCTGGATCATATTTCATAAGGGCATCGTACAATCCCATGTAACCCAAACTTTTCAATTCGTCGCGTTCGACGCTCTTTGGAAGCGTCACGATCATCCGTTGTACGTGGTAGTGGATGAGAAACTCGTAATGTGCTAGTAATTCGTTTGCTGTATCCATATCACGGTCCATATTCCAGCGATCCCACAACTGTGTAAGATGAGTCGTCATGTCGATCCCCCCTTATAGTTCTTTCGTACCCACGCTCACCGTCCGAATCGATAAGACAGATGTTGCGACATCAAACTCGATTGTCCGCCCGTTATGTCCGCCACAATCTTCTGCCACGAGCGGAATACGATGGACTTTTAATGCTTGGCGGATGGCCTCGGCGTTTCGCTCACCGATTCGCATCGCCTCGTTCTCATATTTAAACTGAAACATCTGAGCGCCGCCTGCCATCTTTGCTTGAAGCCGTGTGGCCCCTTCTCGTTTCAATGAATGCACGAGTGTATCAATGGCTGTATCTGCGTATTTTCCTACTTCAATCGTCTGGTTCTTACGAGCAATCGTCGAGTCCGGCAACATGACATGTGCCATCGCTGCCAATTGGAGGCGGGTGTCATATAAAATGACACCCACACATGACCCGAGTCCGGCTGTACGTAACCGATTTGGTGCGGTCGTCTGCTTCCATTCGGCAATGCCGATTTTTAATACATCAGCCATTGCCAAGCAACCGTTCTTGAATCCGTTTGAGCGACCCATGTGTTGGTAGGAACAACACATGTCCTGCACTTACTTTTTGATCAATCATAAATGTCGTGTCGATATAGAGCGCCGCGTCTTCCTCAGGTTGTACAGACGTGACGACAAATTCAACAATCGAACCTGCCATATCGATGGCCGTTGCCGGCACTTGAATCATAATCGGTGTCTGTAACCAGTCACCTAGCGCTCGCGCATAAGCACCGCTCATAATATTCCCGACCTCTTCCCAAGCCGATTGGCCGAGCTCATCAAAAGAATCAAATGAATATGGCATCCCAATCAAGGTCGAAACCATTTGCTCGGCATCTTCCACGGCAAACAAAATGAGAATCATTCCACGAATATCACCATCTAATTCCAACAAGACCGAGGCAACATGTCGTTCCGGACCGCCGACTCGCTCTGGTAAATAGGTGATCGGTTCCATTTCGGCAGAAGACACGGTAATGTTCACCGGTTTCGACAGCATTGCCGACAAGGCAGTCGCCGCATGTCCAGACCCTATATTTCCCAGTTCCTTTAACAGGTCTTGTTCAAACTCACTCAGCATACTGTTCCTCAAACAACGCATTCGCATCGAGTAAAGAGAAGAGTTTATCTTCTCCTTTTGCGATGGCTGTCAGATGTGCCGAGAGCATATCGCGGCTCGATTCCGGAATCGGTTCGATTCGTACTTCGTCGCTTTCCACGACCTCATTCGCACGGTCGACGATAAATCCGGCATCTCCTTGATTCAACGAGGCGATCAGGATGCGCGTCTCATCCGTTGGTTCGATTTCTTCGTAGCCGAGTCGCAAGCGAAGGTCGATGACCGGCGTGACGACACCACGAAGGTTGATGACACCTTTCACATGTGACGGTGCGTTCGGCACTCGTGTGATCGGCTGAAGTCGCTCGATTGAACGGACCGACTGTACGTCGATCCCATACGTATTTTCTTCAAGTGAAAAGACTACCCATTTCTGTTCCATCAATATTCCTCCTTAAAAGAGATCGTTACTATCTACGATAAGGGCGACGCGACCGTCACCAAGAATGGTCGCACCAGAGATAGCTGGAATCCCTTCAAGATACGTACCGAGCGGTTTCATGACAATTTCTTGTTGACCGATCAAATCGTTGACGACGACGCCGACGAGTTTGTTGCCTTTTCGAACGACGACGACCGGGAATTGCGACTTCGTCTCTGATTCGATGCCAAACATTTCTTTCATGTAGACGAGTGGGACCAGTTGACCACGGAAGTCGAAGACTCGCTCACGGTGTGCTGTCAAAATGTCCGCTTCATCAAGTAATGTCGTCTCAAGGATCGATGTCAATGGAATCGCATACGATTCCTCTCCCACTTGAACGAGCATCGCCGAGATGATAGAGAGGGTGAGCGGTAAGCTGACCTGGAACTTCGTGCCTTGTCCCCCAACCGTCTCTAGAGAAACGACCCCACCGAGTGACTCGATTTTATTTTTGACGACATCCAGTCCGACACCGCGTCCTGACAAGTCAGTGACCACGTCTGCCGTCGAGAAGCCCGGAGCAAAGATCAGCATCGCCAATTCGTTCTCAGACATCGTCGTCGCTTCTTCATCTGTGATCACGCCGCGCTCCAACGCTTTCGAACGAACCTTGTCGACGTTGATGCCGGCACCATCGTCCTCGATTTCAATGAAGACTCGGTTTCCGCCGTGATACGCACGGAGTGCAAGCATGCCCTGCTCCGGTTTTCCGGCTTGAAGACGTACTTCCGGACGTTCGATGCCGTGATCGATGGCGTTACGGATCAAGTGGACGAGCGGATCGCCAATTTCATCGATGACCGTGCGATCGAGTTCTGTTTCAGCACCTGAAATGTCCAACTGGACTTTTTTATGAATCTCTTTTGCGACCGAACGCACCATTCGTGGGAAGCGATTGAACACTTGTTCGATTGGCATCATCCGGAGGGTCAAGACGAGTGATTGTAACTCGTTCGTTCCCCGCTTGATTTTTTCGACCGTTTCATTCAATTCTGGTTGACCGACTTCGTCCGCCAGGCGCTCAAGGCGTCCACGGTCGATAATGAACTCTTCAAACAAGTTCATCAGACGATCAATTCGTTCTAAGTTGACGCGAATCGTTTTTGCTTGTGCTTGAGCGGCTACTTGCTCTTTCGTATCTTTCGCTTCTTCCTTGTCCGAGGTAGCTTGAACGACAGGTTCAGGTGCAATCGTCTCCGCTGTCACAGCGACTTCTGGCTCACTGACCGCTGTTTCTGTAAACGCATTGACTTCGACGCGCTCCACTTCCGATACTTGAGCGATGGCATGTTCAATCACTTCTGCCGTCTCTTGTGACAAGAATAAGACGTCGAACGACAAGTCAAATTGCTCTTGTTCGATTTCTTCTGTCTCCGGATGTGTGCTGACGACCTCACCTAGTTCTTGAAGGCGATCGAATACCATATACGCACGGGCCGCTTTCAAGACGACCGCGTCAGACAGTTTGACTGTGATTTGATACGCCTCAAAGCCTGTCTGTTTGGCTTGCTCGATGACCGAGTTCGTATATAAATCAATCTCAAACGTGCTCGTCTCTGAAGTTTTTTCGACTGCGACTTCTTTCCCACCGATGAAGGATTGGAATGCGGCGACCGTTTCTGATACATCCACGTTCGCGCCTTGTCCTCCGCTTTCGATGTCCGCAATCATGTCTTCCATCTGTTCCATGGCGATGAACATCGTATCCAACAAGAGTTGGTTACTTTCCTTTTTGCCGCCACGGACGAGGTCGAGCGCGCTCTCCATCTCATGTGTCAAGTTGGCAACGCGTTCGTACCCCATCGTCGAAGACATCCCTTTTAGCGTGTGTGCCGACCGGAAGATCTCCTGTACAACATCCGCCCCACCCGATTGTTCTAATTTAAGTAATTGTGTGTTGATCGATTGGATATGTTCTTGGGATTCATCTAAAAACAACCCTAAGTATTCATTCACGTCCATCTCATTTGCCTCCCTGTCGTTATACTCGGTTCCACTGTTTTCGTAAGTTCCCCATCAAACGGTCCATCAAGTGACGTGGTTTCGGAGGCGTACCCGTAAGCGTTGTCAAAATTCGTTCGAGGCGCCAGCTAATATCACTCTTTCGGTTGTATTGATAAAACGGGACTTGGGCGATGACTGCCTTTCTGACAGATGAGTCGTCTGGTAGAAAGCCGAGGAATCGAATCGTCTTATTTAAAAACTGTTTACATGCGACTTCCATCCGTTCGAAACATTGAAGGGCTTCCTCACCGGACTGGGCTCGGTTGACGATGACGCCAAGCGGTAAGTCCGGGTACTGATGGTGCACCAGTTTCGTATATGCATAACCGTCCATTAGCGAGGTAGGTTCTGGAGTCAAAATCAAGAACATCTCATCGCAACCCGCGATGAATTGGAGTGAGGTGTCCGTCGCTCCAGCCCCCATATCGAACAGGACATAATCATATTCGGTCAATACTTCGAGTTCTCGCATGAGAAATTGCATGTCATCATCTGAGAGATGGACGAGTTGGTCCTGCCCACTCCCTCCATGTAATATATCGACACCATATACATTTTTCTGAACAGCTGCAGCCAATGGAATACGAGCTTTGACGGTCTCGATCATCGTTCTGGACTTCATGGCATTCATCAAGATGTGCACATTGGCCATTCCGATGTCAAAGTCGACAATCAACACTCGTTTTCCGAGTTCAGCTAGGGCGATGGCCGTGTTTACACAGACGTTCGTCTTTCCGACCCCACCTTTCCCACTAGCAAAGGCGATTGTCGTCGGATGGGCAGCATTGATTGCTCTTAAACGCCTTGCTTGGTCCATCTTGCCCACCCTTCTTTCTCAAACAGTCGTTTCGTCAGTGCGTCCGCATGCCCCCGAATCAGATCGTCCGGCACTTCTTGGCCGTCTGTCATCCAGGCGACCGGAAGACCGCTCTTTTTCACCATGCGGTACATCGCGTGGATATCACTTGTCTCGTCCGCCTTCGTAAAAATGAGTGAGCTAAGAGGCAATGACTCGAATTGCGAATAGATCATATCCATGTCCTTCGTTTTGGATGTCAAACTCAAAACGAGCGAAAGGCTTGTTTCAGTGAAGTCGTGATGTTCATGAAACTGTTCGACGTAAGCCGGATCGCGGAAATTTCGTCCCGCCGTGTCGATTAGCACGATGTCTTTACGAGCAAACAATTGCTTGGCACGCTTGAAGTCATGAAAGTCATATGCCACTTCCACCGGAATACTCATGATTTCAGCATACGTCTTCAACTGTTCGATGGCAGCGATTCGGTACGTGTCGGTCGTGATCAATCCGACCGTTTTGCCTTCCGTCAGTTTAAAGTGCGCCGCAAGTTTGGCGAGCGTGGTCGTCTTGCCGACCCCCGTCGGTCCAACGACCATAACATATCGTTTAGCTTCAGGCGGTTCAATGAACGACGATTTGACTTGTTCGTACACGAAACGTTCAGCTTCTTCTACAGATTTTGTCGTGTAGTATAGTTCGTTCAGCGTTTCCTCCCACGACTCATCCGCAAAGGATTCAGTCGAGAGCAGCGATTCGACGTGTTGCAACGAGGCGTGTAGTCTCGGTCCCGCTCCTCCGATCACACGTGGTGGCGTCTGCGTCACGACAGGTGGTGTTGGTGCTGTCCGAACAGGGACAGGCTGTCGTGGCTTTGTGACGACTTGCTCTTTTTCGAGGGCTGCGATGACCTCCACTTGCTTTGACGCAAAGAGACCGAACCATCCTGTCTTCACTTGTCGTGAGTTGAGGATGACCGCTTCGTCTCCGAGCTCTTGTTTCACTTTCGCCATCGCATCAGCCATGGTCTTCGCCGTAAACTTTTTAATCTGCATGTTAAATCACCCCAATACTTTTCACTTCGACGGAACTGAGTAATTCGTTATAAGCCAATACCGGCACATCTGGATAATACCGTTCGAGTAATTGACGAACGAACAGACGAATCGTTGGGGAACATAAAATCACAGCCGATGCCCCATATCGTTCAAACATCGACAGTTGTTCGCCAGTGCGCTCGATAATCTCTCGAGCTTGCTCTGGGTCGAGCGCCAAATAGTTCCCGAACTCCGTTTTCTGAACCGCGTCTTGCACCGTCTGTTCCGTCTGTCCGCCGAGTGTCACGACGTAAAGGGGACCTTCAGGTGGTTTGACTTGATCGGTCAATTGACGGGACAAGCCTTGACGGCAATACTCTCCTAAGATTTCCGCATCTTTCGTCACTTTTCCGTAGTCTGCCATCGTCTCGAACAGAAGCGGCAAGTTTCGAATGGAAACACTTTCTTGGAGTAAGTGGCGTAACACTTTCTGAATTTCGCCAATCGAAAGGACTGACGGCGTCACGTCCTCGACGAGAACCGGATGCGTCTCTTTCAGGTGCTCGACGAGTTGTTTCGTCTCTTCCCGACCGAGTAAATCTGCCGCATGTTTCTTCAACGTCTCGGTCAAGTGAGTCGCGACAACAGAAGGCGGATCAACGACGGTATACCCGCTCATTTCTGCCCGAGTTCGTGTTTCTTCATCAATCCAAAGGGCAGGAAGACCGAATGCTGGTTCCGTTGTTTCAATTCCATATACCTCAGGGTCTTCGATGCCCGGGCTCATCGCCAAGTAATGATCCAGCAATAGCTCTCCCTCTGCAACGACGTTCCCTTTGACTTTGATTCGGTACGCGTTCGGTGATAACTGCAAGTGATCGCGAATCCGGACCGTCGGTAAGATGAAGCCAAGCTCGAGTGCGAGTTGACGACGAATCATGACAACGCGGTCTAACAAGTCACCGCCTTGAGACTCATCTGCAAGCGGAATCAAGCCATATCCGAATTCAAATTCAATCGAGTCAATCTGCAACAGCGAGACGACTGATTCTGTCGGCGCTGTCGATGGTTCCTCTTCGAGCATCGGCTCTTCCGTTGCCTGACGGATATTTCGACGCATCGTGTAGGCGCCGAAGAATGCCGTTCCGGCTATGATCATCGTCACAGGAAGTAGGGGCGGTGATACAAAACCAAGCATGAAGACAATCGACCCGGCGATATAAAGGAGTGATGGGTTTTGACCGAGCTGGTCGATTACGTCTTCCCCTAAGTTTCCATCCGAGACGGCGCGGGTCACGATGATCCCGGTCGCGGTCGAAATCAAAAGTGCTGGGATTTGACTGACCAAGCCATCCCCGATTGTCATGAGTGAGAACGTTTGGAACGCTTCTCCAACTGGTAATCCCATTTGAACGACACCGATGATAATACCGAAGATCAAGTTGATCGTAACGATGATAATACCAGCGATGGCATCTCCTTTAACGAACTTCGATGCCCCGTCCATTGATCCATAGAAGTCCGCCTCGCTTTGAATTTTACGGCGACGCATCTGGGCTTCTTTGTCGTCAATTAAACCAGAGTTCAAATCGGCATCGATGGCCATCTGTTTCCCCGGCATCGCATCGAGTGTGAAGCGAGCAGATACTTCCGATACACGCTCTGCTCCTTTCGTGATGACGACGAATTGAATGATGACAAGAATCAGAAAGACGACAAATCCGACAAGGACATTTCCGCCGATGACGAAATCACCGAACGTCGCAATGACTTCCCCACCATAACCGTTCGATAGAATCGAACGGGTCGTCGATACGTTCAAACCAAGACGAAACAACGTCACAATCAATAAGAGAGAAGGGAATACGGAGAAGTCGAGTGCTTCCCGGGCATTCATCGCCACAAGTAGAATCATGATGGCAATCAAAATATTTACGATGATTAAAAAGTCTAATAAAAACCCCGGTAGCGGGATGATCAGCATGATGACAATCATCAACACACCAATCAAAATTGCAAAGTCTTTCGCTTTTACTGCCAACACATACTCCTCCTCAAGACGGTTGCTTCATTTGATAGACGAATGCCAGTACTTCCGCAATGGCTTGATAAAACGATTCGTCTACCACTTCACCGATGTCGATTTGCGCATAGAGCGCTCGCGCGAGTGGTTTATTTTCAACAATGGCCACGTCATGTTCTTTTGCGACATCTCGAATATGAAAGGCGACCCGGTCGACCCCTTTGGCGACCACGAGCGGCGCAAAATCTTTCGTGTCATCATATCGAATGACGACCGCGTAATGGGTCGGGTTCGTGATGACGACATCGGCATTCGGTATCTCTTGCATCATCCGTCGCATCGCCATTTCCCGTTGTTGCTGTTTGATTTTAGATTTGATGAGTGGGTCACCTTCAGTATTTTTGTACTCATCTTTTATATCTTGCTTAGACATTCGGATCGATTTCTCAAAATCAAATCGTTGGTAGAATAAATCGAGTAGTGCAAGTGCGAGCAAGGCGACACTTACCCAAAGACCAAGTTCGATTGTGATACTCGCGAGTGCGACAATCGATTCACGAACTTGTTCGACGGCCATCCGAGACAGTTCTTTCTGATTTTTCCAAAGGACAGCGACAGCGGTTGTCAGGATGATTAACAATTTGAATAAGGACTTTAAAAATTCGACGACCGCTTTCATACTGACGATGCGTTTGACCCCCTTGATTGGGTCGATCCGCTCAAGCTTTGGTTGAATGGCTTCTAAAGAAAATAACGTTCCGATTTGTAGGTAATTGATGAGAATCCCAAACACGACGGCGACGATAAAGAACGGAGCCAAAATCAAACCGACACGGAGCATTAAGTCGACGACCATATCCGACATGCCGCCCGTCACGTTAAACAATAAATACTCTGGGCTGAGTAAATCGCTGATTAAAGAAAGCAATTGCTGCCCAATCACGGGACCGAAAAAAGATAACATAAGAAACATCGCAAAAAGTGCGAACGCTCCAGTCAAATCGGCTGACTTGGCGACCTGCCCCTTCTTTCGGGAGTCTTCCCGTTTACGTGGCGTCGCTTTTTCTGTCTTTTCACCTGCAAAAAACTGTAGATTGACCGATAAAGGATATAGAGGCTTCTTCATGAGGCGTCTCCTAATATGAGCATAAAGTCGTGCATCACTTCTTGTAATAGCGGGATGAACTGGCTGATTCCTGTCAATGTCAGTCCCATCAATAAAACCATGACGGCAAAACCAGCGATAAGTTTAAATGAAAATCCGATGGCAAAGATATTGAATTGCGGTGCTGACTTCGCTAAAAAACCGAGAGCTAAGTCCACAAGCAGTAAGGAAGCCATCATCGGCAACGCTAATTGCAACGCGACCATCATTGTCATCGTGACGACTTTTACAGCCATCATCAATGAAGCTTCAGTAAAGTTGATCATCGGTTGGCCAGGCGGATAGATTTGAAAGCTATAATAAATGCCGTCAATCAGCAGAAGATGCAGGTTGCTCGTCAACAAAATGAATAGCGTAAAAATATAATAAAATCGTCCAATCAATGGTGATTGACCGCCAAACATCGGATCATATGCGGATGCCATCGCTAATCCGAGCTGTAAATCGATGACCCCACCGGCAATTTGCGGTGCAAAAAATAGGATGTTGATCAACAGTCCGAGTAAAAGTCCGATCATGACTTCATAGACGACTTGCAGGACAAACGCATTGGTCATTTGAATTGGCTCGGTCAATGTGAACATTGCATAGTATGCTAAAAACGCACTGAACGCGACGCGGTGCATGACCGGTAATTGTCTCGTCGAGAACAACGGGACACTGACAAAAAAGCCAGACAGTCGCGCGAACGTTAATCCATACATACTGATGAAGTCGACTGCATTCATTTCGAAGCAACCTCGACCATCAACTCAAAAATCAAACGCGTGAACCCTTCAATCTGTTGAAGCATCCACGGTCCAAAAATGACGAGACCGATGAAGACCGAGATAATTTTCGGAACGAACGATAACGTTTGTTCTTGAATTTGAGTCGTGGCCTGTAAAATCGAGATCACGAGACCGACGATCAGTGAGATGAGTAGAAGTGGCATTGATATTTTTAATAAGGTCCACACACTCTCTGTCGCCAAATAGATGACCATTTCTTGTGTCATGTCCGTTCCCCCTACATACTTCTAAGCAATGATTCCACAATCAAGTGCCAGCCATCGACCAATACAAACAATAATAATTTAAACGGCAGTGCAATCATGACTGGAGGAAGCATCATCATCCCCATCGACATGAGGACACTTGCGACTACCATATCAATGATTAAAAACGGTAAGAAAATCATGAAGCCGATTTGGAAAGCGGTCTTCAACTCACTGATCGCATAAGCAGGAACCAAAGCGAGGAGAGGTACATCATCGAGTGTCTCCGGCTGCTCGTAATTCCCATACTTTAAGAACAGTTGTAAATCTTCTTGTCTTGTATATTTCGACATGAA
This sequence comes from Exiguobacterium sp. s121, assembly GCF_018617245.1. Taxonomy (GTDB): domain Bacteria; phylum Bacillota; class Bacilli; order Exiguobacteriales; family Exiguobacteriaceae; genus Exiguobacterium; species Exiguobacterium profundum. Next base: position 1,536,371 of record NZ_JACSJV010000001.1, read on the forward strand.
CTCTTTCATCGTCCCACTTGCCTCATCGAACGCCTCATTTTGTGAGATCTTGTCATCGAGGTATGGTTTTAATGCGTTCTCATTTAAGTCAGAGAGAACTGGAGACATGACGAACAGTGTGATGAACAGTGCCAATCCGACAATCAATTGGTTCGGTGGCGTTTGCTGTGTACCGAGCGCCGGTCGAATGAATGACAAGACGACCACGACACGGGTAAAGCAAGTCATCAAGATTAAAAAGGATGGTGCGAGCGTCAGCAATGTTAACAAAATCAATAGCTTGATGGATGTCGATGTACTGTCCGGTGTTTCTAAATTGATCAATTGCTCAAACGTTGTCATGATTTCTTCCTCACTTCTTCTAGCTGAGCGAGTTGTTTCTTAAAGGTGTCTAAAAATGCATTCGAATTTGACGTTCGGAGTGACAAGGTTTCCGTTTGCTCTTCCTCCATCGTGTCCGCATCAAGTCGATCGATCAGTTGAATCGAATCGCCGACACCGAGTACATATACCTGGTCACCGAGCTTCACGAGCTGAACAGAGCGGTCTTTCCCAAGAGGGACGCCTCCGAGATGTTTCATATGTTGAGTCGCTTTCACGCCTTGTGTTTTGGAACCGAGCCAACGCATCAAAACGATAAATCCGCCGACCACGACCACGAGACTTAACACGACTTTCACGCCATTGCCAATGGTTGACGCTGTCGTTGGAACGTTACTTTCCTGTTCATCTGTCTGTTGTTGCTCGAATTGTTGGTCTACGGTGGCGGCCTCAACCGTGGTTGGACCGAAGAGCCCAACCACGAGAAGAATAATCAACCACCATTTCTTCATTGTGCGACCGTTTTAGAAACTGCTTCGATGACACGCTCTGCATTGAAAGGCTTGACGATAAAGTCTTTTGCACCAGCTTGAATGGCATCGATGACCATCGCTTGTTGTCCCATCGCTGAACACATGATGATTTTCGCATTCGAGTCGAAGCTACGAATTTCTTTCAATGCTGCGAGTCCATCCATCTCAGGCATCGTGATGTCAAGTGTGACGAGATCCGGTGTGAGTTCACGATATTTCGCGACAGCGTCCGCTCCGTTTTCCGCCTCACCTACTACGTCGTACCCGTTCTTTGTCAAAATGTCCTTAATCATCATACGCATGAACGCTGCGTCATCTACTACTAATACTTTTGCACTCATTCTAAATTCCTCCTTAAACGATTCCGATCCGCTCATGCGGTTGAATAATTTCTGTTACACGTACCCCAAAGTTTTCTTCAATGACGACGACTTCTCCTCTAGCGATTCGCTGTTGGTTGACATAAATGTCTACCGGCTCACCTGCTAATTTGTCGAGTTCAATGATGGAGCCTTGTGATAACTCAAGTACTTCCCGAACGGATTTTTTCGTTCTTCCTAACTCTACTGTCACGTTTAACGGGACATCATACAGCAACCCAAGATTTGCTGGGGCCGTTTCTTGTGACGCCGGTGATTGGAGTGGCATGAATTCCGCCTGGCTCACAGCTACTTCCGGCATAGATTTTTGCTTGTTTGGTTGTGGGGCAACGGACTGTGCTGGTTGTTGTGCTTGCGGCTGTGGTTTCGGTGCTTCCGCTTTCGGCTGCTCTTTTACCGGTTCTGATGCCGCTTGGACCTCTCCAGTCGCTTTCATCAACTCGTCGACTAACTGCTTTCCAAACTGAATTGGTGCAATCTGGACAATCGTTGAATCAATCAACGTGCCTACTTTGAGATTGAACTCAATGAGTACCATCGTCTCCCATAGTTCAAGGCGATCGATGATTGTCTGATTTTTTGTTGCATCAAACACTTCGACAAGCGGTGGCGAGATGTCAATTTTCTTCGAAAATACCGTCGATAAAGACGTTGCTGCCGCACCCATCATTTGATTCATCGCTTCTTGAACAGCTGATAAACGAATCTCATCAAGGCTCTCCGGATCAACATTCTCTCCACTTCCACCTAACATGAGGTCGGAGATGATTGCCGCATCTTCGCGAGTCAATACGAGAACGTTTTCCCCTTGGATTCCTTCTGTATAGCCAACTCGAAGTGCCACGTGAGGAGTGGGATAGCGTTCGCGTAACGCTTCAATTCTCACTTCACTGACAACCGGTGTCGTAATTTCAACCTTCTGTTGTAATAATGTTGACAAGGCTGTTGCCGAGTTCCCGAATGAAATATTCCCAATTTCTCCGAGTGCGTCGCTCTCCATCGAATCTAAATGTTCTTCTTTTGCTTCGACTTCTGGCGTCGGCGTATTGTCGCTTGTCCCACGTAATAACGCATCAATTTCATCTTGTGACAGCATCTCACTCATTGCTCTTCCTCCTTCACACGGTGAAGCACTTGAACCGCCATTCGCTTCCCGCTCACACCGACTTGCCCTTTAAATACTTTATTTTCCCCCACCATGACGGACAGAGGTTCTTTTGCTAATTGATCGAGTGCCAAACAATCTCCGACTTCTAGATGCAACAAATCTCCAAACGTGATTGTCGTCCCACCGAGTAAGGATACAACTTCGACTGTCGAGTTCATCAATTGAGCTTTAAGTGGCTCTTTACTCGATTGACTTGCATTCCGTCGATTCGCTTCTTGCATCCAATAATGACTCGATAGTTTGGACAATACCGGTTCGATTGTCACGAATGGAAGACAAACGTTGATGGTTCCGCTCACTTCACCAATCGTCACACCAATCGAAATCAAGACGACCGTTTCGTTTGGTGAAACGAGTTGCAGGAACTGCGGATTCACTTCAACAGCTGACATTTCTGCTTTAATCTCAGCAATCGATTCCCAAGCATCTCCATAAGTCGAAAAGGCTCGTTTGTACAATTGCGTCAAAATCCGCATCTCAATTTCGGTGAACGATTCGATTTTATCCATCTCGACACCAGGACCTCCGAGTAACCGGTCTAGCATCGCGTATGAGATGTTCGGATTGACTTCGATGATGAATCGTCCGTTTAACGGTGGCGCCTCAATCAAGTTGATCATCGTCATGCTCGGAATGGAATGAATGAATTCATCGTACGGTAATTGTTCGACCGAGTTGACCGAAAACTGAACATATGTGCGAAGTTGAGCCGAAAAAAATGTCGTGAGCATACGCGTGAAATGTTCGTGAATCCGAGTTAAGCTGCGAATTTGGTCTTTTGAAAATCGAACGGCTCGCTTGAAGTCGTATTGTCGAACTTTCTTCTCTTCCTCTTGCGCGAGAAAGGAGTCCGCTTCGACATCCCCACTGCTTAAAGCAGATAGTAAGGCATCAATTTCTTGTTGAGACAGTACTTCTCCCATGATGCCACCTCACTGAATAATTTTCTTCGTCATATAGACGCGTTGGACTTCACCTTCTTCAAGCAGTCCGTTAAGTTGTTCTCGTAATGTTTGTTCGAACTTTTGCATATCTTCTTTTGTTGCCAATTGGGCTTTCGTCATCCCGGATAAATCACCCAAAATGACGTTGTGAACTTGGAACTTGCGTAGTTCTAAATTCTCTTTCGTTTCAGCCGAATCTGTGACAATCGTAAATTGAACGTTAATGAAACGCTCGTCTTGAATGTTGGTCGTCATGTCATCAGTCATGAAACTCCGTTCTGCCAACTCTTCAGCTGTGACAGGTTTCGTTTTAGCAGTGACGTTATCACCAAAGACATATTTGTAAGTCATGAATCCGGCACCGCCCATGACGAGCAGGACGACAAGCAGGATGATTACGACTTTTAGGCCGCCACCTTTTTTCTTTTCTTCTTCACTCATCTTCTTCACCTCTTGTGAACATCGTTCCGACTAAACCGATTGAGCGGTAAAAGGCTTCAGTTCGTTCAATGATTTGATCTTTCGTTTCTTTTACGAGATACGTTTTGCCATTAAACAATTGGATGATCGTGTCGGGCTCTGCCTTCACCGTTTCGATGAGCAAAGCGTTCAGCACGAACTCCTCACCGCGAAATGCCGTGACACGAATCATCAGCGTTTCAAGTTGACGAGCTCTTGAAGGATCTCGTCCGATGTTGTGATAATGCGTGTGTTCGCCTGGAATCCACGCTGTGCCACGATCATTTCTGTGAACTCTTCTGAAAGGTCAACGTTTGACATTTCGAGTGCGCCTGAGACAAGTTCTCCACGACCAGCGACTCCCGGTACACCTGGATTCGGTGCGCCAGAGTTTTGAGATTGAATATAGTTGTTTGCACCAACCTTAGACAGACCTGCGTTGTTAGCAAATGTAACGACTTGAATTTGACCCAAGTTCACAGAAGCCCCTGCAGCATTTACATAACTGACTTGTCCATCTTTACCAATTGAAAGAGATTTAGCACCGGCCGGAACAGTGATTTTTGTATTTGTTGTACTAAGGACATATGCTCCATCACCGTTAACGATATCTCCAGCATTATCAGTATAGAAGTTACCGGCACGTGTATATTGTGTTTGCCCGTTCACATTAATTGCGAAGAACCCTTCACCTGAAATCCCGACGTCAAGGGCACGTCCCGTGTTTTGCATCGCTCCTTGGTTGTATACGTTATCGACCGTAGCCATCGTTCCCCCGAGACCGACTTCTTTCGGGTTGACTCCACCGGCTGTTGTCCCGTTCCCACCTGACGCACTTCCGACTTGCTGGCTAACGAGATCTTTAAAGGTAACGCGACCTTTTTTATAACCGAACGTGTTGACGTTGGCGATGTTGTTCCCGACGACGTCTAGCTTCGATTGGAAGTTCTTCAATCCACTGATTCCTGAGTACATTGCTCTTAACATAATGCATTCCTCCTATGCTTATTTGATCGATGTGATATCGTACACGCTGACGGATGTTCCGTCTTCAAGATCGGCCATATATCCGGTTAAGTCGTTACGAGAAATGGAAACGACACGACCTGTGCCTTTCGTCGTCTCTTCACTCGTTTCGGTTGTAAAGTTGATTGTTTTCCCAATCATGCTACTGTATTCAGAAATCGACGACATGTGACGGTCGACGAGAACCGAGTCGAGTTGTTTTGAGATGGCTTGCATTTGCTCGAGAGACGAGAACTGCGCCATCTGTGCGATGAACTCTTTATCTTCCATCGGCGACATCGGGTCCTGGTTCGCGATTTGAGCGAGAAGCAACTTCATAAACATGTCTTTATCGTATTGATTTGTCGCTTTTGGGAGCGACTGATCTGGCAATGTATAATCATTCGTCTTCGGTTGGATGCTCGTCATCTTCAGACCCTCCTTTAGGCTGTTCTTGTGGTTGTTCTTGTTCCGGTTGCTCGGAACCATCGGACAAGGCTGATTTTGAATCGAGCGCTTGCTGTGTCAAGTTGACCTCGACCCGAACGTTTTGCGAATGGGGTGTCAACGTTTGTTGCAACTGTTGAACCTGTGACTGGATCAGTTGCTTCGCCTCTTGATTGCTGGCAAACATCTTGACGACAAGTTCTCCATTCTTCCGCTCTAGCTTGACGACGAGTTCCCCTAACTGCTCCGGATACAATCTTACAGTGAAGACTTTTGAACCATCTGCCCCACTTTTGAACGGTGCCTTTTGCAAAGCCGCTTCAATCCGAGCTTGTAAATTTTCAGGAAGGGATCCTTTCGAAGCATACATGACCGTGTCCACGTCAATCTGTGGTCTTGACCAGTTCATCCCTTTCGGCATCCAGTCTACGTTATTTGGCTGTAGCGCAGGTTTTGCGATTTTTACGGTTTCAACATTTGGCAAGATGGGAACTTCTTTCAATGTACCTTCGATTGGTCCTTTATACTGTGTGATGATCCGTTGCATCGTTTGAACCTGTTTGGCAAGTTCTTGGTTTGGAACTTGTTGAGTTAGTGCAATGTTGGTCGTCTGAGCATTTCCCTCTGTTTGCTTCGTAGTATGGACTTTCGGCGTAGTCGTCGTCTGTACAATCGCCGGTAAAACCGAAGACGGGATTTCAGTCTCAGGCGAAGGATTAGACAATTGACCGAGTAAACTTACATATGCATCCATAAACGTCCGATACGCATCTTGTGGCAGTGATTTTAGCCACTTCAATGTATCAGGCTTTTGAAACCATGTTTCGAGTTCCTGTGCCACTTTTTCCAAATCGACTGATCCTTCAGGAAGCACACCTTCTTCAAGTTGAGGAAGTTCTGCCTGCTCCCCTGAGCCTTGCATTGGGGCAAGCATCGCAGAAAGGAGGCTTAAAAATCCACCTGCTCCCTGTGATTCTCCCTCCACTGCTCCAGTACGAGCCATCGATCCTTGAATGGCTTGCGTCAATAAAGCGATATTCAATGTTGGCCCTCCCTTCTTGTGTTCATTGGAGAAGCTGCGTCACAACCGCAGCCTGTTGCGCATTCATTCGTCCTAAGATGTCTGCCTGTTGCTTAGGTGATAGCTCCTTCAACAGTTCAGCAACTTGAGGGCTTTCGAGTTCACCCATAATAGCTGCCGCCTGTTTGGCTGACATTTCTTCATAAACGCTGGCGACATCAGATGAGGTCTCCTCTTCTTTTGACGCTGTCTCTAGTTCCGAGACGAGTCGATCTCGTTCACGAATCAAATCGGTGATTTCTTCTTGTCTAGCCTTTACTTCGTTCGTCAATTCAACATTTTCGTTGCGAAGTTTTTCAATCTCACTGTTCGCCGCTTTTAATCGGTTCGCTGCGTCCGAATCGATTCCCGTCACATTCACCTGCGTCTCCGTTTTTTTTAATTCTTCCGTTTTCTCGTCCTCGTTCACTTCTAATAAGGGAACGGATAAGAGCGGACGGTCCATCGCATAGTTCATGACGACAATCCCACCGACTAAGATGAAGATTGCTGGAATGAGGACCAACGCCACAATCATTTGCTTGCCTCGTTTATTGTTCTCTTTTGCCATGCTACTTCCCTTTCCCATGATGAATCACAGCAAGTTCATCCATCATTTGTTGCTCTGTAAGTTTAGCTACCGTCATCTCTTGCATGCTGACCTTTTCATGGAGCGTCACGTATTTCTTTTCTTCCACCACTTTACCGAGCAATCGTTCTTGCGACGCATGATAGCGATTGCGGGCCTGTTGTACGACGAGCTGTTGCGTTTCGATTTGACGTTTCACTTGCTCTCGCGTCTTTTCTCGATACTGCGACATGAGAAGGTCGATGTTTCCAGATTGTTCGTCTTGGTGTTTGATGAGCGACTCATACATGAGAAGAAGGTCATATAGCTTCTCCATCTCTGTCTCAAGTCTTGCCTTAAATCCTCTGACTTCTATGGCGGCATCTTCTTTTTCATGTTCCGCAATCGGCATGATTCGTTCTAATATGAGTCTATTCATGATTCACCTCGTGCAATATGTGACAAGTGGGTCATCGTCTGTTCGAAAGCAGCATCTTCTTCGATCGATTGTTTCAAAAACGTCAACAAGTATGGATATTTCTCCACAGCGGTATCAATTGAAGGATTGGTGCCTTTTTTATACGCTCCGATATTGATTAAATCTTCCGCGTCAATATAGGTCGCGAGCCAACTGCGGAACGTTTGAGCTGCATCTCTGTGTGAAGGGGAAGCGATTTGGTTCATGACCCGACTGATGGATTTTAGTACATGGATTGCCGGGAATTGCCCACGGTTTGCGAGCGCCCGGTCCATCACAAAGTGTCCGTCTAAAATCCCCCGCACCGCGTCGGCAATCGGTTCATTCATATCATCCCCGTCGACGAGGACCGTATAGAATGCAGTGATTGAACCTGTCGCCGCTGTTCCACTTCGCTCTAATAGTTGAGGTAACATGGCGAATACGGATGGGGTGTACCCTTTCGATGTTGGGGGTTCGCCCGTCGCAAGACCAATCTCACGCTGTGCCATCGCAAAACGTGTCACCGAGTCCATCATCAAGACCACTTCTTTCCCTTGGTCCCGGAAGTACTCGGCAATCGCGGTCGCCGTGTAAGCTCCCTTCAACCGGACAAGCGGGGGTTGGTCGCTTGTCGCTACAATCACGACGGAACGAGCCATGCCTTCTGGTCCGAGTTCTTTTTCGATGAACTCTTTTACTTCCCGACCCCGTTCTCCAATCAAGGCGATGACGTTAATATCTGCCGAAGATCGTTTGGCAATCATCCCGAGCAAGGTCGACTTCCCTACACCGGAACCAGCAAACAAACCGACCCGTTGTCCTTTTCCTACAGTCAACAGTCCATCAATCATGCGTACACCGGTCGACAGCGCATCTAAAATCCTTGGTCGATTCAAAGGATTCGGAGGTTTACGTTGAACGTCGTAACGCTTACCGGTCACAAGACGCTCACCTGAAAGTGGACGTCCCAAACCATCGAGCACTTGACCAATCAACTCTTCCCCTACAGGAACTTGAAGCATTTTTCCCGTTCCCTTTACAAGACACCCTGGCGCAATTTGCGTAGTTTCACCGTATGGCATGAGCAGAACACGCTCTTCATTGAATCCGACAACCTCTGCTTCAACCGTTTCATTCGACGGAAGGACAATCAAACAGCGTTCTCCGACAAATGCACTCGGCCCATTCGACTCAATCATCAATCCGATGACACGGCAAACTCGACCGATTTTTCGTGTGAACTCGCCGTCCGAAGACTGCTTGATTGAGTCAAGAACCTGCTCAATAAGCACCATCCGCTAAAACCTCCTCGATTTTAGCTTGAATCCGTTCGAAACTATACGTTAAATCGACTTCATTCCCACGATGTGGCGACTCGATTCGGACTGCCGTTTCATCCAATGATCCGTCCCCACGATATTTCAAAGGGGGTGTCTCTTCTGTCCGCCACATCGCTTCGAATTGCTGAATCGAGGCAAGACGTGTCGGATGAACAAAGATTGTGATTGCTTCGGCATCGATCCAATGTGACATTTGATCACGGATCATCGTCGCAAAGAGTTCTTCATCTTTCCGAACAAGTTCCGTTGTCACATGTGCACTGACCGAGATTGCCAGCTCAATGAGTTGTTCTTCCGCTTGTCTCCATTTTTCTTCAAATAAGAGTTCAAGTTCGGTCGAAACGGAATTTAATCTTGTGGTGATGTCCTCGAACTCAGCCAATCCGTCCTGTCTACCTTGAAGGAGACCTTCCTGATACCCTTCTGAACGCGCCTCCTCGAACACCTGTTGTTTCAACCGCTCCAACTGTTCGACTTCGGTCAACTGAAACTGTTGAAATGCTTCTTCGTCCTGCTTCAACTTCTCATAGCGCGACTGAATGACATCGTGATGATTGATTCCGTCATTCGGTTCTATAATGGGTGTTTCTAAGCGCTTGGATTCAATCCGTTGCGGAATATTCGATGTTGCACGTTGGCGTTTGATCACATTAGACAACGATGTCATCTCCTCCACCTCGACTGATTACAATCTCACCGACGTCCTCTAGGCGACGAATGATTCCGACGATTCGGCTCTGTGCCTCTTCGACGTCACGCAACCGTACCGGTCCCATGAATTCCATATCTTCTTTGAACGTTTCGACCATACGTTGTGACATGTTTTTGAAGATAATTTGTTTGACTTCCTCCGAAGAGACCTTGAGCGCAAGTAACAAGTCGTCGTTCGCCACTTCGCGAATGATTCGTTGAATCGCACGAGAATCGAGCGTAACGATATCTTCGAAGACGAACATCCGCTTTTTGATTTCTTCTGCAAGTTCCGGGTCTTCGATTTCGAGCGCATCGAGAATGGTACGTTCGGTCGTCCGGTCTACACCGTTCAAGACTTCGACGACTGCTTCGATTCCACCAGATTGGGCATAATCTTGCATATCCGTCTGCGACAAGTTCTTCTCAAGGATTTGTTCCACTTCATGGATGACGTCTGGATTGAGTCGATCCATCGTCGCAATCCGTTTTGCGACTTCCGATTGAATCTCAGGTGGAAGTTCCGAGAGGATTTGCCCTGACTTGACGGGTTCTAAATGCGCTAAGATTAACGCAATCGTCTGTGGGTGCTCGTTTTGGATAAAGTTCAATAACTGTTTCGGGTCTGCTTTTCGTGCAAACTCGAACGGTCTGACCTGTAAGGTGGAAGTCAGACGATGAATCAATGCCATCGCCTTGTCTTCACCAACTGCTTTTTCAAGGACAGTTTTCGCAAACCCGATTCCACCCTGAGTGATATAACTTTGTGCCATGGCGAGTTCATGGAACTCACCGAGAATACTATCCTTTTCTTCCGGGGACACTTTTTTAACGCTGAAATTTGAAGCGTCAGTTGTTCCATCTCTTCTTCTGAAAGATGTTTGTAGACGTTCGCTGCCACTTCAGGTCCCAGGGAAATCATGAGCATCGCTGCTTTTTCGCGATTCGATTGTTTTGCATAGTTCACGTTACTCACTCCTCAGACATCCAAGTACGAAGCAGTTTAGCAAACTCTTCTGGATTACTTTCAGCTAATTTTTCTAACTGTTTCTTCTTCACTGCACCTTCGCCTCGCTCTTCGAGGTCTAGGTCAGGTACTTCATCTTCATATGGAACTTCCCATTCGTTCGTCTCTTCCACAACCTCTTGCTTCCGTCTACGCATCGCGAAGAAGATCAAGGCAAGAATTACGACTGCACCCGCCGCTGCCGCATACATCCACCAAGGTGTCGGTTGCTCTGTTGCTGCAACCTCTTCCACTTCAGCGAACGGTCTCGACACGACGACAACTTTCTGTTCGAGTTCAGCATCCGTGATGGCTTCATCCGTCTTCGCTAACGACGTCCGAATAATGGAATACATCATCGTCTCGAGGTCGCCTTCTAACTGCGGATCGATACTTGTTGCGCCATCTGGTGGTTCAACGATGAGCTGGACTCCGAGGTCACGAATCGTATATGGTGCGTTTTGAATCTGCTTCGTGATGCGGTTGACCTCGTAATTGATGATTTCATGATTCTTTTCACTTTCTTCTGTGCCATCGCCAGTCGCTGCCGGGAAGTTGATTGTGTCGTTCTCACCAGTTCCCGTCGCTTCTGTCGCCGTACCTGTTCCGCCAGTGTATGCTTCAGCAATCCGCTCGGCAGACGTGACGATGCCTTCCATGTTTTCTTCATCGACCAGCGTGACAAGATTCTGTTCTTCAGCCGTTTGTGTCGTGTCGATGTCTGCTGTGACGGAAACGAGTACGCTCCGTTCGCCGAGTAGAACCGATAGCATCTGTTGGATTTGTTGACGTACGTCTTTTTCGACTTGTCGCTTCAACGCCAATGGATCTGACGAGGAACCTCCAGCAACAACGGTCTGGTCGAGATCATAATACGTGAAGTATTGGTCCATAATTGAAATGTTTTCCGGTTTCAAGTTCGGGACACTCTTACTAATCAAATGATAGAGACCTTTTACTGTGTTTGGTTCTAAATTCGTCCCCGCTCCGATGTTCAAGACGATGGACGCGGTAGGCTCACCTTGATCTTCTGCCAAGAAGACAGACTTCTCAGGAAGTGAGATGATTACTTTCGCTTGATTGATTCCTTCAATCTGTGTGATGAGTCGCTCTAGCTCCGTCTGCATCGCACTACGTTCGATGACAGCCATCTCACGGTCTGTCGTTCCGAACCCTGCGTTTTCGCTGAAGAAACTATAATCAATCGAGCCGGACTTTGGAATTCCGGCAGCAGCCAAACTCACTTTCAACTGATCGACCATTTCAGTCGGCACATACACGCTCACACCGTTCGAAGTCGCCTTGATTTCCGACTGTACCCCGTCTGCTGTCAACTTCTCTGTCACTTCGCCCGCTTCTTGAGCAGACAAGTTTGTATAGAGAGGTGCCATGTTTGGCCTTGAAAGGAAGAATGTGAGTACGAGGGCCGCGATTAGTATGACCGCGATCGAGATGCCCCATACGAGTTTACGTTTCGCTGGCATCGCCTTTAATGCACCGGTCATGGATTTGAATCGTTCTTTTAATTGTTCATTCATCGCAACTTGTCATCCTCTACAATTAAACTTGCATTCGCATCATTTCTTGATAGGCCTCAACAGCCTTGTTCCTCACCTCGATGGCAAGTTGCATCGCAATCGACGACTCTTCACTTTGAATCATCACCTGATGAAGGTCAGCTTTCCCGACCGCCAAATCTTTACGGGCTTGACTAGTCGCTTGTTGTGTCTCATTCAATGCGTTCATCGCTTCATTCAAGTATGACCCAAATTGAGATGGGTTCGTTTTATTCAGTGATGGCGTGAGTTCTGGGCTCATCAATTGAATTGGATTAATTTGCATCCGTTAACACTCCTTATCCTTTACCAATCTCCATCGCTTTTACGAGCATCGCCTTCGAGGCGTTCATCGCTGCAATGTTTGCTTCGTACGAACGAGTCGCACCCATCAAATCGACCATTTCTTTCAAGAGATCGACGTTCGGCATTTGTACGTACCCTCGCTCATCCGCATCGGGATGATTCGGGTTATAAGCCAATTTATACGGTGCATCGTCTTCGATGATTTGAGATACTTGCACCCCTCCATTAACGGCATCCATTTGCTTCCGGAATGGCGCTTCTTGCAACACGGTCATCTTTCGTGTGTATGGTTGCCACTCTCCGTCCACGAGTCTCCCGCGAGTCGTCTGAGCGTTGGCGATGTTCGCCGACACGGTATCCATTCGTAGCCGTTGTGACGTCAACGCTGAAGCTGAAATATGAAAACTATCAAACATTCCCATTGATTAACGACCTCCCCGAATAACAGATTTTAATCCCCCGAGCCTACGATTCAATTGCTCCATCATCGCCTCATACTGGAGTTGGTTTCGTGCCAGCTCACTCATTTCATAATCCAAGTCGACGTTGTTGCCATCACTCCTCATGGCGCCACCAGCTCGATCGATGACCTTCGACTGGGTCGAGTCACTCGGACGACCACCTTGCAGCTTGAGTCGCATCTCACTCTGAAGCGTCTGCTCAAACACAGCCTGTTTGGCTTTGAAATTCGGCGTATCAATGTTTGAAAGGTTATGACTGATGACCTTTTGGTTAAGGACTGAATGGTTGATGGCTTGCTTTAGTAATTGATAGTCACTACCAATCCAATTCACGGCGTTCACTCACTTTCATATAATGACTACTAAATATACCTCATTTGGAAAATCTACTATTTCATTGAAACAAATCTGTAACAGTTCTGAAAGATATTTTTTAAAACATAGGTAAATGGCTTAATATCTTTTTGTCGAAATCACGTCAAAAGGTGAAAATAATTACTTTTGTACTAAAAAAAACCGCCTCCTTATCAAGGAAAGCGGTTTTTTAGGAATAAAGTCCCTTTTAAAAGTGTTTTCAATGGAAATTACACATCGAAAGTTGTATTTCAGTTTGATTTCAGTTTTTGCAATTCAAACAAGAAGTTGTCATTTAATATCTTGATATACGTTCCTTTCATTCCTAAAGAACGTGATTCAATGACCCCTGCACTTTCTAATTTCCGAAGTGCGTTGACGATGACCGAACGCGTGATTCCCACTCTGTCGGCAATTTTGGAAGCAACTAGCAATCCTTCGTTTCCACCAAGCTCTTCGAAGATATGTTCGATTGCCTCAAGCTCTGAATACGATAACGAGTTAATCGCCATCTGGACGACTGCTTTCTTACGTGCCGACGTTTCGGCTTCCGCAGCCTTCTCACGAAGGATCTCCATTCCAACTACAGTTGCAGAGTACTCCGCGAGAACGAGGTCATCTTCTGTGAATTCATTCGCCAATCGACCGAGTACGAGCGTACCTAAACGTTCTCCTCCACCGATGATTGGAACAATCGTCGTCATGGAGTTGAGGAATAGATCGTGGTTCTCGACTGGGAACGCTGTATATTCACTATCGATATCGATGTTCGCTGTCGTTTCTTTCACATTGAACAAGTTCGAAGCATATGGCTCCGGGAACTGTCGATCGACTAAGAATGCTTTCATCCGGTCATTCTCAATCTGTTGTTTGATTGCAAAACCGAGAAGTCGTCCCCGACGACTCACGATAAACGTGTTGGACTCAAGGACTTCACGCATTTTGTCCGCCATTTCTTTAAAGTCAACGTGCGCACTTGCCTCTTGTTGAAGCATTGTGTTTAATTGGCGTGTTTTTTCTAGTAAGTTCATATTCTCTATTTCCTCCCTGTATGTGCATACAGAATCTTATAATATATATTGGCTCAAATCACGATCGTCGGCGATGGAACCGACTTTTGCTTGTACGTAAGCTGGTGTGATTTCTACGGTTGTTTGTGGCATATCTGCCGCTTCAAATGATAAATCTTCTAAAACGCGCTCCATTATAGTATAGAGGCGACGTGCACCGATGTCATCGGTCTCACGATTGACATGTGTCGCAATTTTCGCAATTTCTTCAATGGCCTCATGCGTGAAACGGACCGTGATTTCTTCAGATTCTAACAAGGCCGTATATTGTTTAATGAGTGCCTGTGACGGTTCCGTCAAAATCTTGACGAAGTCTTCTTCCGTCAAGCTGCTCAATTCAACACGAATTGGGAAGCGTCCTTGTAGCTCTGGAATCAGGTCAGACGGCTTAGCCATATGGAATGCACCGGCCGCGATGAAAAGAACATGATCCGTTTTAACCGGTCCATACTTCGTGACGACCGTAGATCCTTCTACAATCGGAAGAATGTCACGCTGCACCCCTTCACGGGATACTCCGGCGTGATCTTGTGATTTTGTGGCGATCTTATCGATTTCATCCACGAAGATGATACCCATCTGTTCACTGCGCCGCACGGCTTCATCGTGGACTTCGTTCAAGTCCAGCAAGTTCTCTGCTTCTTCAGCAATGAGAAGCGGTCTTGCTTCACGAACCGTCAGCTTACGTTGTTTCCGTTTCTTTGGAACGATTTGACCGAGCATATCCTGAAGATTCGACAAACCTTCCATCCCTTGACCTTGAAACAAATCCATCGTCTGCTTTTCTTCTAATTCCACTTCAATCACGCGTTCTTCGAGTTCACCGAGTTCGAGCAAGCGTCGAAGTTGCGAACGGTCATTATTGGATGTGTCCGACGTGGTTTCTGGCTGTTGTGTCTGTCCGCCGAACAACGCCTCGAACGGATTCGATGCAGTAGGTGTCGCTTTTGCTTTTCCTTGTAGCGCATCTAAAAGGCGTTCCGTCGCCGCACGTTCCGCTGGCTCCTTCACATCTTCTTTTTTCTCTTCTTTGACAAGACGAACCGATGCCTCAACGAGATCACGTACCATCGATTCAACGTCACGACCGACGTAACCAACTTCCGTAAATTTCGTTGCTTCTACCTTCACAAACGGTGCACCGACAAGCTTAGCTAACCGTCGAGCAATTTCGGTCTTTCCGACCCCGGTCGGTCCGATCATCAAAATATTTTTTGGTGTAACCTCATCGCGAAGGTCTGCACTTAACTTTTGACGACGATAGCGATTTCGTAGAGCAATCGAAACTGCTCGCTTGGCATCCTTTTGTCCGATTACAAAACGGTCTAACTCCGTTACGATTTGTCTAGGTGTCAACTCTCGGTTCATTCAGCAGCGCCTCCAATCGTTTCTACAATGACTTGATCATTTGTATACACGCAAAGCTCACCAGCGATTTCAAGAGCGGCACGCGCGATTTCTTCAGCAGACTTTTCAGCAGAATGGCGTACGAGTGCGCGACCTGCCGCTAAGGCATAGTTCCCACCGGATCCGATTGCAAGAATTCCATCGTCCGGCTCAATCACTTCTCCATTCCCAGAGACGAGCAAAAGATGATCGGCATCCATCACAATCAATAGTGCCTCGAGTTGACGCAACATCTTATCCCCACGCCATTCTTTCGCAAGTTCTACCGCTGCTCGCGGCAAGTTACCGTTATACATTTCAAGTTTCGATTCAAACTTTTCAAACAATGTGAAAGCATCGGCTACGCTACCTGCAAAACCGGCAACGACTTTCCCGCCATAAAGGCGTCTGACTTTCTTCGCCTTGTTTTTCATGATGACGGCATTCCCGAATGTGACTTGGCCATCTCCACTCATCGCACATTGGCCATTGTGTCGAACTGCAAAAATCGTTGTTGCATGAAACATATCGTAACCTCCTACTTTCTTGGATGTGTCGCTTGATAAATCGACCGAAGTCGTTCGGTCGATACATGGGTATACCGCCCGGTCGTCGACAAGGACTCATGCCCAAGCAACTCTTGGACGGCACGCAAGTCCGCTCCCCGTTCTAACAAGTCCGTCGCAAAGCTGTGTCGCAACGAGTGCGGGGTAAGTGGTTTATGTACCCCACTGTCTTTTCTCAAACGTTTCATGACATAGCGGATTTGGTCTGTTGTCATCCGATTCCCTTTTTGACTCAAAAATAATGCGGTTTCTGTCGGGAGCCCGACACCTTTGCGTAATTCGATATAACGCTGCAAAGCATGTACGGCATATTGTCCGATCGGGACATATCGTTCTTTCTTCCCTTTTCCCATCACATGGACAAAGGATAAAACCTCATCGAACGAGGAAAGGTTCATCCCACACAGTTCAGCGACGCGGATTCCCGTCCCATAGAGCACTTCTACGATGGCGACGTCCCTCGCCTGTAAAAAAGGATCTTCCTGCCTCGAGGCAGCCTCCAACAGTTGCTCGACTTCCGTCGGGACGGCAAAGGTCGGCAAGGACTGTCTCTTTTTCGGTGAGGTCAGGTCGTGGAACAACGGTTCTCCACCTTGTTCTCTTGCCATAAACTTCCCGAATTGCTTGAAACAAGATACTTTTTGGGACACCGTAGACGCGGCCAATTGTTTCTCATAAAGGACATATAAATAACGCCGCGCCGTCTGAGCATCGTAGGGATCTTGATGCGTCGATTGGCAATATGCGGCGTACTGGTCGAGCGTTTGCTCGTAAGAGCGTTTCGTATGAGGAGACAGTCGACGTTCAATTTGGCAGTAGCGTAAAAAGGATTGTCGATCCTCTAAAAATCCCATTTTATCGCCTCCTCGATGACTCGTAAAAACGCATGTTCTCGTCAAATCGAAATTAGCATAGCATACAGAATGTAAGGTGACAATAGATAGCCGTTCAATAATCTGAAAATTTTCAAAGTATGAAACAAAATACACAATTGAAATTTTACTTCAAAACAAAAGAGCCAAAAAATGGCTCTCCTGTTCAAAGATCTTTATACTGTTGTATCGTTTCTAACGCACGGTTCGCGTAACGCTCGTACCGTTCTTGTTTCTTCATCTTTTTCGGAGCGTCTTCTAGTGATGGCACCAATCCGAAGTTTGCATTCATCGGTTGGAAGTGCTTCCCGTCGGCTGTCGTGATATAATGCGCCATCGAACCAAGCATCGTCTCACGCGGGAGAACGACGAGTTCTTCACCTGCGATCATCTTCGCCGCATTGATCCCAGCTAGAAGCCCGGACGCTGCCGACTCCACATATCCTTCTACCCCTGTCATCTGACCGGCGAAGAAGAGCGTGTCACGTGTACGCGCCTGATACGTCGGCTTGAGTAAGCTCGGTGAGTTGATGAACGTGTTACGGTGCATGACACCATAACGGACGATGTCCGCATTCTCGAGTCCCGGGATGAGACGGATGATGCGCTTCTGTTCGCCCCACTTCAAATGTGTTTGGAAGCCTACCAAGTTATACAGTGTGCCCGCCGAGTTGTCTTGACGAAGCTGAACGACGGCATATGGACGTTTTCCTGTCTTCGGGTCTTCTAATCCGACCGGCTTCATCGGTCCGAAAAGAAGCGTCTTTTTCCCACGCTCGGCCATGACTTCAAACGGCATGCATCCTTCAAAGTAAATCTCTTTTTCAAACTCTTTTAGCGGAACGACTTCTGCCTTGATCAGCTCTTCGTAAAACACGTCAAACTCTTCTTCTGTCATCGGACAGTTCAAGTAAGCGGCTTCACCTTTGTCGTAACGCGACTTCAAATAGACTTTATCCCGATCAATCGTATCACCATCTAGAATTGGTGCTGCCGCGTCATAGAAGTAGAGATAATCTTCTCCTGTGAACGCCTTGAGTGATGCAGAAAGGTCAGGGGAGGTCAAAGGGCCAGTCGCCACGATGACGATCCCTTCAGGAATCTCTTTGAGCTCTTCGTTGTGCACTGTGACATTCTCGTGGTTCTTTAGCTTCTCGGTGATGAATCCGGCAAACTCATGACGATCGACGGCAAGGGCACCCCCAGCAGGTACACTTGCCGTGTCCGCCGCCTTTAAGATGAGCGAGTCAAGCGTACGCATTTCTTCTTTCAAGACACCTACGGCATTTTGAAGACCGTTCGCACGTAGCGAGTTCGAACAGACGAGTTCTGCAAATTGATCCGTGTGGTGCGCCGGTGTTTGACGAACCGGTCTCATTTCATACAAATCTACTTGAATACCGCGCTTAGCGAGTTGCCAAGCCGCTTCGGAGCCGGCCAATCCAGCTCCGATTACAGTTACACGTTGTTGCAACATTAATCCTCCTCTTGCTGATGTACCTCGGTGTGGGTACAGTTCGTACATTGATATTTCACGCCGTCTTTAATTTTTTTCTCGACCATCAAACTGTCGCATACTGGACACGGTTTCGCAACCGGTTTATCCCATGAGACGAATTCACATTCCGGATAGTTCGAGCAACCATAGAAGAGACGACCTTTTTTACTACGACGTTCTACGATTTGTCCATCCTTACAGTTCGGACACGGGACACCGATTTCGACTTGTACCGGTTTCGTGTTCGTACAGTTCGGGAAGTTCGAGCACGCCATGAACTTGCCGTAGCGTCCCATCTTGATGACCATTGGTGACCCACAGACTTCACAATCAATTCCGGCAGGTTCATCTTTCACTTCGATTTTCTCGATTTCTTCTTCAGCACGCTTCAATCGTTTCTCGAAAGAACGATAAATCGGAGCGACGACTTCCGTCCACTCGACTTCCTTATGCTCGATCGAATCAAGAAGGGTCTCCATGTCGGCAGTGAACTGGACCGTGATGAAGTCGTTGAAATACTCATCAATCATCTCGATGACGAGTTCTCCAAGTTCAGTCGGTAAAAACTTTTTCTCTTCGAGAACGACATAACCGCGTCGTTGGATCGTGTCGAGTGTCGGCGCGTACGTCGACGGACGACCAATCCCGAGTTCTTCCATCGCTCGAACGAGTCGCGCCTCTGTATAACGAGGTGGCGGTTGTGTGAAGTGTTGTTTCGGCTCAATCGTTTCAAACGTCACGGTATCATCCACTTCGAGAGGTGGCAATAATCCTTCCTTCTCTTGGTTCGTGTCCTCGATGTCATCGTCTTTCGACTCGATATACACTTTCATGAAACCAGGGAATTTGACTGTCGACCCGTTCGCACGGAAAATCATCCCGTTCGACTCGACGTCGATTTTGACCGTATCAAGAACGGCTGGCGCCATTTGGCTCGCAATCAATCGTTCCCAAATCAACTTATACAGTCGCAACTGGTCACGTGACAGATATGGCTTCAAGGAAGCTGGGTCGCGCAATGCTGAAGTCGGACGAATCGCTTCGTGCGCGTCTTGGGTATTCGCTGATTTCTTTTCTTTTTGTTTCTGTGAGGCGACATACTCTTCACCGAATGTCGATTCGATATATTCCTTCGCCTCCGTCTTCGCCAAATCAGAGATACGTGTCGAGTCGGTACGCATATACGTAATCAAACCGACTGTACCCTCTTTTTTACCGAGATCGATTCCTTCATATAATTGCTGCGCGAGCATCATTGTCTTCTTCGCACGGAAATTCAATTTACGGGCAGCATCCTGCTGCAATGAACTTGTCGTGAACGGTAGCGAAGCGTTCCGCTTCCGTTCTTTCTTCGTTACATCAATGACTTTAAACGTATCATCGATGGTATCGAGGACAGATTGCGCGTCTTCTTCAGACTTCAATTCCATCTTCTTCCCATCTTTTCCGTAAAATGAAGTCTCGAACGTTTCCCCATCATGATTTAAATCAAGTTTAATCGTCCAATACTCTTCCGGGTCGAACGCGTTAATTTCGCGCTCACGGTCGATAATCATCTTCACGGCTACCGATTGAACTCGCCCTGCAGACAATCCTTTTTTGACTTTCTTCCATAATAATGGGCTCATCCCGTATCCGACAAGACGATCTAAAATACGTCGGGCTTGTTGTGCATCGACGAGATCGTGATTGATCTTACGTGGATGTTTAAACGATTCTTTAATCGCATCTTTCGTGATTTCGTTAAAGACGACACGACATTCTGTCGTTTCATCGACACCGAGTGCGCGTGCTAAATGCCAAGCAATCGCTTCCCCTTCTCTATCGGGGTCGGCCGCGAGAAAGATTTTTGTCGCTTTTTTCGCTGCTGTCTTCAATTCTTTCAATACCGGTCCTTTACCACGGATGGTAATATACTTCGGTTCAAAGTCGTGTTCGACGTCTACACCGAGTTGACTTTTAGGCAAGTCAATCACGTGCCCCATCGAAGCTTTGACCATATAATTCGGACCTAAATAACGTTTAATTGTTTTTGCTTTCGCAGGTGATTCGACGATCACCAGATATTTTGCCATACATCTGCTCCCCTTTTAGAGGTCATTTAAATCCCTACCATAATATTCATGTTCTCACTGGTTTGTCAACGTACAATCTTGAGATCTCGAATAATTTGATCGGAATTCGTCAATGGAATCGCACCTTCTTCAATCAACCGGTTCGGTCCCTCCGCGAGTGGATCAAGGGGTGAACCTGGCACCGCAAATACCGTTTTCCCTTGCTCTAGAGCATGTCCGACCGTATTCATCGTCCCACTCTTTCGTCTCGCCTGTATAACGACCAACGCATCGCCAAGACCACTGACCAAACGATTTCTTTCCAAAAATTGAAATTTTTGAATCGGCGTGTTTGGTACATATTCACTAAGTAAGACTCCCTCTTGTGGAATCTGTAAAAGCATGTCTCGGTTCGCCTCCGGATAGAGCCGGTTCAGTCCAGCTCCCAGTACCGCCACGGTCGGTCGACGAGCGCGAAGGGCATGGGCGTGGACGAGCCCGTCGATTCCGAGGGCGCCACCTGAAACAGATACAGTTTCTTCTATTAAAGAGTGATAGTGATTCACGAGCGATTGACTGATACGATTCAACTCACGACTTCCGACCATCGCAGTCGTTCTTTCTTGTAGTACCTCTAAATCTCCATGATAAAACAAGCAATATGGTGGGTTGGGGATGTCGAGTAACCGTTTCGGAAACAAGTCGTCTTCCCATGTGACGAAATGTTTATACGACTCCGATGCGTGCCAGGCTCGTTCAGCCCGTCTCCAGACATGTTCAGAAAATTGTGTGCGATGTGCTCCGAGTGTCCCGTTTAAATAATGATGCACAAACTCAACTGGCATTCGTGCTGCAGCAAACCGAGCTATTGTTTGATTCATCACAAACTCTCCTTTAAAAAAATGAGGGATGCAAGCATCCCTCAAGATTCTCATGTCGTCGGTTGACCCGTGACACATGCTTCGTATAATCCTTGCTGTTTCAAGACACGAATCAACGTTTCACCGATAACCGCTGGTGTTTCAGCGACTTCGATTCCATTCGCGTTCAATGTCTTGATCTTCTCAGCAGCCGTACCTTTACCACCTGAGATGATTGCGCCCGCATGTCCCATGCGCTTGCCTTCAGGAGCCGTCTGGCCGCCGATGAAACCGATGACTGGTTTCGTCATGTTGGCTTTTACCCATTCAGCTGCCTCTTCTTCAGCCGTTCCACCGATTTCCCCGATCATGATGACCGCTTTCGTGTCCTCATCTTCGTTGAACGCTTTAAGCGTATCGATGAAGTTCGTTCCGTTGACCGGGTCTCCCCCGATTCCAACAGCTGTCGATTGTCCGATACCTGCTGTCGTCAACTGATGAACCGCCTCATACGTGAGCGTCCCAGAACGTGATACGATTCCGACGTGCCCTTTCGTATGAATGTAGCCAGGCATGATGCCAAGTTTCGCTTCTCCAGGTGTGATGATACCAGGACAGTTCGGTCCGATTAAACGAGCCGGTTTGTCCTCGAGATAGCGCTTCACTTGAATCATGTCCACAACTGGGATTCCTTCTGTGATACAGATGATAAGCTCGATGCCGCTGTCTGCCGCTTCCATGATTGAATCCGCTGCGAAAGCAGGTGGAACATAGATGATCGATGCATTGGCACCAGTTGCTTCGACCGCTTCAGAGACGGTGTTGAAGACTGGAACGTTGTCGAGGACCGTCGTGCCACCTTTACCAGGTGTGACACCACCGACTAATTTCGTGTTATATGCGAGCATCTGTTCACCGTGGAACAGACCTTGCTTCCCTGTAATCCCTTGAATGATTACTTTCGTATCTTTATCCGCCCAAATACTCATGTCGTTTCCCCCTTATCGAACAAGTGCTGCGATTTTTTCTGCACCGTCAGCCATCGAGCTGGCCGTCGTGATCGCAAGTCCAGATTCATCGAGAATGCGCTTCCCGGCATCAACGTTCGTTCCTTCTAAGCGAACGACGAGTGGTAAGTCGAGTCCGATTTCTTTCGTCGCAGCGACAATCCCCTCTGCGATGATGTCACATTTCATGATCCCACCGAAAATGTTAACGAAGATCCCTTTGACCTGGTCATCAGACAAAATCAACTTGAATGCTTCTGTTACTTTTTCTTTCGTCGCACCGCCACCTACATCGAGGAAGTTAGCGGGTTCAGCGCCGTAATGTTTGATGATATCCATCGTTGCCATCGCAAGACCGGCACCGTTGACGAGACAACCGATGTTTCCGTCGAGTGCGATGTAGCTGAGGTCGTGTTTTGACGCTTCTACTTCACGTGGGTCTTCTTCCGTCGTATCACGAAGAGCAAGGACGTCCGAGTGACGATAGAGCGCGTTGCTATCGAAGTTCAACTTCGCATCGAGCGCAATGACGTTACCGTCTTTCGTCGTGACGAGCGGGTTGATTTCCGCGATTGTGCAATCTGTCTCGACGTACACTTTATACAGCTTCATGACCATGTCACTGAACTTATTGACAAGTTTCGTCGGGACTTCCATTTTGAATGCGAGACGACGCGCCTGGAATGGACGTAAGCCAACGACCGGGTCGACGATCTCTTTATGAATCTTCTCTGGTGTATGTTCAGCGACTTCTTCGATGTCCATTCCACCTTCAGATGAACCCATGATGACAATTCGGCCGATCGAACGGTCAAGCACGAGTCCTAAGTAAAATTCTTGGTCAATCGCAGAACCTTCTTCGATATAGAGACGCTGGACAACTTTTCCTTCCGGACCTGTTTGGTGTGTCACGAGCGTTTTCCCGAGAATCTCTGAAGCATATTGCTTCACTTCTTCATCTGTCTTCGCAAGTTTAACACCACCCGCTTTACCGCGGCCACCTGCGTGGATTTGAGCTTTTACTACCTTCACTTCACCTTCAAGCTTCGCAGCAGCTGCAACAGCTTCTTCAACAGTAAAGGCTGGATAACCCGTCGGAACGGCTACCCCAAACTCTCTTAACAATTCTTTCGCCTGATACTCATGGATATTCATATGTTTTCCCCCTTAGTCCCCTTTAATATCGGCACGTCTATTGTAACGAAAAACTGAAAGCGCTGTCTATCGTTCTTGCTTTAAGTTTTCATCTTTTTTTCACATATATCCCTAGACAAATCAAATTTTATCCTGTTCCATCTGATAAAGAAACACAAAAAGTTCCGCAATGACTTGATAGACGTCCTCTGGAATCTGCTCTTCAATGTTCAAGGCCGACAGTAACGAGAGGAGCGCTGGGTCTTCATGGATAGGAATGCCGTTCGCTAAAGCAACTTCAAGCATCCGCTCGGCCACGATACCCGTTCCTTTTGCTACGACATGGGGCGCATCCATCGACTGCTCATAGGAGAGCGCCATCGCTTTCTTCTGGTCTTTCATATTTGGAGGTCCACCTTTCCGAGCGGCGCAAACGTTGCCGGAACGTGTTCACGCTTCGCTTCATACGAAAATGAAGACAGTTCGAATGACACCTTTTTTAAACCTTCTTTCAAAAGTGGTTCGTATGTACGGACGTATGGAGCCAAATCGTGTTGCTCATTGAATACACGTACGGACACGTAACGCTTTTGGATCAACACATCAATCCCGGTCTCACCATATCGCGGCGTTTCAAGAAACAAGACGATCCGCGCATGATCCGAGTCCATCGTCTCTCGTTTCGGGGCCTCTAGACGAAGTTGAACGTTTTCAAACGGACCCAATTGCGGTATGTGAAATGCTTGAGCGACGAACGGTGGGCTTTGGCTCGCGTTGAACGCTTCCTGCGCACGCACGAACTGCTCGAACTTCGGCTCACCTTTCGCTTTGAATAGCTCCCCGACGAGCGCTTTTACATCCTGACCTGCGCCGCTTTCTAACGCGGTTTTGCCGGCCGCCTTCACGGAGTCCGGCGTCAGCATCGGTTCTCGCATCAGGCGTCCGAGCTGTTCTCCTAACGCCTGCAGAGGCGACTTGGCCGCCATGAGCGATTCTGTCGCTTGCGTGACGACCTTCAAGACGAGCTTCGGTTCAACGTCCGTGACGACCAGCTTATACGTGACGTTCTCTTTCACGTTCGCATTGACACCGACCCGGAAAATCCCTTGGGGTAGTTGCATAACCGCCTCGTTGCCAGGTAAGAGCTGCAATACCTTTCCGACGACTGTGTTCCCTAGTAATAGCGGGCGTGACGTCTGTTCCGTCACTTTGAACGGCATCACCCCTTGATGATCGATCCGCAACGCGACCACTCCTTTCACATATGCTTGATGGGGGCGAACGTACGGCGATGAATCGGAGTCACCCCAAGGCGTCTTAACCCTTCTAAATGAGCCTCTGTTCCATATCCTGCATTTTTCGCAAATCCGTATCCAGGATACGTCAAATCATATTCTTCCATCATCCGGTCCCTTACCACCTTAGCGACGACACTTGCCGCGGCTATCGACACACTGAGCGTGTCCCCTTTAACCAATGACTGTTGAGGGATGTCGAGCTCGAGTTTCATGGCGTCAATCAATAGGGCGTCTACTTCTCCGACTTGATGAATCGCCTCTGTCATCGCTAGTTTCGTCGATTCGTATATATTGATGACATCAATCGTCTTCGGCTCGACGATGCCGACACCGACCTCCGCGACCTCGATGATGTGTGCGTATGCTGCATCCCTCGCCGTTTTGGACATTTTTTTCGAATCATTCAATCCCGCGAGATAGAACCCATCCGGTAACAAGACTGCCGCAGCCACGACCGGTCCCGCGAGCGGTCCCCGTCCGACCTCATCGACTCCGACAATTCGAGTGAAGCCTCGCGCCTTCCATTCATGTTCATACGTCATGCGACTTTCGAAATCGACCTGTAACGCCCGTTCTCGCTCGAATTGACGGTGTTTTTGCCGAAGCAACGTTTGCACGCCCGCTCGTGGGTCTCGTGACAAGGTCGGGAAGATTTGTACCCATTCTTCATATCGGATGTCCTCTAGTTGTTGTTTAATCTGTTGAATCGTCACGGTCTTCCTCCTATTCAAAAAAGCCCTGTGTGCACAGGGCTTTACGCCATTTCGTGATCAGCCGGTGTCTCAAGCGAGATCCGTCCGATTTTTTCATGTCGTAGTTCATTCAAAAGTAGTTCGCTCGCTTTTTCGAAATCGACGTAACCGCCACTGATGAGACCACGTTTTTTCCCGATCAACTCAAGGAGCTCAACGCTGTCCTCGGGTAACGTTTCAAGTTTGAATCGTTCCTTTAATTGTTCAGGATAACGAGCATGCAACTCACGAACCGTATACAAGGCGATATCATCCAAGTTGAGAATCTCGTCTTTGATAGCGCCGGTCGCGGCTAGACGATATCCGACAATTTGGTCCTCAAATTTCGGCCAGAGAATCCCCGGTGTGTCCAACAGCTCCATCTCGCCGCCTTTCATCTTGATCCACTGTTGACGCTTCGTCACACCAGGACGGTCGCCCGTGATGGCGATGTTTCGTCCGGCGAGACGGTTGATGAGCGTCGACTTCCCGACGTTCGGGATTCCGATGATGAGCGCACGGATCGGTCCGGGGTTCCGCCCCTTCTCACGCATCCGGTCATGCTTTTCTTTCATCAACTTCTGAGCACCCGTGATGAGCTGTTTCAAGCCTTTGCTATGTTTCGCGTCGACAGCGACAACCTCGACTTCTTCGCGTTTCAAGGCACGTAACCACGCCTCCGTCACGACGGGGTCGGCCATGTCTGCTTTGTTCAAGACGATGAGACGGGGTTTTCCCGCTGTAATCTCATCGACCATCGGGTTGCGACTCGACTGAGGCACGCGTGCATCTACGAGTTCGATGACGACATCGATTAGCTTTAATTTTTCAGTTACTTGTCTTCTTGCTTTGGCCATGTGGCCAGGAAACCATTGAATTGCCAAAAAAGCACCACCTTAATCTTCTACCGTGCCAACATCATCGAGTGGCCAGAAGATGAAGTTCGTCTTGCCGACAATCTCCTCTTTCGACACAAATCCGATCTCACGGCTGTCTTTCGAGTTTTGACGATTGTCTCCCATGACGAAGTATGATTCCTCTGGAACGACCGACTCACCCGTCACTTGTTCGAGTGTGAAGTTCTCGGTCAACGGGAACCCGTTCATCTGGGCACGAAACTCGTCTAAATACGGCTCTTCTACCGCTTCACCATTAATATAAAGCACATCATCTCGATATTCGAGCGTGTCGCCTGGGATGGCGATGACACGTTTAATATAGTCTTTTGATTCAGTCGCATGGAATACGACGATATCACCTCGGTCTAGCTCCCCAACATAGTTCGAAATTTTACTGACGATCATTCGATCCGCATTGTGGAGTGTCGGCATCATCGACTCTCCTTCAACGATGACAGGAACGAAGATGAACGTCCGGATGACGAACGCGATGACAAGAGCGACCACGATGGCTTTTAGCCAACTAAACACTTCTTTCAACTTCACTCACTCCTCTATCCATTTGAACTTATTGTACTAGAAAAAAAGAAGCTTGTCGCAAGCGACAAGCTTAATTCCCATCTTAACGACGGATTTCTTTAATACGTGCTGCTTTACCGCGAAGGTTACGGAGGTAGTAAAGTTTCGCACGGCGAACTTTACCGTAGCGTACGACTTCGATTTGTGCAACGCGTGGTGAGTGAAGCGGGAATGCACGCTCAACACCTACGCCGTAAGAAATCTTACGGACTGTGAATGTTTCGCTGATGCCGCCACCTTTACGCTTGATTACAACACCTTCGAAGATCTGGATACGCTCACGCGTTCCCTCTACAACTTTAACGTGGACACGTACTGTGTCACCAGGACGGAAAGCAGGTACGTCCGATTTGAATTGTTCTTCTGTGATTTCACGGAACAGTTTTTGTGTGTTCATGAATCATATCTCCTTTTTCTTCAATGTTCATATCTTCATATGCCCAAGCATCCAATAGCGGAACATCGGTAATCGATGGGTTTAACCCACATGCTCAAACATAGCATATATTTCTCAATCGCGCAACGATTGCAGAAACTTTTTATCGACATCCGTCAACTCGACATGTTCGAGCAAATCCGGACGTCGTCGATACGTGCGTTCGAGCGATTGCTCTCGGCGCCATGCCTCGATCCGGGCGTGATTTCCCGACAAGAGCACTTCCGGCACGGTCAATCCACGAAAATCAGCCGGTCGTGTATAGTGAGGGTATTCCAAGAGACCAGTCGAGAACGAGTCATCTTCATGGCTCGCCTGATCGCCAAGTACATCCGGAATGAGCCTTACGGTCGCATCAATCATGACCATCGTCGCGAGCTCTCCACCTGTCAAAACGAAATCACCGATCGACACCTCGTCGGTCGCCAGTTCATCATGGATCCGTTGGTCGAACCCTTCATAATGTCCACACAGAAAGACCAGATGTTCCTCCTTGGCCCATTCTTCGGCCATTCGTTGATTGAACGGTTTTCCGGTAGGCGTCGTGAGAATGACCCTTGGGCTCTTCGCCTCAAGGGAATGAAATGCATCAAAGATCGGCTGCGGCGTGAGCAACATGCCCGCTCCACCGCCGTAAGGATAATCATCGACTTTATGATGCTTGTTCGTTGAAAAGTCCCGAAAATTGAGGAACGACATCTCCACCTGTCCGAGCGCCTTCGCTCGACCGACGATGGAGTGATCGAGCGCATGAAACATCTCCGGGAACAACGTCAATACATCAATCTTCATCGTCAATCATTCCAGGGATCGGCGTGATGACGACACGCTTCGCATCGACATCAATCTCTTGGACGACCGATTCGATATAAGGGATGAGCGCGTCCGACTTTCCTGGTCGTTTGATGACCCATACATCGTTCGCTCCATTCGTTTCAAAGATGTCGTCGACGACACCAATGACTTCCCCATCCACGACAGCCTCACAGCCGATGATTTCATGATAATAAAATTCGTGTTCGTCCAAGTCGTGGACGTGTTCGGCGTGGACATATAGTTTCAGCCCTTTATATTTTTCAATGAGGTTGATATTGTCAAACCCTTTGAATGTGACGAGGTGAAACTGCTTATGAGGACGATACGTCGTGATCGTCATTTCCTGTTTCGTTCCGTCGACATCAAGAAACAACGTGTTTCCTTTTTTAAATCGCTCTTCTGGAAAGTCTGTCGCCGCCAAAATCTTCACTTCCCCTTTCAGGCCGTGCGTATTGGCGATTTTCCCTACATATAACCAGTCCATCTTTTTTCCTCCTCAACAAAATAGGCCGACCTCAGAAAAGGTCGGCCACATCATTACTTCGCGTTTTTCGCGTTGTGGAATTTCTCCATGATCCCTGCTTTAGAGAACAAGTTGCGTACTGTGTCAGATGGCTTCGCGCCGTCTGCCAACCATTTGAGAGCGAGTTCTTCGTTGATGCGAACTTCTGCTTCTGGTTTTGCAACCGGGTTGTAGTGACCAACTTGCTCGATGAAGCGACCGTCACGTGGTGAACGTGAGTCTGCTACAACGATACGGTAGAAAGGTGATTTTTTTGCGCCCATGCGCTTAAGACGAATTTTAACTGCCATGGTAATATACCTCCATCATGTGTTTAAGAATTGACAACTTTTATAGTATACAGCTTTTTCGTTCGACTGACAAAAGATTTTGTTAGAAGAATGGAAGGCCGAGACCTTTTTTCTTCCCTTTCATTTGTCCTGACATTTGTTTCATCATCTTCTTCATGTCATCGAACTGTTTGATGAGACGGTTCACTTCTTGAATCGAGCGACCGCTCCCTTTTGCGATCCGCTTACGACGACTCGCGTTGAGCACTTCCGGATTGGCGCGCTCATGTTTCGTCATCGAGCGAATGATCGCTTCGACGTGATCGAGTTGTTTCTCGTCGATTTGGACGTTCTTCAACCCTTTCATCTTACCTGCACCAGGTAACATCGAAAGTAATTCATCAATTGGTCCCATGTTTTTCACTTGGGCCAACTGTTCAATGAAATCATCGAACGTGAATGACGCGTCACGAATTTTGCTTTCAAGCTCCTTCGCTGCGTCTTGGTCCATCTGTGTCTCGGCTTTTTCAATGAGCGAGAGCACGTCCCCCATTCCGAGGATCCGTGACGCCATGCGTTCCGGGTGGAATGGTTCGAGGGCATCCAACTTTTCTCCGAGACCGACGAATTTAATCGGCGCTCCCGTGACTGCCTTAATCGAAAGGGCTGCCCCACCTCGTGTATCTCCGTCGAGCTTTGTGAGCACGACCCCGGTGATTCCGAGTTTCTCATTGAAACTGTCGGCCACATTGACCGCATCTTGACCCGTCATCGAATCGACGACGAGGAAGATCTCATTTGGTTTGGCAATCGTCTTCACATTTTCGAGCTCGCCCATAAGCGTCTCATCGATATGAAGGCGACCGGCCGTATCGATCAACACGAAATCGTGATGATTTGTTTTTGCGTACTCGAGTGCCTTCGTCACAATCTCTTCCGGCTTCACTTGATCACCAAGTGAGAAGACTGGTAAATCGAGTTGTTTTCCGAGTGTCTCGAGCTGCTTGATTGCTGCAGGACGGTAGATGTCCGCCGCGACGAGAAGTGGACTTCGGTTATGCTTTTTGCGAATCAAGTTCGCTAGCTTCCCGGTCGTTGTCGTTTTCCCTGCCCCTTGCAGACCGACCATCATGACGACTGTCGGTGGTTTCTGACTGAATGAGATCGGGACGACATCGCTTCCCATCAAGTTCGACAACTCTTCGTGAACGATTTTGACGACTTGTTGACCTGGCGTCAATGATTTCATGACATCCTGACCAACCGCGCGTTCCTTCACGTCATTGACGAATTGCTTGACGACTTTAAAGTTGACGTCGGCTTCGAGGAGGGCGAGGCGAACCTCACGCATCATCTCTTTGACATCGGCCTCCGAGATTTTCCCTTTACCGCGCATTTTTGAAAGTGTCGATTGCAATCGTTCTGATAATCCTTCAAATGCCATGCTTCAGCCCCCTACTCTAAATTCTCAAGCGCAGAAATCGTGGCGCTCACGTCATCGGTGAGCTCGACTTGACGTTTGAGGGTCTGAAGAAGTTGCTGGCGCTGTTCGAACTTTTCGAATAGGGCTAGCTTTTCCTCGTACTGTTCAAGCATCGTTTCTGTGCGCTTTATGTTATCGTAGACCGCTTGACGGCTGACTTCAAACTCTTCCGCAATCTCTCCGAGCGAGTAGTCATCTAGGTAATAAAGAGACATATAGTTGCGCTGTTTCGGTGTGAGGAGCGCTTGATAGAAATCGATGAGATAGTTCATGCGATTCGTTTTTTCGAGCGTCAAACCTTTCACCTCCACATGTTAAGTGAAATCCCTTTACAACTACCTATAGTACAGCCGTGCCTACTACTTGTCAAGTTTTTTTCTTAACAGCAAAACTTAGGCGAGGTCCTCGTTTGTGTCCTCTTTTTCCATCGAGGCATCCTGTGTCTTGTCCTCAAAAACATCGCCGAACAGTCCAAGGACGAACTGTTCTGGATCAAACTCCTGTAAATCGTCAATCTTCTCTCCAAGCCCGACATACTTGACCGGGATATCGAGTTCGTTCCGAATCGCTAGGACGATTCCGCCTTTGGCCGTCCCATCGAGCTTCGTTAAGACGATTCCGCTCACGTTCGTCGCTTCTTTGAACGCTTTCGCTTGAACCATGGCGTTTTGACCCGTCGTCGCATCGAGGGCGAGTAACACTTCGTGCGGTCCGTTCGGAACTTCCCGCTCAATGACTCGTTTTACTTTTTCAAGTTCTTTCATTAGATTGACCTTATTTTGGAGACGTCCCGCCGTATCACAAATCAAGACGTCCATGTGACGAGACTTGGCGGCTTGAACGGCGTCAAAGACGACGGCAGCCGGGTCAGACCCTTCCGTTTGACGAATGACGGGAACCCCGACACGTTCTCCCCATACTTGAAGTTGCTCGATGGCGCCGGCACGGAACGTATCCCCTGCCGCGAGCATGACGGAACGCCCTTCAGATTTCAACTGGTGCGCCAGCTTGCCGATGGTCGTCGTCTTTCCGACACCATTGACGCCGACAAACAAGATGACCGTGAGTCCGTCTTGCATATTCAGTTCACGGTCCGATTCATCCTCTTGGAGGCGGTTCGCCACGACTTCGACGAGTGCGTCACGCACCGCGACCGGGTCCTTCAGATTACGTCGCTTCACTTCTTCTTTCAAATCTTCGACGAGATCCATCGTCGTCGTGACGCCGACATCCGCTTGAATGAGTAAATCTTCGAGTTCATCGAAGAACTCTTCATCCACTTCGCGGAAGCGATAGACGAGGTCGTTGACGGCACTTGCAAAGCCGTCACGCGTCTTCGTCAACCCCTCTGTAAACTTTTGTGACACCTCTTGGGTAGATGTCGTCAACTTCTCTTTTAATTTCTTGAAAAAGCTCAACGTGATTCCTCCATCTCTTCATCCATTTCAACGACACGTTTTGCTTCAGACAGTTCGACCGATAATACCTCGGATACCCCGTTCTGTTGCATCGTGACGCCATATAGTGTATCCGCCGCTTCCATCGTCCCTTTACGGTGCGTGATGATGACGAACTGCGTATCGATTGACAACGTCCGAATGTATTCTCCGAAACGATGCACGTTCGCCTCGTCAAGGGCCGCCTCGACCTCATCGAGAACACAAAACGGTACCGGACGCGTCTTCAAAATCGCAAACAATAAAGCGATGGCCGTCAGCGCACGCTCTCCACCAGATAACAGACTGAGTGTCTGTAACTTTTTACCCGGTGGTTTGGCGACGATTTCGATTCCTGTGTTCAACAAATCCGATTCGTCTACCAATTTCAAATCCGCTTCCCCGCCACCAAAAAGCTCGGTGAACGTCTGTTTGAAATGCGCCCGGACGCTCGTATACGTCTCTTTGAAGAGGCGTGTCACTTCGCGGTCCATCTCGGCGATGATCTCATATAAATCTTCTTTTGCACTGACGAGGTCATCCCGCTGTTCGGACAGGAACGTGAACCGTTCGTGGACACTATCAAACTCTTCAATCGCATTTAGATTGACCGGTCCGATTTCTTCGATTTGACGAACGAGCAACTTAAACTCCTCTTTCGCCTCTTCTAACGGGATTTCGAGTGCCGGCAATAGTTCTGCGACGAGTCCGTTCTCTTCTAACACATCGAGCTTCCATTGTCGTTTCAGCTCGAACTCTTGTTTCGCCGTTTCAAGTTTTCGAACGACAGCTTCAGCTTGACGTCTTGCCTCCGTTGCCTGATCGACCCGTTGACGTATGATCCGATACGCCTCTTCGTTCGTCTTGAGTGTTGTTGACGCTCCTTGAAGCCGCTCTTGAATTTCTTTGAAATCCAGTTTGGCAGTAGCAAGCGTCGCCTCGAGTTCTGCAGATGACACGACTTCTCCACTCTCGAGCCGCGTCAATTCACGCTCCATCTGATCGCTACGTTCCTGCAAACGACTTTGGTCGGTCATCAGACGGTCCAATTCATATTGGACCCGCTCTTCTTCGAGCGTGTGCCGCTGAAGATCGAGCTCGTTTTGACGCAGCAACGATTCCAGTTGACCCGTGCTCTCAGCACTTTTCGCCTGCTCTGCCCGAAGCGATTCGAGACGTGAACGAATGTCAGCTTGGGCGCGGTCCGTGTCGGCCAATTCAATCGTCAATCGCTCTAATTCAGCAGTCGAGGTCTCGATCGTCCGCTCATAGCGCATCATTTCATGATCGAACAGTTCCAGTTGTGACTTGGCATCGAGGGAGGCACGTTCCGCAGTACGGTAGGCCGACTCGACTTCACGGAGGCTCGTTTCAACGGAACGTTTCTCATCCCGAAGTTCAGACAACTGCTGCGTAATGTCCTCCAACTGTTCTGTGTACTCTTGAAGACGTGTTTTTTGCTCATGCAACATGGCGAGGCCTTGAGTGAGACCATGTTTCAAATCATCTAATTCGCGCGACTGAGTGAACAGGGCCACGCCCTGCTTGCGACTACCACCCGTCATCGATCCGCCAACGTTGACGATATCCCCTTCTAACGTGACGACACGGAAACGATATCCCGTCGATTGGGCGATACGGTTCGCGACTTCAAGTGTCTCCGCCACAAGCACGGAACCGAGCAACGACTTTTTCAACGTCTCGTATGATGCATCTGTTTCGACGAGTTCCGACGCCACACCGACAAATCCGTTCATCGAGTCGAGTCGATCTAACACCTCACTCGGCACGAATCTCGGTTTGATCGTCGTCATCGGCAAGAATGTCGCTCGTCCTGCGTTGGCTTTTCGTAATTTGTCAATTTCACGGCGTCCCACCGTCTCATCTTGTACGACCACATGCTGCTGTGTCTGCCCAAGTGCCGTTTCGATGGCCGCTTCATACGAAGGACGGACACGGATCAGTTCCGCGACAGCACCAAGGACACCTGATGAACGGTCTTTTAAGACGAACTTGACCGCATGGAAATAGCCTTCATACGATTGCTTCATCCGTTCGAGCATCTCGATTCGGTCTTCCGTCTTCTGACGGCGGCGTTCGAGGTCGTAGAAAGACGATTCGGCTCGTGTACGTTTTTCACGAATTGCCGTCTCTTCGTCCCGAAGTTGCGTCTCTTTTTGACTCAGTTGTTCAAAGCGACTTTGTACCGCTTCATACTGCTCTCGAGTCGCCAAAAGTGTCGCTTCCTGTGAGGAACGATCATCGAGACGATGTTTGTTCTCGCGTAGAAGGCGTTCTTTCGACTCGACGGCGACATCGATATCCCGTTGTTCCCGCTTTTGTTGGTTACCGATTGTCGCTTTCGTTGTCGCGAGTTCGAACGCCTCACTTTGTAACGCTTCGATTTCAGCATTGAAATCACGAGAGGCGGCTTTCAACTGTTGTTGAAGTGACTCTCTCGTCGCAGTCGTTTGTTTCAACGTGTTTCCTTTTTGGTCAAGTTCTTCATGAACGACCTTCAATCGCGCTTCAAGCTCGGTCATCTCTGCACGTACTTCTTCACGTTGTCGGATGAGTCGTTCTTTCATCTCGGCACCGTGTTCTTCTTGTGCTTTTGCGAGCTTGATGTCACCCGTCAAACGCTCGACATAAGTCGAATGCTCCCGTTCTTTTTGGTTCAGCTCTGTCAATTCTTCACGTAACTCGGCGAGCTTCGCTTCGAGCCCGCTACGTTCCTCCGTGAGGTCACGTAACGAACGGTCACAGTCAGATAACTGTTGAACCGATTCCACGTGACGTGCGGACACTTGCTCAATCTCCTGTTGGAGCAACTGAATTTCTGCGCCCATGATTCCTGTTTCGAGTTCATCATGTCTCGCTTTGGCGACTTTGTACTCCCGAGCGAGCGCCGCTTGTTCACGGAGCGGTTCGACTCGGTCCGCCAACTCGAATAAAATGTCATCGACCCGGGACAAGTTTAATTCGGTGTCCTGTAACTTGCGTTCAGCCTGTTTTTTCCGCTGACGATATTTCAATACACCGGCTGCCTCTTCGATGACGGCACGTCGATCTTCCGGTTTCCCAGAAATGACTTGTTCGACCCGCCCTTGACCGATGATGGCGAATGCATCTCGTGAAAGACCTGTATCCATAAATAAATCAATCACATCTTTTAACCGACATGGTTTTTTATTCATAAAATAGTCGCTGTCCCCACTTCGGGTCACGCGACGGGTCACACTCACTTCTTCATATGGGAGACGCAACTGTTCGTCTCGATTATCGAGAACGAGGGTGACCTCGGCGACATTTCGGTGATTCTCTCCTTCACTTCCGGCAAAGATGACATCTTCCATCTTGGCACCACGAAGTGATTTGGCCGACTGTTCTCCGAGTACCCAGCGAACAGCGTCCGATATATTGGATTTCCCGCTCCCGTTCGGCCCTACTACAGCCGTGACGCCGGGACGGAAATCTAATTCAATTCGCTTGGCAAATGATTTAAAGCCAGCGAGTTCGATTCGTTTTAAGTGCATCGTGACCATCCTATCCGCAGTAAGCATTCATCTGTATATTTTACCACAGTTAACAGTTCGTCAAAATGCCCGAATCATGCTATTCTAAAAAGAACTGTAGAAAGGGGAATACAGATGACGAATGAACAGATGATTGAAGCCATTTTGGATAAAATGAACATTATTAACCGCGGTGCAATCAAAGCGGAAGAATATAATGCGGCTGATCCGTCAGCGGTGAAAGAGATTTACGAGTACGTGATGACACGCTCTTCGCTCTCTTTGTCGGAAGTCGATGGTATCGTCGAAGAACTCGGTCAATTGACATGAAAAAGGAGTGGACCCCCAAGCGGTCCACTCCTTTCGTTTATAAATCTGCGTAGCGCCGATTAAAGGCAATAAGCGCTTCTTTAGCAGCCAATTGCTCGGCTTCTTTTTTCGAACGCCCAACTCCTTCACCGACGATGTCGTCGCTGAGGCGTGCATGTGCGACGAATTCCCGGCTATGCGCCGGCCCACGTTCCTCAATGATCTCATACGATACAGGTCCGAGCCCTTCCCGTTGGACGCTCTCCTGTAACTGGCTCTTGAAATCGGTCTGTTCTTCGAATACTCCCGCTAAGACTTTCGGAAAAACCGCTTCGGCGAGGAATCGTTCGACGGCCTCAATTCCTTGGTCCAAATAAAGAGCACCGATATAGGATTCGAACACATCGGCAAGCAGTGCCGGACGTTTTCGTCCACCGGTCAACTCTTCACCTTTCCCAAGCAAGATGAAGTCAGAGAAAGCATAAGCTTCCGCAAAATTCACGAGTGACGGTTCGCATACGATCGCCGCTCGTAATTTCGTCAATTCCCCCTCGGAGCGCTCCGGATAAGTCTCATAGAGGAAGCGAGATACGGTCAGTTCTAAAACAGCATCCCCTAAAAATTCTAAACGTTCATTGTCTTTTCGTAACCCGCGTTGCTCATTCACATAAGATGAGTGTGTGAACGCCTGCATCAACAAGTCGTGATTCGAAAATTGAACGTTCAACCGTTCTTCCAATGATTTAAATAGTTCCAAGATGCGTGCTCGTTCCATCTCCTGACGCCGACGCCGTTGCGCCGACCCTTGACGGTCAAACCGTCGTTTGTCTTTTGTCATAGTTCCCTCCATGAATAAGCACAAGCCCACCGCCCGGAACCGAGCGGTGGGATGGCTTGATTACAATTTTGTTTCGATGTAAGCCACTACGTCGCCAACAGTCGCAAGCTTCTCAGCGTCTTCGTCTTCGATCGTGATGTCGAATTTGTCTTCGAGGTCCATCACCATTTCCATTACTTCAAGTGAATCCGCACCAAGGTCATCCTTGAACGATTTGTCTGCTGTGATCTCAGATACGTCTTTCCCGAGTTTCTCAGCAACTGCTTCTTGTACGTCTACTAAAATTTGTTCTTTTGTCATGATAAAATCCCTCCAAAGGTAAGTATATTAAATGTCAGTCTGTTGGTAAAGTTCTCTTTTACGCCATCGTCATGCCGCCATCGACGGCAATCGTCTGTCCGGTCACATAAGCGGCTTGTTCCGAAGCGAGGAAGGAGACAAGGTTCGCCACATCCTCCACCTGTCCGAAACGGTTGAACGGAATCTGCTCGAGTGTAGCCTCTCGTTGCGCATCTGTCAAGGCATCGGTCATATCCGTTTGAATGAACCCTGGACAGACGGCATTGACAGTCACGTGACGTCCCGCGAGTTCGCGCGCCACTGATTTTGTCAATCCGATCAACCCTGCTTTTGCAGCCGCATAGTTCGCTTGTCCTGCATTGCCGGTAATCCCGACAACCGAGGCGATGTTGATAATTCGACCTGCTTTCGACTTGAGCAAAGGTCTCGTGACGGCTTGCGATGTCAGAAAGGCGCCTTTCAAGTTCGTCGACAGCACATCTTCGAAATCGACTTCTTTCATTCGCATGAGTAACCCGTCACGCGTGATCCCTGCATTGTTGACGAGACAATCGACGCGTCCGAACGTATCGACTGTCGTCTTGACGAGCGCTTTGACATCGTCAGCATTGGATACATCTGCTTTCACGGCGATGGCTTCGCCGCCTGCATCCGTGATCATGGCCACGACATCATTCGCCTTTTGTTCACTACCCGAGTAGTTCACGACGACCCGAAAGCCGTCTTCCCCTAAACGTTTCGCGATGGCCGCCCCGATTCCCCGGGACGCCCCTGTCACGATCGCCACTTGATCATGCACGTACTTCTCCTCCTAACGAGGCGACTTCTTCCAACGTGGTCGCCTTTTGAATCGAAACGTTCGAGTCGATTCGTTTAATCAATCCTGAAAGCGGTGAAGATGGGCCGAACTCGATGAACGTGTCTACGCCGTCTGCAATCGCCTTGCGCACACATTCTTCAAAACGGACAGACGAATACAGTTGTTTCGTCAATAACGCCTTCAACTGTTCAGGGTCACGATGTACCGCCGCGTCCACGTTCGAAATCAAGTCGATGGAAGCCGCTTTAAATGGCGACGAGGCAAGAACGTCTTGGAAACGTGTTGCTGCCGGCATCATGTAGGAACTATGGAACGCTCCAGATACGTTTAACGGCAATACCCGCTTCGCACCGGCAGCCTTCAATTCCACGCTTGCTTGTTCGACCGCGTCGACATGCCCTGAAATCACGAATTGACCAGGACAATTCAAGTTGGCGATTTGAACTAAATTCCCACTCGCACTGATTTTTTCAGTGATATGAAGCGCTTCTTGAAGATCGGTCATCCCGACGACTGCTGCCATCGTTCCATCCTTCACTTCAGACATCAACTGTCCACGCGCCCGGACGAGAACGGTCGCTTCTTCAATATCGATGACACCCGCACTGACGAGCGCCGCATATTCACCGACACTATGCCCGATGACGACATCTGGTGCCGCACCGCTCTTCGCATAGGCTTGCGCGAGGAGCGAAGCGTGCGCCACGATGGCCGGCTGTGCAATTTCCGTTTCTTGTAGGTCTTCCTT
The DNA here is from genome assembly GCF_018617245.1 of Exiguobacterium sp. s121. Taxonomy (GTDB): domain Bacteria; phylum Bacillota; class Bacilli; order Exiguobacteriales; family Exiguobacteriaceae; genus Exiguobacterium; species Exiguobacterium profundum. The sequence goes on from NZ_JACSJV010000001.1 coordinate 1,574,876, forward strand.
CGACCCGGATGACATGACTTCAAGTAGGTCAAATCCGAGTCGACGTCCGATTGCTTGAAGCGTTTCAGGATAATCTAAAAAGGTTTGTCCCATCCCAACGGCTTGGGAACCTTGCCCTGGAAACACCCATGCTACTTTCCCCATATCTTCACCTGCTTTCGCTTAGTCTATCGCTTTGGCACGCTTGATTTTTTCAACGACATCGTGATCTACCATGATTTTCGCCTGTTTCAACGCACTCATGATGGCGAGTGCATCGCTCGACCCATGCGCCTTGATGACCGGTGCATTGATCCCGAATAATCCGGCTCCCCCGTGTTCGCGATAATCCAACGTTTCTTTTAATCGTCTCAATTTCGGTTTTAAGATGAGAGCGGCGAGTTTGGATACAAGGTCACTCGTGAATTGTTCTTTCATCATCTTCATGAGCATCGAAGAGGAGCCCTCCACACCCTTTAACAAGATGTTTCCGGCAAATCCTTCGGTCACGATGACATCCACATCACCTGACATCGCTTCACGCGCCTCGACATTCCCAACAAAATGGACAGGTGCCTGTTCAAGGAGGGGGAACGCTTCTTTTGTCAGCGCATTTCCTTTACCGGCTTCCGTCCCGATATTGAGAAGAGCGACACGCGGTGTCTTGATGCCACGGACATGTTCCGCATACAGCGAACCCATAATCGCATAATCCACGAGGTGTTCAGCTTTTGCATCCGGATTCGCTCCGACATCCAGTACGACGACACCACTACCAGTATATGTAGGGAACGTCGGAGATAATGCCGGACGCTCGATTCCTGGGATTCGCCCGATGATGAAAAGAGACGCCGCCATCAATGCGCCGGTATTCCCGGCAGACACGAGAGCATCCGCTTTTCCTTCTTTGACAAGCTGAGCTGCCACGACGAGCGAGCTATCCTTTTTACGGCGCACCGCCCGTACCGGTTCGTCTTCACCTGTGATGATTTCACTGGCTGGGACAACCGTCACACGAGGATCATCAAGACCGTATGAGGCAATTTTCACCTCATCACCAACTAAAAAGAGTTCCATCGGTTCATTCGGATATTGCGCGATGAACCGTTTCACACCTTCTACAATCGCCTTCGGTGCGTGATCGCCACCCATTGCATCAATCGCTAACTTCATGCTTACTCCTCCTCACCACGTCGGTAAATCGTGAAGTCGCCGTCAAAGACGCACTCCTCACCGACATAACTTTCAACTGTGACGTCCGTTCTCCCGTCCCCTCTTAGTTTCATCACACGAGCCTTGGCAACGACTCGCTCTCCAAGATGGACTTGGCGACTAAAGCGAATATCCGCTTTAGTGGTCAACGCCAATTCATCATTGATGAGCGCCACCGCTAACGAGTTGGCTTGCGCGAACAAGACGTGTCCACGGGCAATCTCGTTGCGGCTAAAGACGTGTTCTTTCTCTATATCGAGGACTGAGATCGCAGAGTCATCTAGCTTCAAGTCAATCATATCACCGATGACCTCGCTCATTGAAAGCGATTTGACTTCATCGAGATGTTCGGAAGCCACATGTTTGATTCGTTCCCGCACTTCTGGAATTTTTAATTCCATCCGGTCGAGTCGAATTGTTTGGATGCTGACAGAAAACTGCTTTGACAGTTCTTCGTCTTTGATGAACGGGTTATGCTCAATCGTTTCTTGTAACAAGCGTTGCCGCTCTTTCTTAGGTACCCGCATTCAGTTCCCTCCTAAACTAATCGCTAAAGAACTTAATACCTGGTACTAATAGCAGTATATATTCTTTAGTCGTCATTTTCAAGTACTATTCTAACCTTTCCCCAACGAGAAGGTCGAGTTGTTTCAAATAGCCACGTAACCCTTCATACTGGGCGTCATGCCAAAATGTGTCGCTTCCGAGAAGTTTCACGGCATCTTGCATGGCCACTTCCATCACTTTCAAATCGAGAACGGGATCGGCGACACGGAAACTCGGGAGACCGCTCTGTGCGGTTCCAAAGAAATCACCAGCCCCACGCAACTCTAAATCTTTTTCTGCCAATACAAAGCCATCGTTCGTTTCCGTCATCGTCTTCAAACGGACTTTCCCGACATCCGATTTCGGGTCTCCTACCAAGATGCAGAATGATTGATGCGCACCACGACCGACACGGCCACGCAACTGGTGTAATTGCGCGAGACCGAAACGTTCGGCATCATGAATGATGATTAGAGAGGCGTTCGGGACGTTCACCCCTACCTCGACGACTGTTGTGGAGACGAGAATCTGTGTCGCATTATCGGCGAATGATTTCATAATCTCGTCTTTTTCTGTACTCGATAGCTTTCCATGCATCAGGCCAACGCCATAGTTCGAGAAGCGTTCTTTCAATAGCTCATACAGTGCCGTCGCACTCTCCACTTCTAATGTATCCGACTCCTCGATGAGAGGTGCAATCACATACGCTTGACGGCCGAGTGCGAGTTCCCGATCGACCATTGCATGCACACGATCGATTTGATCATGTTTCGCCCAATACGTTTCAATCGGCTTTCGTCCTTTTGGCATCTCATCAATCGTGGAGACATCCATCTCTCCGAACGCACTGATGGCAAGCGTCCTCGGAATCGGCGTCGCGGTCATATATAATACGTCGGCGAATTCGGCCTTGTCTCGTAGCTTCTTCCGCTGTTCGACACCAAACCGGTGCTGTTCGTCCGTAATCGCCAAATGTAGATTCGAAAATTCGACCGGTCCTTGGATGAGCGCGTGCGTCCCGACGATGATGTCGACGTTACCCGATCGAATTGCCGTCAGAAGCGCTTCGCGCGCCTTCCCTTTCACTGAGCTCGTCAGGAGGGCAATCGTGATGCCAAACGGTTCAAATAATTCCTGTAACGATGTCGCATGTTGTTCGGCAAGGATTTCTGTTGGCACCATCAAGGCCCCTTGATACCCGGCCGTTACAGTCGCATACAAGGCAATCGCGGCAACGACGGTCTTCCCGCTCCCGACATCCCCTTGTAACAATCGGTTCATCCGTTCTGGTTTTTCAAGGTCAGATACGATTTCACGGATGACCCGTGTCTGGGCTCCTGTTAACGGGAATGCGAGCCGTTTGACGAATTCATTCAATTGATGCTTATCGAGGTGAAGGGCCCGACCGTTTCCTGACCGCTCCATTTTACGAAACGCCTGTAATTTTAACTGATACATGAGACACTCTTCATAGACATAGCTTCGTCTCGCCAGTTTATAGGTCTCAACCGTATCCGGGAAATGCATCCCACGAAGCATCGTCATCCGGTCAACTAATCGATATCGGTCGCGAATAGTATGCGGGACCTGTTCGGGCAGATCGTTCACCTGCTCAAAAGCGAGTTTAACGATTCTACTGAAATTCTTTTGTGTCAGTCCGGCACGCAATGAATAAATCGGTTGCAGTCCGCCTGACGGGGCACCAAATTCAAGGTCGGTCGCGCTGATCGTCATCCGGTTCATGTCCCATTTCCCTTTGACCGTCACCGTCTCCCCAATCACCAATTTTTCTTTATAGAAGGCACGGTTGAACATCGTCACTTGGACGGCGTATCGGTCTTCGAGTAACAACCGGAACTGGAGACGATTTTTCCCTTTACTATAGTAACGAACGAGCGGTTCGCCTTGGACTGTCCCGCTCCATTTGACGAGGTCGCCGTGCACAGCCGTCGTCACCGTCCCACTATTATAATTCTCATAACGAAACGGGACGTGCTCAAGCACGTCCTCGATTCGAACAAGTCCCATCACTTCTAACTTTTTGGCCATCTCTGGCCCGACCCCTTTCAGCGTCGTCAGTTGATCATTGTTTTGCATCTTCTTTCGCTCCAAATATATTTCGTTCGAGGCGACGAGCCGTCGGTGTATTGGCAAGTCCACCTTTAGCGGTTTCTTTTAAGGCCGTCGGCATCATTTGGCCCACTTCATGCATCGCCGAGATGACCTCGTCACAAGGAATACGTGAGGTAATCCCCGCGAGCGCCATATCTGCTGCGACAATAGCGTTGGCACCGCCCATGGCGTTTCGCTTGACGCATGGAACTTCCACCAGCCCCGCCACAGGATCACAGACGAGACCGAGCATATTTTTTAGGGCTATCGCAAATGCCGTAGCCGACTGGTCCGGTGTCCCGCCAGCTGCTTCAACGATGGCCGCGGCTGCCATGCCCGTCGCCGACCCGACCTCGGCCTGACATCCACCAGCCGCCCCTGAAATCGAGGCGTTGTTCGCCACGACGAATCCGAACGCACCTGACGTGAACAAGTAACGGATCATCGCGTCGCGGTCCATTTCAAGGCGATCTTTTACCGCAAACAATGTTCCCGGTACGACGCCCGCGCTCCCCGCTGTCGGTGTCGCACAGATTCGTCCCATCGCCGCGTTCACTTCGTTCGTCCCGATCGCTTTCGACACCGCATCTAAAATGAGATCCCCAGCGAGCGACTTGCCCGAACGAATATACTCTTGCATGAGTACGGCATCATTACCCGTCAATCCCGTAACCGACGTGACACCTTGGAGTGCACGTTCGACCGCTTCTTCCATCACCTCAAGATTTCGGTCCATCATCCCGATGATGTCCTCGCGACTGGCGCGTCTGACGTGCATCTCTTGCTCAATCATCACTTCAGAAATCGGGATATTCCGTTCTGTTGCAATCGTCACTAATTCCTCTACTGATTTAAACATCACACATTCTCCTCATTCCCCAAAAATAGCTATCCGTTCGATTTGCGGTAACCGTTCCAGCTCTGCTAACACTTCCGCAGGAATGGTCTCATCAATCTCAATCGCCATCAACGCCTGCATCCCTTTTTCATGGCGGCTCACTTCCATATGACCAATGTTTAATTGGTGATTCGCCAACACACCGGTCACAGCCGCGATGGCCCCGAATCGATCATGGTGCAAGACGACGAGTGCAGGCCCCCCACCTGTCAGTTTCAACGGGAATCCGTTCAGTTCGGTAATTTCAATCGTTCCCCCGCCGATTGAAATCCCGACAATCTCAAATGTGCCCAATTCATCTTCGAGTAAGACCCGGGCCGTATTCGGGTGATCCGTCAACAGATCACTCGTCTCAAAAATGACCTCGATCCCTTTTTCACGGGCGATGTCTAACGCTTGTGGGATTCTCAGATCGAATGTATCGAATCCCATGATTCCACCGACGATGGCCACATCCGTACCGTGTCCCCGATACGTGTCAGCAAACGACCCATAAAATGTGATGTGCGCGGTACGCGGCGTTCTCCCGAACAACTTACCAGCCATCAAGCCGATGCGGGCAGCACCTGCTGTATGCGAACTCGACGGTCCGACCATGACCGGGCCAATAATGTCAAACACACTACGATATTTCATCAATTTTTCCCCCTTTCAAAAATCCCTACCTTCATTATACAGAAGGTAGGGATTCGAAACAGCTTATTCCACACTAAAAATATAAGAGTAAAGCGGTTGTTTACCGTCGTGAACTTCAATTTCAATCTCGTCGTTCACCGATTCGATATATGACGTCAACGCTTCTACGTCCGATGCAGAAGAGCCTTCTCCTGTTAAGATCGTGACGATTTCGTCGTCTGCGTCGATGAGCGCATCGACTAATCGTTTAGCCGCTTCTAAACTCGATGGAGATGAAGAAACGATTTTCTTCTCAGCAATCGCCATGTGCTCATCTTTTTTGATTTCAACGCCATCGATGCTCGTATCACGAACAGCGTACGTCACTTGACCGGACTTCACTGTCGCCGCTGCCGCTTTCATCGCTTGTTCATTCATCTCGACATCCGCTTCAGGATTGAATGCGATGGCTGCCGCAAGACCTTGTGGGACGGTCTTCGTCGGAATGACCGACACGCCGCACGGTGCGACAGACGCCGCTTGTTCAGCCGCCATGATGATGTTGGAGTTGTTCGGGAAGATGAAGACGTGTTCCGCATGTGCCGATTCAATCGCCTTGACGATATCTTCCGTCGACGGGTTCATCGTCTGACCACCTTCGATGACGTGGGCCGCCCCGAGTGAACGGAACAGTTCGCTGACGCCTTCACCCATTGCGACCGTTACGATGGCAAATGGTGCTTTCGGCTTCTCCGCTTGTTGAACACCGTGTTGGTTGGCGCCGTGTTCTTCTTCAAGAATCGTCGAGTGTTGTTGACGCATGTTCTCAATTTTGACTGCGACGAGTTCACCGAAGCGCTGACCTTTCGTGATGACCTCACCTGGCGTCTCGACGTGAACGTGGACTTTCAAGAGCTCCTCGTCCGCGACGACAAGAAGAGAGTCCCCGAGTTCAGACAACTCGTTGCGGAATGCATCTTCGTTGAACGGTGTATCTTTCAGCTTGTCCTCTTGGAAACGAACCATGATCTCCGTACAGTAACCGAATTCGATGTCCTCTGTCGACATGAATCCTTGCGCCGCATGCGCATGGTGTTCTGCTTCAATCAATGCATCCATCACCGGAGTATGTGGTTTTTCGAGTTCTTTTCCTTCAAGACTCGCAAGGAATCCTTCGTAAATGACGAGAAGTCCTTGACCACCTGAGTCGACGACCCCGACTTCTTTTAACACCGGTAACAAGTCCGGTGTACGGTCTAACGAAGCTTTTGCTTCGACGATGACACGTTTCATGAACTCTGTGAAATCACTTGTCGACTCAGACGCAAGGAGCGCTTCATCAGCCGCTTCACGAGCAACCGTTAAAATCGTTCCTTCAACCGGTTTCATAACCGCCTTGTATGCCGTGTCGACACCGCGTTTGAGCGCTTCTGCAAAATCAACTGTCGTGAGTTCCGTCTTACCTTCAACGGCTTTCCCGAAGCCGCGGAACAATTGGCTTAAAATAACGCCTGAGTTTCCACGTGCTCCCATCAGGAGTCCACGAGCGAACTTTGATGATACCTCTGCGATATCAGATGAGTTCATGGCTGCTACTTCTTTCGCACCTGACGTCATCGTCAAGTTCATGTTCGTTCCCGTGTCTCCGTCTGGAACCGGGAAGACGTTAAGCGAATCTACATAATCTGCGTTTTGGCTCAAGTTGGCCGCTCCGTTTGCGATCATGTTTGAGAGCGCCACGCCATCTAAACGATTTAAACCCACACCAAATCCTCCTCCGTTTTCGTCAGTCATTCGTCAGACGAACGCCTTGAACGAATATATTTACCGACGAAACGTTTAATCCTAAAGTTTCTCCGAGCGTATATTTCACTCGGCTTTGCACGTTGTATGCGACTTCAGATACTTTCGTCCCGTAGCTTACAATGATGTGCATGTCGATATGTACGTCCTCATCCTCTTGACGTACGACGACACCACGCGCGTAATTTTCACGTTTTAACAATTCAGCAATGCCGTCTTTCAATTGTGCCTGTGAAGCCATGCCGACCACACCGAAGCATTCCATCGCCGCACCACCTGCGAGTGTCGCGATGACGTCACTTGTGATGTCAATATTGCCATATGTTGTCTTCATTTCAATTGCCATATGGAGTAGCCTCCTTTATTCGGAATGATTCCTAATGTACATTCTACAATAAGTACCTAGTTATTAAAAGAACCTGCTCCAGAATCTCGGTCAATTAACGCGATAACCTCATTCATTATTCAAATCCTTGAGAGTAATGTCAAGTTTTTTTCTTGTCATGGTATGATTTTCTAGTTGCATCGGGAAAAAAGCCGTGCTAATATAAACGAGTGTCTATTAGGACGAACCCACATAAAAAAGGAGGGGAAACGCATGGCACGTAAATGCTACGTAACAGGTAAATCACCTAAATCAGGTAACAACCGTTCGCACGCACTCAACAAGACAAAACGTACTTGGGGTGTAAACGTACAAAAAGTTCGTATTCTCGTTGACGGTAAACCGAAACGCGTTTGGGTTTCAGCTCGCGCACTTAAATCAGGTCTCGTTGAACGCGTATAATACTTATACACGAACGAATAAATCCCAGCGGCATTCGCCGATGGGATTTTTTTTTGCTTATTTTTTGACGAGCATAACGAGGGCCATTCCTTCATGAACCGTCAACAAGGCAAGCTCTTCGCTCCATTCATTTGAAATGGTCAACGCTTGCGCGCTATGGACCGGATGACGCTCGAGTGGATATTTGACCCCATCAATTGAAATCGTAGCGGTTTTCCAAGGCATGAAAGACAAGTAATGTTCATCTAGTTTTTTAATCTCATAACTTCCTGGCCGAGCGAGAAAAATCGTTTGACCCGTCCCATGAAGAACCATCCCCGGATACGATTCGAGTAGACCGACGTTCGCGAACGTCATATCAACTCGACCACCGAGTGCCCCGTACACGTGCATCTGGGTCGCCCCTTGATCGATTGCCAACTGAAGCGCAATCTCGAGGTCGGTCACATCCTTTTCAGATGGATAACGTAGCGCTTCCTCAGGAGGTGTTCCGACAAACGAATCAAAGTCCCCGACCACGACGTCGACATCAATCCCTTCATCTAATAATCTCTGATATCCGCCATCGACTCCGATGACAAAATCGACATCACGTGGTAAGTCCGGAATAGGTTCCGGACTCGCCGCGACGATCAAGATGTTCATTGACGAATGTCCCGTGTCGCGACACGCGTGAATCGCGGAGCTGTCGTGAAGAGTAAGACTAATACGATGGCTGAGATGACAAACGACGGAACCATATAAGTTGCGTTATAGCCAAGTGAATAAGCCACGACCGGACCCTCCGCATACTCAGCGAAAAAGACAATCCCTGAGATGACGTGAGCCGCATAACGCAACGCCGACCCGATCAATGCGCCGAGCACCAAATAGGTAGCGAGCGTCTTCGTCGCGCCTTGACCAGCGGCCTGTTTCACACGTCCGGCAAAGACGCCGGCCACGCCGACAAGTCCGTACGCGACCGTATAATCGAGCAAGAACTGAACTGGCGTAAAGATATAGGCTCCGAACAAGAGTTGAAGCGTCCCGACGAGCGCACCAGTCGCAAGTCCCCCTTTCAATCCGTGACGAAACGCCATCACAAAGATCGGGAGCATCGCCAGACTGATTGATCCCCCTTGTGGCAAACGATATGGGATGAGTAAATCAAAAACTAGCCCAAGCGCTGCGAACAATGAAATTTCGATGAGTGCTTGTAATTTAAAACGTGATTTCATCTTTCTTCCTCCTTTATTGTGTGAACGACAAAAAGCAGCATGACGTAAACGCCATGCTGCTTGGATTCGCAACGTGCATTTTCGCCACATCCCTACGTCCGTGTGAACGGAACAGGTTCAAAGGGTTAGCGTATGCCTCTCAGCCACATCATGTGACACCCCTTGCGACTCTATCTTGTTGTTCTACCGTCGATTATACACGAGATGCGCCACGAATGCTATCGATGGCTGCTTTATAATCCGGTTGATTGTAAATGGCCGAACCGGCAACTAGGACATCTGCCCCTGCATCAATGCAACGTTTCGCCGTCTCTTCGTTGACACCACCATCAATCTCAATTTCAAAATCGAGCTGACGGTCTTTGCGAAGCTGACTGAGCGCCGAGATTTTCGGTACGACGGATTCAATGAACGCTTGTCCACCAAACCCTGGATTGACGGTCATGAGCAATACCATATCGACATCTTGAAGGATATGTTCAATCGTAGAGAGCGGTGTGTGCGGGTTCAAGACGACCCCACATTTCGCCCCTGCCGCTTTGATTTGCTGCAAGACTCGATGTAAATGGTTCGTTGCTTCCACGTGAACAGTCACAATGTCTGCCCCCGCCTTGACGAAATCTTCGACATAGCGTTCCGGTTGATCAATCATCAAATGCACATCGAGAACCATGTCTGATTTTTTGCGCAAGCTTGCGAGGACTGGTAGCCCAATCGAGATGTTCGGCACGAACTGCCCATCCATCACGTCAAAATGGATATAATCCGCCCCCGCATCTTGAACGGCTTTCACTTCAGCCTCCAAATTGGCAAAGTCGGCTGCTAAAATTGATGGTGCGATTTTAATCATCTGTCAATACCTCCGTTTACGATCGTTTAATTCCTCCATAAAGGTAACATAATTCTCATAACGAGTTGAAGCAATTTTGCCATCTTCTACGGCTTGTTTAATGGCACAGCCCGGTTCATTGATATGGACGCATCCCCGGAACTTGCAATCGTCGTGACGTTCCACAAATTCTGGGAAGCACCATCTTAGTTCATCCGCCTCGAGTTCTTGAGGAAACTCGAGACTAGAAAATCCTGGCGTATCCGCCACAAGCCCGTCGGCCAATTGAATGAGCGTGACGTGACGCGTCGTATGTTTCCCACGACCGAGTGATTTGGAAATTTTCCCTGTGGCCAATTCGAGTTCAGGCGCGACTGCGTTTAAAAGCGAACTCTTCCCGACACCTGTTTGACCGGCAAACACGCTCGTCTTCTCTTTGAAGAGTCCCCGTACTTGATCGACCCCATCCGAAAGCTCCGTCGACGTTTCAATCACGTCATATCCGATGGCACGATAGCGGGCGACCGCTTCTTGAATCGGTCCGGTCTCTTCTTCACTGAGTAGGTCCATCTTCGTTAACACGATGATTGGATGAATCTGTTTGGATTCGATCAATACGAGGAATCGGTCAAGCAAATGATAAGAAAACGCCGGTTCTTTCACAGAAAAAAGTAGAAATGCCTGATCGATGTTGGCGATTGGTGGGCGGACGAGATGGTTTTGACGTTCCTCCACCTCTAAAATATAGCCTGTCCCATCTTCTTGATCTTGAATGACAACGTCATCGCCGACGACAGGTGAGATGTTTCGTTTCCGAAAATTCCCTCTCGCCCGACACCGAATCTCTTGATTCGACTCGGTCATCACATCATAAAACCCGCCTTGTAAACGAATAATCGTTCCTTTCAATATGACTACCTCCCTTAAAAAAGAGGTGACGACACCGTCACCTCTTTATTGTGCCTCTTTGGCCTGTGCATATGTGACTGAATCCGTTCGGACGATCTCACCATCGACTTCAATCGTTGCGGTCCCGACTTCGTCCGGAGCAATGACGAGCGTATACGAGTATGTTGTCGTCTCTGTGATTTTATCCCGTAACACTTCAATTTCACCACGCGCATCGACCGTACGAATCACGACCTCCACGGCTTTCGGTTTCTTGTCTTTTTCCGGTTGCTCGACTTCGACGCTCACTTCACGTTCGATGGAGACGTCCGTCGGTTCAACCCCTTCCGATACGATGACCGTAAGTTCCGTTCCCGGATCGACTGCCGTACCCGCCGTTGGAAGTTGACGGATGATTTGACCTTTAGGAACACTTGTCGAAAACTCATCCCGTCTCACGATTTTTAACTTGTTTTGATCGGCATAAGTCGATGCCTCGTCAAACGTATATCCCGCGAGATTCGACAGTTCGACTTTGTTGCTTCCTGTCGACACGACGAGCGTCACCGTCACTTCTGAAGGAACGACCTCCTCGCCTGGGTCGAGCGATTGCGAAATCACATCTCCGCTAGCGACTGTTTCCGAAGCTTCTGTTTTGATTTCAAGGTCACTGAACGCCAAATCTTTTAACATGCGTTCAGCTGCTGTTTGGGACAATCCTTCCACATTTGGCATTTCGACGGTTTCTTTCCCGGCCGAAACGACGATGGTCACCGTCGTGCCTCGTTTTGGTTTACGCCCTTCTTGTGGGTTTTGCGAAATGACCTCGCCTTCTTCGACGTCATCGCTCGCCCGCTCCGTCACTTCGACGACGAAATCGGCATTCTCAAGTTCAGACGTGGCATCTCCGATACTCATTCCAACGACATCCGGAACGACGGCTCGTGACATTTCATCGGCGACCACGTATGCCGCAATGCTCCCCCCAATCAGGAGCAACACGAGTAAAATCCAAATCCACCATTTGCGTTTCTTCTTTTTGACCGGAGTCACCGCTTCAGGTTCTTGCTCGCTAGACGCTGTGACCGGGGTCTGAACCGGTGTCTCTGGTTTTTCTTCAGGCATGACCGGAGCCATGACGAGCGTTTGATCGAACTCATCCTGACTGGCCGGAACACGTCTCGGCTCATTGGCGCGTTCACGGCTTAATGCCGTCATGCAGTCTTTCTTAAAGGCTGCGACCGAAACATGACGGGCACCTGGTGACTTCGACAATGCTTGCATGACGCAGTTTTCGAGTGCCTGTGGAATATTCGGATTCAAGTCCATCGGTCGAATCGGGTCATCTTGCAAATGTTGAAGCGCAACGGCGACCGGTGTCTCGCCAATGAACGGGACACGACCTGTCAACAATTCGTACAGTACGGCACCGAGCGAATAAATATCTGACTTTTCATCAGCAAATTTACCGCGTGCTTGCTCAGGTGAGAAATAATGGACCGAGCCCAGCACAGACATCGTATGCGTCAACGTCGCATTCGACATCGCCACGGCAATCCCAAAATCAGTCACCTTCACGTTACCGTGCTGATCAATCATCATGTTCTGCGGCTTGATATCACGGTGAATGATTCGATTCGCATGGGCATGGTCAATCGCATCACAAATCTGTCCCATGATGCGTAGCGCTTCATCGACAGATATGTATTCCTCTTGCAAGTATTGTTTTAACGTCACCCCATCGACGTGTTCCATGACGATATAGTACAAATCTTCTTCATCGCCGACGTCATAGATCGCCACGATGTTTGGATGGTTCAGACTCGTAGCCGCATGGGCTTCTCGCTCGAACCGACGTATAAATTGTTCGTTATGTGAGAATTCAGATCGCAACACCTTGATGGCGACGGTTCGGTTTAAGATCTCGTCATGAGCCCGGTAGACATTTGCCATGCCTCCGCTGCCGATTTGTTGTTCGATCCGATAACGATCGTTGATTCGTTCTCCGCTTCGCATCGGATTCATCCTCTCTTTCTATCTGTGAATTGAACGAGGGCGACCGTGATATTGTCGCTCCCTCCCAATTGATTGGCTTCTGCAATGAGTTGCTCCGCTTTTTGTTCGGCGGATGCCGTTTGTTGTAATACGTGTTGAATCGCCACATCGGTCATGTGTGTCGTCAATCCATCCGTACAAATTAAAATCACATCAAACTCAGGGTCAGCGAGCACTTGCACGTCAGGTTCGACTTGTTCGCTTGAACCGATTGCCCGGGTGATGACATTTCGTTTCGGATGAACCCGCATCTCTTCTTCCGTCAATTCACCGAGTTGTTTGAGCACATTGACGTAAGAATGGTCCTCCGTAAGACGTCTTAACTCATTCGCCTGGAGCGCATAGACGCGACTATCTCCGATATGGACGATGACCACCGTCTCTTCATTCCAACAAACAGCTGCCACAGTCGTTCCCATCATGACAAGATTGGACTGCTTCGCAAATTGCAACACTTGATCGTTCGCCAAATCGATGTGGTGGCGGAACCATCGTTCGATTTCGACAGGGGTTGTCGGGAGAGACGGGAACGCCCGTCTAAACTCTTCAATCACGATTTGACTCGCAACCTCTCCCGCTGCATGCCCACCCATTCCGTCTGCAACCAGGGCAATCCCGGTTATGGCATCACCTAAGATTAAAACTGCATCTTCATTTTGTGTGCGTACTTGTCCACGATCTGTTCGAAATGCTAATTCCATCTTTCTGATTACCTCGTTTCTTGTTCGCGCTCCTTCGCTCGAAGCTGTCCACAAGCGGCATCGATGTCCGACCCTTGCTCGCGACGGATTGTCACGTTCACATTGCGGTCTTTGAGCACTTTTTCGAAGGCAAAGATTTGAGCTCGCGGTGTCCGTACATAGTCACGTTCGAGTACATGGTTGACGGGAATCAAGTTGACGTGACATTTGATTCCTTTTAACAGGTCTGCCAAGAGATGGGCATATTCTTCCGTATCGTTGACACCACCAAAGAGTCCATATTCAAACGTGATGCGACGTCCGCTCTTCTCTGTGTAATAACGGACCGCATCCATCAACTTGTCCAAGTCAAAGGCACGGTTGATCGGCATGAGCTTGGTACGCAATTCCGTCGTCGGTGCGTGAAGTGAAATGGCGAAGTTGATTCGCATACCTTCATCGGCAAACTTGTAAATCTTCGGAACAATCCCACTCGTCGATACCGTGATGTGTCGTGCTCCGATGTTGAGTCCATTGTCATGATTGACAGTACGTAAGAAACGCATTAACTCATCGTAGTTATCGAACGGTTCGCCGATTCCCATGACGACGATAGAGTCGACGCGCTCTCCTGTCGCGTCTAATGCACGTTGTACGTCGAGCACTTGAGCTGTGATTTCCCCGGCTTCTAAGTTTCGTTTCAAGCCGCCGAGTGTCGAGGCACAGAACGTACATCCGATCCGGCAACCGACTTGTGTCGTGACACAAATCGAGTTTCCGTATTCGTGACGCATGAGTACCGTTTCAATTGAGTACCCGTCCTGAAGTTCAAACAAGAACTTGATTGTGCCGTCTTGGGATTCCTGCTTGACCAATTCTTTTAACGTCGTCAATTGGAACGATGCCTCTAATTTGTCGCGAAGCGCTTTCGGAACGTTGGTCATATCATCAAAAGTCGTGACCCGTTTGACGTACATCCAATCATATAATTGTTTCGCACGGAATGCCTTTTCTCCTGCCTCGATCACCCATGCCTCAAGTTCTGGAAACGTCAACGAATAGAGTGACGGTTTTGCGCCTACGAGTGGATTCTTTTCTACTGCTTTTGGATTCATGTTTTATACCTCTTTCTTAAATGCGGCGATATAGAAGCCGTCGGTCCCGAATGTCGTCGGTAATAAATTTAGTTCAGCACGGTCCGATTCCATCATCGGACGAACAGATTGTGGGAGACGACCTTTGAGCGTTTCGTCCCACATCAACCCTTTCGACAGAATATAGTCAGCCTGCGTCTCATTTTCAGACGGGTCGATTGTACATGTCGAGTAAACTAGCGTACCACCTGGTTTGAGCAGTGGCAATACGGCATCAATGATTTGTCTTTGTATCTTTGGTAAGTTTTCGAGTTGAGCTTTGTCCTTCGTCCATTTAATATCCGGCTTTCGACGAATGACGCCAAGGCCCGAACAAGGGACATCTAAAAGAATCCGGTCAAAGCTTTCTTCTTCAAACCGTTCACCTGCTAAACGAGCATCAAGGGCAAGTGCGGTCACTCCATTGATGTGTAGACGTTTGGCTTGTTGATCAATCAATTTTGCTTTATGTGGATGAAGGTCAAGCGCGGTGAGCGATCCACCTTGCATTCGCTCTGCCGTATGCATCGCCTTGCCGCCTGGCGCGGCACATGCGTCTAGGATGACATCGTCTTTCGACACGTTGAGTGCATCCGCGACAATCATGGAGCTCTCATCTTGAATCGATAGAAGACCTTCCTCGATAAACGGGGTCGCATGGACATTGCCAGACTCTACGACAAGTCCATCAGCAGATAGTTCAGAACGTGACGTCATGACGCCAGCGTCAGCCAACCGGTTCATCATCTCATCCACTGAAATACGCTTTCGGTTGACCCGAATCGTAACAGGAGCAGGTTCATTGTTTAATCGGCAAATCGCTTCTGCAGTTTCCACACCATATAACTCAATCCAATCTGATACGAGCCATTCCGGATGACTGTGCTCTATGGCGATTCGTTCTGCATCGGTCAAGCCACTAAAGTCCGGAAACCCTTCCCGAAGCACATTTCGTAACACCCCGTTTACGAATTTGCTCGTTCCGAGGTGATGACCTCGTTTTTTCGCGATTTCGACCGCCTCGTGTAGGACGGCCCGGTCGGGTACTTTATCAAGATAGAAGAGTTGATAAACGCTCATCCGAAGAAGCGGGAGGACAAACTTGTCTAGCTTCTTCGGCGAACGGATCCGGTCTTTCAAAATATAATCGAGCGTCCCTTTGCGACTGAGCGTCCCATATACGAGTTCGGTATAGAGACCGACATCTTTTGGGGCAACTTTTTTTTGTTTCAATGTATCATTGACGGCAATCGTCGAATACGCGCCGCCCTGTTCAATTTTCATCAGCGTATCAAGCGCTGCTTCACGTACGTTCATGAGTTCCTCCTAATCGGTCGCCAATCCGTAGCTTTTGTCCGGCGCCACGCATGAAGGTTGCACCATCCATCCGTTTCTTACCTGCGGGTTGCAAATCGGTCACTTTGATTGCGACGTCGTTCCCTGTCGCCACGACAAATCCGTCTTCTTCCAGACGAATGACTTCTCCCGACTGTCCCGTTCCTGTCGTTTTTTCTCCCATGAACAATTTCACTCGTTCGCCTTCAAGCGTTGAATAGGCCGTCGGGAATGGATTCATTCCTCGAATATGGTTGTAGATGGACTCGCCATGCTTCGTCCAATCAATCTGTTCACGCTCACGGCTGATGTTCGGAGCAAACGTCACGTCTCGCTCGTCTTGAGGCACCGCCTCAATCCACCCTTCCAAGAAGGCCGGAAGCGTACGGATGAGAAGATCGCTTCCTGCTACAGCCAGTTTATCAAATAAAGACCCGACTGTATCCGTCTCTTCGATAGGTACGATGGTATTGGCAATCATGTCACCTGCATCTAACTTGTCGACCATGTACATGATCGTCACACCTGTCTCCGACTCCCCATCAAGAATGGCTTGATGGATCGGGGCACCTCCGCGATATTTCGGAAGGAGGGAGGCATGTACGTTGATGGCTCCGTGAGGCGGGGCTTCTAGTAAGGCGGTCGGCACGATTTGTCCGTACGCCGCCGTCACAATCAAATCAGGCTTCAGCTCTAAAATTTCTGCATAGTCTGTGCGCACTTTTTCAGGCTGCAACACGGGAATACCGTGACGAAGCGCACACTCTTTTACTGGAGTCGGCTTAAGTTCACGTTTTCGCCCGACCGGTTTATCCGGTTGCGATACGACACCTACGATATTGTATCCTTCTTCAAGCAGTCGCTCAAGTACCGATACGGCGAACGTCGGCGTCCCCATGAAGACGATGCGTTTGTCTTTTCCAGGGTTCGGGACGGCGAGCTTGTCTGTGAACAAGACGCCATCCAAATGATCCATCTCATGTTGAATCGCACGAGCGAAAAAGCCGCTCGCTTGAATCGTATGTGTCCGCCCTTTCAAATCTTGATTCTTGACGACGATCGACTCGTGTCGTTCCACGAATCCGAATTCGCCTGGGATGCTCAAACATCCCTCTAGTCCAACTTCTCGACCGGATGTTTCAATGATTTCCGGGTTGATCAAGACGAGCGGTCCCGTCTCATCATCGGTATGGACGACCGCGAGCCGCTGGTTCAAATTGACTTGCGGTGCCGCGACACCAACTCCGTCATACTCATACATCGTATCAAACAATCGGTCGACAGTCTGACGCAATTTTTTATCAAACTTTGTCACCGGTTCGCACGTTACGCGCAAAATGTCATTAGGTACTTCTACTACTTTATACATGTCTCTCCACCTCACATGAATACGTATGGGTTCACATCGATACTCATTTGATATTCTTTCTTGCTGATTGCTTTGGCTCTCGCTTGCTGTAATCGTGCCAGCTCCACATAGAGTGCTTCGGGTTGTTTTGTTTTAATGAATACTTGATAACGATAGGCGTTCTTCAATTTCGATAACGGTGCCGGCATCGGTCCATTCAAGCGACTATTCTCCACGTGCGCTTGTAAAAAGTCTGATGCGAACAATTCTGCCTCGGCCTTGGCGACAAGGGGATTTTCCGCCGAAAACGTGACGAGCGTTAAAAACCAGTAAGGAGGATGATTTCCGACTTGTCTGAGTCCCATCTCTTTGGCGAAAAATGTCTCATAATCATGTTCACTCGCAGTCTCGATCACATAATGGTCCGGGTTATACGTTTGGACGAACGCCTCACCCGGAAGTTTTCCGCGCCCGGCTCTTCCTGCCACTTGCGTGACAAGTTGGAAGGTGCGTTCGGTCGCCCGAAAGTCAGGCATCCCGAGTGTCGCATCCGCCGCGAGTACCCCGACGAGGGTGACGTTTGGGAAGTCGAGCCCCTTGGCAATCATCTGCGTGCCAAGTAAGATGTCGGCCTCCCCTTCTTCGAAACGACGCAACAACTGCTCATGTGAACCTTTTCGAGACGTCGTATCCTGGTCCATTCGGATGATGCGCGCTTCTGGAATCCGGTTCAACAGTTCCGTCTCGATTTTTTGTGTGCCCGACCCGAACTGTTTGATTTTCTTACTATTGCAGGATGGACACGTCGAAGGCATACCGACCTCGTAACCGCAGTAGTGACACTTCAACCGATCTCCATATTGATGATATGTCAAATTGACGGCACAATGCGGACATGTCATGCCTTCCCCGCAGTCCCGGCACATGACGAACGTCGTGAATCCACGACGGTTCAATAAAATGACGCACTGCTCTTTTTTCTCGATCCGGTCGAGAATCCCTTGGAACAATTCTTCCGAGAACATCGTCGTATTGCCTTTCGCCAATTCACGGCGCATATCGATAATGTGGACCGGTGGCATCTCTCCACCGTACCGTTCTTTCAAGTGTAAGTAGCGATACACACCCTTTTGCGCTCGGGCGTAGGACTCGAGGGAGGGTGTCGCACTGCCCAACACGACGGGACACCCATGATAGCGTGACCGCCAGATGGCAACATCGCGCGCATGATAACGAGGATTTTCCTCTTGCTTGTACGTCGTCTCGTGCTCTTCATCTAAGATGATGAGACCGAGTCGGTCGAGCGGGGCAAAGATTGCAGAACGGGCACCAACGACGACGTCGACTTCATTTCGTTTAATCTTACGCCACTCGTCGTACTTCTCACCTTTAGAC
The DNA here is from genome assembly GCF_018617245.1 of Exiguobacterium sp. s121. Classification (GTDB taxonomy): domain Bacteria; phylum Bacillota; class Bacilli; order Exiguobacteriales; family Exiguobacteriaceae; genus Exiguobacterium; species Exiguobacterium profundum. The sequence goes on from NZ_JACSJV010000001.1 coordinate 1,593,708, forward strand.
AGAGCGCTATGCAGCACGGCGACCCGATTGCCGAAACGACGTTTGAAGCGTTTGACCATCATCGGAGTCAAACTGATTTCGGGAACGAGTAAGATGGCTTGTTTCCCTTCATCGATGACTTGTCCGATTGACTCTAAATAGACTTCGGTCTTCCCGCTTCCCGTCACACCGTGGACGAGTAACGTCTCACCCGCGTCAGCCTCATGAATGGCCCGAACCGCGTTGGCTTGACTGTCGTTCAATTGAACCGATTCCTCGACTTGCTCGATTGTCGCGTACGGGTCACGATTCAACTCGACCTCGGTCAATCGAACCGCTCCGAGTTCCGCAAGTTTCTGCAGTTGTGGGCGAGTCAGCCCAATTTGGCGAAGTGCCGACCAATACATGCGTGGGGTCTCCTCAAGTTGGCGGACCGCTTCTAGTTGTTTTTTCGCACGTTTCGAGACGACTGTCGCATCGAGGAGTTCGACGACGACGTCGGTCTTAACGGTCTTCTTTTCTTTTAAGACGGGTGCTAAGGTCAGCTCCCCTTTTTTAGCGAGTCCTAGAATGACTGACTGAACTTCTTTCGGATACTCTGATAAATGCGTTCCGAGACGGACCCCATCAGGGACTTGTCCTTCTTTGATTTCTTTGTCATAACTGACCTTGAGCGCGGCCGGAAGCATCGCAAGCAAGGCGGATGAACGAAAGCAAAGTGTCGTCTCTTTCACATGGATGGATAAAGCGAGCAGTTCGTCAGTGAGTGAAGACTCTTCATCTAACAGCGCTTCTAACGGTTTCAATCCTTCCCTCATCCCATCTGACGTACCAACAACGATTCCGAGGAGACGTCGTGAGCCGAATGGGACGGAGACGCGCATGCCCGGTTCAATCAAAGCTTCAAATTGTTCAGGTACTTCATAATCAAACGGACGGTCAATCGTGATCACCGGTGCATCGACATGTACATGTGCAATCATTGGACCGCTTCCTTAAAATGTGTGAGCAACTCGAACGCCAACGCTTTCTTCGATTGTTTCGGAAGTCTAAGTGACGTCCCGTCAGCTTGGAACAAGACGACTTCATTGTCGTCCGCCCCGAATCCGACGTCACTGCCAGACACATCGTTCGCCACAAGGTAATCGACGTTTTTTCGCTTCAGCTTAGCTGCCGCGTGCTCCTCGAGTCGTTCCGTCTCAGCAGCAAATCCGACCAACACTTGATGGGTCTTCTTCTCACCGAGTGATTTTAAAATGTCTGTCGTTTCTTCAAGTTCAATCGTAAGTGGACCGTGGACTTTTTTATGTTTTTCCGAATGAATCGTTTTTGGACGATAATCCGCAACTGCCGCTGATTTCACGACGAGGTCTGAATCCTCAAAACGGCTTGTCACTTCGCGCAGCATCTCCTCACTTGACTTGACGGGAACCGCTGTCACGCCTTCCGGGACAGGAACTTGGAGCGGCCCGTGGACGAGCGTGACATGGGCACCCATGTCACGAGCCACCTCAGCGAGTGCGACGCCCATTTTCCCTGACGAATCATTGGATAAGTAACGGACGGGGTCGATGCGTTCGATAGTCGGGCCAGCCGTGATCAAGACATCTTTTCCAAGATATAGTTTCGGAACGAATTGGCTTTCGATGATGCGAACTAAGTCTTCCGGTTCGGGCAGACGTCCCCCGCCAATCCATCCGCAAGCCAAGTTGCCGACACCGGGTTCAATCAACTGATAGCCGTATGATTTTAACGTCTCGATGTTCCGCTGAGTGGCAGGATGTTCGAGCATGTTCACATTCATCGCCGGTGAGATGATGACCGGGCATTTCGCAGCCAAAACGGACGTCGTAATGAAGTCATCCGCAATCCCGTTCGCCAATTTTGCGATCGTATTTGCCGTCGCCGGAGCCACGACAATCAAATCGCTCGAGTCGACGACATCGATATGAGCAATCTTTGTCGGGTCATGCTCTTCGAAAACGTCCGTATAGACCGGGTTGCGACTGAGCGCCTGGAAGGTCGTCTGACCTACGAATTGTTCCGCCGATTTCGTCATCGCGACGCGAACATTCGCTCCGGCTTGAACCAATTTCGATGTGAGCGCACACGCCTTGTAGGCGGCGATGCCACCACTCACACATAATAAAATAGTACGATCCTTCACCATTCCCAAACTCCCCCTTATAGACAATGAGACCCAAGTCGCAAACGACTTGGGTCACACTTCATCCGTTGTTTTTTTCGTTCACGATGATTGTCGTATCACCCGAAAATAGTTCTTCTAACGCTTGACCGACCGGCTTATATGATTTTGGCTCGGCGACTTTCGGTGCTTTTCCATCTTGAATCTGACGCGCCCGTTTTGCAGCGACCGTAACGATCGTGTATTTTGACGGGATAGTACGTTGTAAGGCATCAATCGAAGGGTATAACATTAAATGACCTCCATCATGGCTTTTTTATAGAGTGACGCAACACGTTCACGTTTACAATGCTCGGCTGTCACGATCGCTTTAATTCGATCGATGGCTTTGTCGACCTCGTCGTTCGTGACGACATAATCGTAGGCGTCCATCAACTCGATTTCTTCACGCGCGACGAGCAGGCGTTGCTTAATGACTTCTTCTGACTCCGTGCCTCGTCCGATGAGACGATTGCGAAGTTCTTGAAGACTTGGTGGTGCCAAGAATAAAAAGACGGCTTCTGGGAGAAGTTCCTTCACTTGGAACGCCCCTTGCACCTCAATTTCAAGAATGACATCTTGGCCGCTTTCGAGCGTTTCACGCACCCACTCTACAGGCGTCCCGTAATAGTTACCGACAAATTCGGCATGTTCAAGCAGTTCTTTTTGTTCGATCATCCGTTCGAACTCTTCTCTCGATTTGAAGAAGTAATGCACTCCTTCAACTTCCCCTTCACGTGGTTTTCGGGTCGTCGCCGACACCGAATATTGAAGGTTGTTGTCCTCTTCCTCGCGAAGAGCACGGCAAACGGTCCCTTTTCCGACACCGCTCGGTCCAGACAAAACGATTAATAATCCTCGTTCTTTAAAATTCACTGCAAGCCCTCCATCTTCTAACATCACATTTAATTATAATAGCAGTCAATCAATTGTCCCGGCAAGAAGAAGTTCGGATTTCCTACTCCATCGTACCATATTTTCTGTTTTTCTGATAACGTAGAGACAGAAAATGAACAAAGGTGATGAGATCATTGGCTTATGATGGATTAATGACATATCGTGTCGTACAAGAATTACAATCGCTCGTCGGAGGGCGAATCAACAAGGTACATCAACCGTATTCGCTCGATTTGATGCTTCAAATTCGCTCGAATCGTCAGAACGCGCAACTCTTGATATCAGCAAACGCGATGTATGCCCGTCTTCAGTTGACGGATACACCGATTAAAAACCCACAAGAACCGCCGATGTTTTGCATGATGCTCCGCAAACATGTGGAAGGTGGATTCATCACGGCGGTCGAACAAATCGGAAGGGACCGTGTCATCGTCATATCGGTCCGCTCTCGTAACGAGCTCGGCGATGAAGAATCGAAGAAAGTATACATCGAATTGATGGGGCGCCACTCGAACGTCGTCTTGACGACGGAAGAAGGCAAAATATTAGATGCAATCAAGCATCTACCTCCTTCTCAAAACACGTATCGGACCATCATGCCGGGTAGTGACTATCTCCTTCCTCCGGAACAACATAAGTTCGATCCATTGACCGAGATGACAGAAGGATTGAAACGAATCGATTGGAACGCCGGCAAGCTCGATAAACAGATAGTCTCCACGTTCGCCGGTGTCAGTCCGCAAATCGCACAGGAAGTGGTTCATCTCGCAAAAACGCCGAATCGAGATTCCTTACAGCAAGCATTTGAGAACGTCCTTCGTCAACTCGATGGTCCCTACGTTTTCCAACAACTTGCGAATGGTAAAGAACGATTCGCTCCGATTGCATTGACAGCCGGGGACATCGAAACCGAGGAAACGTATGAATCGAGTAAAGAAGTGCTCGACCGTTTCTACTATGAAAAAGCGAACCGTGACCGTGTGAGACAACAAGCGCACGATGTCGAACGTCTCCTTAAATCAGAACTCGAAAAGAATCAATTAAAACAGCGTCGTCTCTTAGACGACATGAAGGCGACGGAGCGGGCGGATGAGTTACAAAAATACGGCGAGCTGTTGACGACGTATCTATTCCAACTCGAGAAAGGGATGCGTGTCGCCGAAGTCGTCGATTATTATGACGAGAACGGTGCAATCCTCTCCATTCCGCTCGACCCACTCAAAACACCGAATGAGAATGCGCAGCAATACTATAAGAAATACAACAAACTAAAAGTAGCCAAAGTCGAAGTGAAGAAACAGATGGAGTTGAACGATGCAGAAATCGAATATTTAGAGACGCTCATCGCCCAACTCGACGTCGCTTCCCCGTCCGATCTTCTTGAGATTCGCGAGGAGCTTGCAGAAGAAGGCTACATCCGTCAAAAACGTCAAAAGAAAAAAGCAAATCCGAAAATTTCGCTTGAAGCGTACACGTCCTCGACCGGAACAGAATTCTTTGTCGGGAAGAACAATACGCAAAACGACCATCTGACGTTCAAGTTCGCACGACGTGATGAGATATGGCTTCATGTCAAAGATATTCCTGGGTCTCACGTGATTATCCGCTCGACGGAACCAGACGAGACGACATTACTAGAAGCCGCATCAGTCGCCGCCTACTTCTCGAAAGCACGCGCATCAAGTGGCGTGCCTGTCGATTACACACGCGCCCGTTTCGTGAAAAAACCGAGCGGTGCGAAACCGGGATTTGTCATCTATACAGATCAACAGACCGTCTACGTGACTCCGGATGAGCAATTGATGAAGTCATTGAAACAATCGTAAACATGAAGACCCGTCATGATCATGGCGGGTCTTCTACGTATAGAGTTCAGATTTTCGGATCATGCTTAAACGCCTCGAGCTGTTCATGATAGTCGAGCAAATGCCCGTGTAAAATTTCTGAAACGGATAAATCTTCATGTGGAAGTTTGAAGAGCGAATAGGGCTTGTCACATGTATAGAGAATGTCGTGATGATGCGCTAGTAAATATAAAAATTCTGACTCAAATGCCTGACGCTCTTCCTCGCTCATCAACAGGAAAGCTTCTCGATGCTCGGCGAGGCTCTCTAGCAACAAGACCAGCTTGTCTTCAAGGTGAATCAACAAACGGTATTGTTTGATCGTCATATATTTCAATTTGACGTTCGTCACTTTCATGTCCTCTTGGAGCATCATATGAAGCTCCTGATGGCCAAGGATGCGGGCTCGCGTTTCTAGCAGCTCTGCCGGGGAACCGACGAGCTCTCGCCAGTGATGGAACAAGTAAGAAGAAGTCTTACGTACCTCGTTCAATAACCGGTCCTCATAACGAGGAGGCATGAACGCGTAATTGACACCGAGTGAAACGAATACACCAACCGCCGTTAATAGAGAACGGGTCCACGCATAATGGAAGAAGTCCGATGTAGGACTTTCGAGCATCATGACGATGGCAAATGCCGCATACGTCGACATGTGGGTTTTATCGAACGTCGTGTTAAGCGTGAGCGAAACGATGACGGCTAATCCAATCGAGAGCGGATTGACACCGAACAAATAGACGATGAAGAGCCCGCACATAAGACCGACGACCGTTCCGAATATGCGACTGAATACGATTTTAGACGATCGCTTGACGGTCGGTTGCATCGCCACAACTGCTGCGATGGCTCCCATCCCTGAATAAATCCCGAAGATATACCACGAGATGGCGACGGTGATGGCGACGGCAATTCCAGTTTTTAACGTACGTAACCCGATTTTCGGGATGTATCGTTGTCCATTCATTTGAGTTCGACCTTTCCTGTCTCAGAAATCAGTTCCACCACCGGTCGATTCGATGTCGACAATTGATACACACCCGGTTCGACTTCTTCGTAACGGTCGCTACTCGAGACTTTTCCGGTCGTCGTCACGTTCACTTGTCCTGTCGCATGTTTCGGCGCGTAACTAAGCGTCCCAGCTTCCGTTTGGATGGTCATCGCTTGATTGACGACAACATCGCTGACGGTCGCATGACGATAAGAGCGAATGTCACCGTTCACAAGTCGTGCCGATTCGATAGTCGTATCGCTTTTCGATTCAATCCGTAGACGATCACTATCAATCTGTTTCAAATTGACGGCATTCACATCCATAACAATCGTCTTCGCATTTAATCCTTGTCCTGTCACCTGCTCCGCTCCCAGATGAACCGATGTCATCGAGCTCGGCAAAGCGACTTTAATTTTATAGCGCGACGGTTCATCGCTCGCTCGACTTCCGAAATAGCTGAACCATCCATATCGCTCGACGACGTAGATGGTATCCCCGACTGACTTGACTTTGATGCGGCGTTCTTTCGAATTAGTCTGCATCACTTCAATCTGTACCTTTTCATTTGGACTACGAACGAATTCCACATTCCCATGGTCTGTTTCGAGTCGCAATTTCTTCATTTGATATCGGTCTTCATACTGGTCTCCTAGCGCTAATAAATGGCTGAACACAAATAAATTCACTAAAAAGAGCGCTGGGATGATTATCAAGACGAGACCGAAGGCGACTTTACGATGTTTTGGAATTGCACGAAATCGTGCGTTCCATGTCTTCTCTTTGCTTCTTGAATACGCCATATGCCTCTCCTTTTCGAATCACTTCCGTTATTTTACCATGAAGTATGACATATGCCGAATCGAAAAAGAATCCGCCCGAAGGTGGATTCTTAAGAGGTGACGAGGTCGCTCCAGGCACGAGGATCTTCTTGCCAGTCGCGAAGCGAATCGAGCTCCGAACGGTTTAGAACGCCCGTACTCTCTGCCACTTCAATCAATTCTGAGAACGTTGTCAACGATGTTGCCGTCAGATCTGCATCGCTTAGATTCTTCTGAAGAACCGGTAATTCGTACGAGAAGATGGCTTGAATCCCAATGACGTCACCACTCGCCTGACGAATCGCCTTCGCCGCATCGATACTCGACATCCCGGTCGACAATAAATCCTCGATGACGAGTACTCGAGCGCCTGCCTCGAGTCTTCCTTCAATTTGATTGCCTTTCCCATGCCCTTTTGCACTCGAACGGACATAAATGAATGGAAGCCCGAGTCGGTCAGCGAGCAATGCCCCGTGAGGGATACCTGCCGTGGCCGTCCCTGCGATCACATCGACATCGGTCGGATTCACTGACTTCACCAATCCATCGACGATGACTTGACGCACTTTCGGATAACTGAGTGTGAGTCGATTGTCGCAGTAGATCGGACTCTTCAATCCGCTCGACCATGTATACGGCTCAGTCGGTGATAGTGTGACGGCTTCAATCTGTAAAAGTGCCTCAGCGATTTGTTTCATTCATTTGTCCCCATTCCTTCATAAATTGGTCGTACATGGCCATCGGATCAGTCGCACGTGTAATCGGTCGGCCGACGACAATTGAGTGAACGCCCGCCAATCTCGCTTCCTGTGGCGTCGCGATACGGACTTGATCATCCTCGGTTGCACCGAGTCGGATGCCAGGTGTGACCGTCATGAACGTGTTCCCTAGTTTTTGATGAATCGCTTTCGCTTCTTGAACGGATGCGACTACTCCGTCAAGTCCTGCCTGCTTCGCAAGTGTCGCTTGTCTGAGAACGGCTAGATCGAGTCGTCCAGCAATCCCGAGCTCTGTCTGCATCATTCGTTCATCTGTCGACGTCAACTGTGTGACCCCGATCAATCGAGTCGTATCGTTTGCCTGACGTAACCCGTCTAACGCATAACGCATCATCTTTTCGCCGCCTAATGTGTGGACATTCGTCACAGCCACCCCGAGCTTTCCGATTTGTCGCATCGTACGGCGTGCCGTCTCCGGGATATCGTGTACTTTCACATCTAGAAAGACCGGATAACCCTCGTCGACCAATTCTTCGACAAAGCGTGCGCCTTCCCGATAAAAGAGTTCCATCCCGACTTTGACAGCCGGTCGGTTTGAAAATCGTTTTAACAAATGAAACGCTTCGTCCCGCGTTTCCACGTCAAGGGCGAGATACAAGTTGCGCATAGGCCTTCCCCCTCACATCCAAAATATGTTCGATTCCGAGTGAATCAAGTCGTGCCGGTAACGCTTCAATGATTTCCTGACAGACGTATGGATTTTCAAAGTTCGCCGTCCCGACGGCAACGGCAGAAGCCCCCGCGTAAATAAACTCGAGCACATCGTCGACCGTCCGAACCCCGCCCATGGCGATGATAGGAATGTCGACCGCTTGTGCGACTTCATACACCATCCGGACCGCTACCGGTTTGATGGCTGGACCGGATAACCCACCGATTTGGTTCGCTAAAATCGGTCGACCTGTCTCGATATTGATTCGCATCCCTACGAGTGTGTTGATCATCGTCAAGCCGTCCGCCCCGGCTGCTTCGACGGCTCGCGCCATGTCGGTGATTGACGTGACGTTCGGAGACAGTTTGACATAGACCGGCTTACTTGAAGCCGCTTTGACGAGTCGTGTAAGTTCTGCGGCCATCACCGGGTCCGTCCCAAACTGCATGCCTCCACATTTCACGTTCGGACACGAGATGTTCAATTCAATGGCTTTAATCGTCGGGTCGGCACTGATTCGACGGGCGACTTCCACGTATTCATCTGGCGTCGAACCGGCAACGTTGGCGATGATTTCCGTGTCGAACGTCGAGAGAAATGGTAACTTTTCTTCGATGATCGCATCGACTCCCGGATTTTGAAGACCGATCGCGTTGAGCATACCCTGTGCCGTTTCGGCAACACGTGGGGTCGGATTACCGAATCTCGACTCCTCCGTCGCTGCCTTGATCATGATCCCTCCCAAAATCGAGAGGTCGTACAACTTCGCGAATTCCTCCCCAAATCCGAAACATCCGGAAGCCGGAATGATTGGATTTTTTAAACGAAGACCTGGTAACTCGACATTCAATCTCATAACAGCACCTCTTCCGCATTGAATACCGGACCGTCACTACAGACTTTCACATAGCCGTCCGGCGCTTGACAGACACAGGCAAAACAAGCACCTATGCCACAACCCATCCGATTCTCGATCGAGAGATATCGTTCAGGAATTGGTGAAGCGGCGACTGCTTTTAACATCGCTTCCGGACCACAACTGAACAACACATCGGCTTGGATGCGTGCGAGGGGGCCAGTGACGAAGCCAAGCTCCCCGTGAGTACCGTCTACTGTCGTGATGATCGTCTCACCAAGTTCACGAAAGGCTTCTTCATAAAAGACGCTTTCTTTTGAATCAAACCCGAGAATTGCAATCGTTTCAATCCCCATCTCATGTAGTCGACGTCTGACGTAGTAAAGCGGTGGGACCCCAATCCCACCTCCGACCAGGACGACTCGCTTTCCATGTTGCGCCAGTGGAAAACCGTTCCCGAGCGGACCAAGGACGTCTAGCGTGTCCCCCACTCGTTTCCCTGCCAGCTCAGTTGTCCCTTCCCCAATCACTTTGTATAAGAAGGTGATTTCGTCCCCCTCGACGTTCGCCACCGATAACGGCCGACGTAACAGACCGGACGTCTTGATGTGAAAGAATGTCCCAGGGGCGACCTCCACCCCAGGGCAACGTACTTTCATTTCCATCGTCGCTTTGGCGATTTGCCGGTTGCTCACAATCGTCACGTCATGTCTCATACCATCACCCCGAACGTTGTGAATGCCGGGATGCTGACCGTCTGGAACGACAGGCTTTCAATGACTTGTAACAAGGCTTCGACCGTATCGAGCGAGGTCAGGCAAAGCGTGCCCTGTTCGGCGGCCGTTCTTCGAATCAAGAACCCGTCTTTCGTGACGAGTGCGTCGCGGCTCGTCGTATTGATGATCAAGTCGACGTCTCCCCGCTCGATCACACTGAGCATCGTCTCACCGTCTTCTTGAATTTTCCCGACTCGACGAACACGCATCTGTTCCACTTCAAGACTATCAGCCGTCCCACTCGTTGCCATGAGGCGGAAACCGAGGCGGTCAAATCGTTTCGCCAAGGCGATGGCCTCGTCTTTGTCATGGTCGGCAATCGTCATGAGCACGTTCCCTTTCAAGGCGATGTTCATCCCTGCTGCAACGAGCCCTTTATAGAGCGCTTTTTCGAGCGTCCGGTCTGTCGCCATGACCTCTCCTGTCGACTTCATCTCGGGACCGAGCGATGGGTCTACCTCTTTCAATTTCGCGAACGAGAAGACCGGTACTTTGACCGAAATACTGTCCGACTCAGGATGAATGCCTGTCCCAAGACCTAGTTCTTTTAAACTCGTCCCAAGAATCGTTTGTGTTGCAATCCGTGCGACCGGTAACCCCGTTACTTTCGAGATGAATGGGACCGTCCGACTCGCACGTGGGTTTACCTCGATCACATACAGGTCATCCGCATAGACAAACTGGATGTTGAGAAGGCCTTTGATGCGGAACGCTTTCGCTAACTTGATTGTATAATCGACGACTTTTTGTTTCAGTTCTTCACTGAGTCGTTGAGGCGGATAGACGGCAATGGAATCGCCTGAGTGTACGCCGGCACGTTCGATATGCTCCATGATCCCTGGGATGTAGACGTCCGTCCCGTCACAGATGGCATCGACTTCAATCTCAATTCCTGTCAAGTAGCGATCGATGAGAACCGGTCGATCTTTCGAGGCGATGACCGCATGTCGCATGTACCGCTCGAGCTCTGACTGTTCATACACGATTTCCATCGCCCGTCCACCGAGGACGTACGATGGTCGAACGAGTACCGGATAGCCGAGCTCATTCGCACATGTGACAGCCTCTTCCACGTTTGTCGCAGTCTTTCCTGGTGGTTGAGCCAATCGTTCCGCTGACAATGTGGCTTCGAACGCCTTTCGGTCTTCGGCACGGTCGATATCTTCCAGCGTCGTCCCAAGAATTTTCACGCCGTTCGCTTCTAACGATGCCGCCAAGTTAATGGCAGTCTGTCCACCGAATTGGACGATGACACCTAGCGGGTTTTCGTTCTCGATGACCTCTAATACGTCTTCTGTCGTCAACGGTTCGAAGTACAATCGATCGGAGATGGAGAAGTCTGTCGAGACCGTTTCTGGGTTGTTGTTGATGATGATGGCTTCATATCCTGCATCTCGAATCGTTTCGATTGAGTGAACGGTCGCATAGTCGAACTCGACACCTTGTCCGATTCGAATCGGACCTGATCCAAGGACGAGGATGGACTCCCGGTCTGTCTTCACCGCTTCGTTCTCCACTTCATATGTCCCATAAAAGTATGGTGTCTCAGAAGCAAACTCGGCCGCACACGTATCGACCATCTTATAGACGGGACGAATGCTCCATTCTTTCCGTTTCGTGCGAACCGCTTCTGTATCCATCGACAGCATACGGGCGATTGCCACATCACTGAACCCTAGACGTTTCACATCCAGTAGACGTTCTGACGTCAACGGCTCCTTGATCAGTTGTTGCTCTGCCTGCCAGATCCGGTTCAATTTCTGTAAGTAGAATCGATCGATTTTTGTCAGTTGGTGTAGCGTTTCTACCGTGTATCCGCGACGAAGGGCCTCATAGACGATGAACAAACGCTCGTCTGTCGGATGAATGAGTCCATTCTCGAGCTGTTCTGTGTCTAGTGCTTGAAGTTGTGGAAGGTGGAGTTCTTCCATACCCAGTTCAAGCGAGCGAACCGCTTTTAGCAGAGCCTCTTCTAAATTCCGACCGATGGCCATGACCTCACCCGTTGCCTTCATTTGTGTGCCTAAGCGGCGATCCGCGGACTCAAACTTATCGAAGGCGAAGCGTGGGATTTTAGCGACGACGTAATCGAGCGCCGGTTCGAACGAGGCGTAGCTCGTCTCTGTGACCGGGTTTTTTAGTTCTGACAACTTGTAACCGACAGCGACTTTCGCAGCAAGCTTGGCAATCGGATAGCCTGTCGCTTTTGATGCGAGCGCTGAGCTCCGTGAAACACGTGGATTCACTTCGATGACATAGTACGTGAAACTGTCTGGGTCGAGTGCGAATTGGATGTTACACCCACCCTCAATACCGAGTGCCCGAATGATATCGAGCGAGACGCTGCGTAACATCTGATAATCCCGATCTGATAGCGTCTGCGTAGGGGCGAATACGATCGAGTCACCGGTGTGGACTCCAACCGGGTCAAAGTTTTCCATCGCACAGACGATGATGGCTTGGTCACTCGAGTCACGCATGACCTCGAACTCGACTTCTTTCATCCCGGCAATCGATTTCTCCAACAAGACTTGCGTAACAGGACTCGCCTTTAATCCAGATTCAACGATTTGCTCGAACGATTCCCGGTCATGGGCAATCCCGCCACCAGTTCCCCCGAGCGTGTACGCAGGTCGGATGATGATCGGGTATCCGATCCGTTCCGCAAATCCCCAGGCAGACTCGAGCGTATGGACAATCTCACTTTCAGGTACACCGTGACCGAGTTCGAACATCAAGTTACGGAACTGTTCCCGGTCCTCCGCCTGAACGATCGCAGACAATTTTGTTCCAAGAAGTTCCACGCCACAATCCCGCAAGACGCCCCGTTTGTCGAGTTCAAAAGCCAAGTTCAAACCCGTCTGCCCGCCAAGCGTGGCAAGGAGTGCATCCGGACGTTCCTGCCGGATGATTCGCTCGACGAATTCTGGTTCGAGCGGTTCGATATAGACACGGTCCGCCGTCGTCGGATCTGTCATGATGGTGGCCGGATTCGAGTTGACGAGGATGACTTCGTAGCCTTCTTCTTTCAAGGCAAGACATGCCTGTGTACCAGCATAATCAAACTCCGCTGCTTGTCCGATTACAATCGGTCCTGATCCAATTACGAGGATTTTCTGAATATCTGGTCGTTTTGGCATGTCAAATTCCCACTTTCTGTTTGTTTTCTTGTACGAGTTGCATGAATCGGTCAAATAAGTCGTTGGCGTCGAACGGTCCCGGTGCTGCCTCCGGATGATACTGTACCGAGAAGGTCGGGTGATGGAGATGTCTTACCCCTTCGATCGTTCCGTCATTGACCGCACGGTGTGTGACGATGAGCGGTGTATCGAGCAGTGACGTTTCCTCAACCGCATATCCATGGTTTTGAGAGGTGATGGTCACGGCACCGGTCTCAAGCTCGAGCACCGGATGATTCGCGCCACGATGTCCGAACGGAAGCTTGAATGTGTTCGCACCGTTTGCGAGAGCAATCAGTTGGTGACCGAGACAAATCCCGAACATCGGTGTCGTCGGCATCAGTTGCTCGATGAGCGGCAGTGCCGTCGGAACGTCTTTAGGATCTCCTGGTCCATTTGACAACATGATGCCGTCCGGCTCATACCGTAATACGTCCTCTGCCGTCACATCGTGCGGGAAGACGATGACCTCACAATCTCGTTTCATCAACTCGCGCATGATTCCAAGCTTCGCCCCGAAGTCGATCAAAGCAATGCGAGGGCCAGCTCCCGTACTCACATATGTCCGCTTCGTCGATACGCGTGCGACTTGATCGTTCGGCGATTCTTCATCAAAACGGGTTCGTACCTCGTCCCACGTCAACTCTCCATCGATGAGGACACCGCGCATGACCCCTTTCGCTCGTAAATGACGTGTCAACATCCGTGTATCGATATCCGAAAGTCCCGGAATGCCGAAGCGGGTGAGTGTCGCATCGAGTGTCGCCGTTGAACGGAAGTTCGATGGCGTATCGCATGCTTCTTTCACGATTAACGCTTTTGCCATCGGAATCGTCGTTTCAAAATCCTCACGATTGACACCATAGTTCCCAATCAATGGGTTCGTCAGTACAATCATTTGGTCGCAGTATGATGGATCTGATAAGATTTCTTGGTATCCTGTCATACCTGTCTGGAAAACGACTTCTCCCATCGTATCAGCCGGTGCCCCGAATCCTTTACCGACAAAATTCATTCCATCCTCAAGCCATAATGTTCGTTTCATCAAATCGCCCCTTATATACAATTTCACCGCCGACCATCGTCATGACCGGCCATCCAACAAGCTTTTTCCCTGCGAACGGTGTATTCTTTCCTTTTGAGTAAAATGTCGTAGGAACGACCGTGCGAGACGTTTCCGTATCGATGAGAATCAGGTCCGCATCCACCCCAACTTTCAATTCTCCTCTCGATAAACCGAATACGTCACTCGGACGTTTCGTCATCCAGTCGAGCAACTGATGCTCCTCCATGACGCCCGTTTTTACAAACGTCGTGTACAGAAGTGGAAAGGCAGTCTCGAAGCCGGTAATTCCAAACGGAGCCCGCTCTATCCCTTGTGCTTTTTCTTCTACTGTATGGGGGGCATGGTCCGTTGCGATCATATCGATCGTCCCGTCAAACAATCCCTCAAGGAGGGCCTGTCGATCATCCTCGCTTCGGAGCGGTGGGTTCATCTTGAAGTTTGCATCGAGCCCAGGGATATCGTCCTCGCTCAAGACGAGATGATGCGGCGTCACTTCTGCGGTCACGTGGATGCCGGCTCGTTTCGCATCCCGAATGACACGAACCGATTGGCGGGATGAGACGTGACAGACATGATAATGACACCCTGTCTCTTCAGCAATCAAAACGTCGCGAGCGATATGGATGCTCTCCGCAAGGCTCGGAATTCCTTGAATGCCATGCGCCTCACTGAATTTGCCCTCGTGGACCGACCCGGCCTTTAACGTATTGTCCTCACAGTGGGCGACGACCGCTTTGTTCAATCGTTTCGCTTCACGCATGGCTTGTCGCATCATCGCCGCCGATTGGACACCGACCCCATCATCCGTGAAGGCGAAGGCATCTGCGAGCGATTCCATGTCGACCTGTTCTTCCCCGAGCTGTCGTTTCGTGATGGCGGCGTAAGGTAACACACGTACGACCGCATCTTGTTCGATTTTTTGAAGGAGGACGTCCATTGTTTCGCGATTGTCAGGAACCGGTCTCGTGTTCGGCATCGAGCAGATAGTCGTAAATCCTCCTGCCGCTGCCGCCATCGTCCCCGTCTGAATCGTCTCTTTCGCCTCGCCCCCTGGTTCACGCAAGTGGACGTGGACATCGACGAGTCCTGGTGCGAGCAGATAGCCTGATGCATCGAGGACTTCTTGTCCCTCGGTCTCCCCTTTATAGTCGAGTGATTTTATCTTTCCGTCTTTCACTTGAATGGATGTCGTACGCTTCGTTCCCTTGTCATACCATGTCGCGTTTTGAAGTATCATTGTTGTCCTCCTAATGCTCGATTTAAGATGCTCATCCGGGCATACACCCCATTCTTCATTTGCGGGAAGATGCGTGACCGTTCATGCTCGATCAGACTTCCCGCAATCTCCACATCCCGATTGACCGGAGCCGGGTGCATGATGATGGCGCCTGCCTTCATTCGCTCGACGCGTTCGACCGTCAAACCGAACTGTGTGTGATACTCTTCTTTCGAGAAGACGTCTCCCATGATATGGCGCTCGTGTTGTACACGGAGCAACATGATGACGTCACATTCGCCTATGATGTCATCGAGTTCTTTTCGCTCTAGCCCCATCGAATCGTCCCACCAAGAGGCAGGACTACAACCGACCACGTTTGCTCCGAGGCGCTTCAAGACGCTTGCGTTTGAGCGAGCGACCCGACTATGGACGAGGTCACCACAGATGGCGACGTTCAATCCTTGGAACGTTCCGAACTCTTCAAAGATGGTAACGAGGTCGAGCAACGATTGAGATGGATGTTCCCCGCTCCCGTCCCCTCCGTTCAACACCGGGATATTCAACTTTTCGATGAGTTCGTGATAATAGCCCGCTTCCGGATGTCGAATGACGAGTGCATCCACACCGATGGCTTCGAGCGTTTTACACGTATCGTAGAGCGTCTCGCCTTTCGTGACCGATGACGTCGTCACATCGAACGGAATCTCCTGCATGTTCAAGTGGCGTTCGGCCATTTGAAACGAGTTTTTCGTACGTGTCGAGTTTTCAAAGAACAGGTTCGCTACGGTCTTCCCGTCAAACAGTGGAGGAAGATCACCTTGCTTGTAGCGCAATGATTCTTCAATCATGCCCATGATCTCTTCAAGGGAAAGTGTGTCCAAACTGACGAAGTGTTTGACCGGTTTCACGTTTGTTTGCATCGTATTCATGTTCGTCTCCTCCTTTTATTAGAGGCAAAGAGAAAAGGCGTCTCTTCACCGATGTGAAGGGACGCCTTTATCTGGGCAGGGTACACCCAAATAAACGAGCCTTCACTTTGCCGACCTCACGGGATCGAATTAAAAGTTACTTGCTTGTTTCGTTTCTTCAGTTGTGTTGACTTCGACTGCTGTGTCGTCTTCTTCATGCGGTAAGATGGCGTTCAACAAAATGCCGACGACCGTCGCGAGTGCCATGCCTTGTACCGGGAAGCTCCCGATTTGAACCATCGCACCTCCGAGTCCGATGACGAGGATGACCGACGAGATGATCAAGTTGCGTTTTTCTGCCAAGTCGACTTTGCTCTCCACCATCGTCCGTAATCCGTTCGAGGCGATGACACCGAACAAGAGGATCGAGATTCCACCTTTGACCGGGTTCGGGATGGTCGAGATGAACGCTTCGATATGACCGAGGAATCCGAAGCTGATGGCCATGAGTGCTGCGCCAGCGATGACGTAGACACTGTAGACTCGTGTGATGGCCATGACGCCGTTGTTCTCACCGTAAGTCGTACATGGTGGTCCACCGAGTGCAGAGGCGACGGCTTTTCCCACTCCGTCTCCGAGTAGCGTGCGATGGAGACCTGGATCTTTCATCGTTTCTCGTCCGATAATTTTTGACGTGACCATCTGATCTCCGATGTGCTCCGTCATCGTGACGAGTGCGACCGGAACGATGGCGAGAAGGGCACCGACTTGCCACATCGGCATGTAGTCGACGAACACCATCGTGAAGTCAGGAAGTTGGAACAGGCTGGCTTGTTGAATCGGCGAATAATCGATGATGCCGAATGCCGCTGCGACTGCGTATCCTCCCACGATCCCAAAGAGGATTGGGACCGCTCCCCAGACACCTTTCAGTTTCGTCATGGCAAGCATCGTGATTCCAAGTGTAAGCAGGGCAATCGTCATGAACGTCCCGTTATAGGCACCATCTTGATTCATCGACATGTCGATGGCGACCGGTGCGAGCGAGAGTCCGATGACCATGATGACCGGTCCAACGACGACCGGTGGGAGCAGTCGGAGCAACCAGTTGACGCCTGTCTTATAGATGATCAAGGAGACGACACCGTACACAGACCCGGCGACGATTCCGCCGAAGAGTGCGGCTTCGACACCCCATTGCTGGCTGACCGCTATGATCGGGGCGATGTAGGCAAAACTTGAACCTAAGTATGTTGGGACTTTGAAGCGGGTAATCGCTAAGAATGAGAGCGTGGCCACACCGGAAGCGACGAGGGCGACCGATGTATTTAATCCTGTCAAAATCGGGACTAAAATCGTCGCTCCGAACATGGCGAAGACGTGTTGAAGGCTGAATAATAGCCATTGTGGAAAGTGAGCTGGACGCTCGTGGATGTGTAGAACAGGTTGTTTCATATTGAATTCTCCTTCCTGGCCTCTCTGGACCACCTTAAAGGTATGAGTTTATTGCTGATGGATCGTGACTTCATCCGCCGTGTCGACTTCACTGAGTCTCACAACGACTTGCTCGGACTTGGACGTCGGAACGTTCTTTCCGATAAAATCTGGTCGAATCGGGAGTTCCCGATGGCCTCGGTCAATCAAGACAGCAAGTTGGATGTAATCCGGACGACCATGGTCGACAAGCGCGTCCATTGCGGCACGAACTGTACGACCTGTGTAAAGGACATCATCGACGAGGACGACGGTCTTTCCATTGATATCATGGGGTAGTTCCGTCGCTTTGACTTCAGGGTCTAACGACTTCTTCGATAGATCGTCGCGATACAAGGTGATGTCGAGATTGCCGAGTGCGACCGGCTTGCCTTCAATCTCCTCGATTCGGCGAGCGAGTCGGTCAGCGAGCGTCTCACCTCTCGTCTTGATTCCGACGAGGACGACGTCATCGATTCCTTTGTTTCGCTCGATAATTTCGTGTGCGATTCGGGTCAAAGCACGACGGATTGCTGACTCATCTAAAATGACTGATTGTTTCACGTGATTCCTCCTTCCAAGCTTCACTAAAAAAGAAGACTCCCTCATCCGGCTGGAAAGGGAGTCTTCATCAAAAACGGCATACGAATGCCGGGGTTGAATTGACGTACATGTGACCGCGGTCACAATCCTTTCACAGCCTCTCTGGACTGGGTTTAAAGGTGTTATGCTTCCTAGACTATAAATCGGAACGTGACAGAAGTCAACGAGTTTTCTCGATTTTATCTAATTTTGCGAGTTCCGCATTAAAGTCTTCTGGTAATGGTGCCTCAAACTCCATCCATTCTTTCGTACGTGGATGGTGGAATCCGAGTGTTGCCGCATGGAGCGCTTGACCGCCCAAATCAATCGTGCGGCGTGGACCATATTTCGGGTCACCGGCGAGCGGATGACCGATATAACGCATATGAACGCGAATCTGATGCGTGCGTCCAGTCTCTAATTTACACTCCACGAGCGTGAAGTCTTTATAACGTTCGAGTAAACGGAAGTGCGTCACGGCTTCTTTTGCGTTCCGGTCCGTCACGGTCATTCGCTGACGATCATTCGTATCGCGACCAATCGGTGCTTCAATCGTTCCAAGTTCGTGGACGAGTTCGCCATGGACGAGCGCGATATACTCGCGTTTGATGGTCTTGTCCTTCAACTGGCTCGCCAGCGATTCATGGGCCAAGTCATTTTTGGCGACCATGAGAAGACCCGTCGTGTCCTTATCAATCCGATGGACGATTCCTGGACGTTTGACACCGTTGATACCCGAGAGGTCATCACAATGATAAAGTAGCGCATTGACGAGCGTCCCTGACGTGTGTCCAGCTGCAGGGTGAACGACCATCCCGCGTGCCTTGTTGACGACGATGACGTCCTCGTCTTCAAAGACGATCTCGAGCGGGATGTCTTCAGGCAACACTTCGAGTTCGACCGCTTCCGGCACGTTCACTTCCACTTCATCCCCCACTTGAAGCTTGTAGTTCGCTTTCACGGCACTACCGTTGACGAGGAGGGCTCCCGTCTTGATCCATTCCTGTACTTGAGAGCGTGACCATTCACCACGGTCACTGACCCACTTATCAATCCTTGCCTTTTCATCGGCGACAAAAGTATACGATTCCATTACGATTGTCCCCTTTCTTTGTGTAATTTTTCTTCAAATAAAATCCCGATGACCATCAAGATGACACCAAACGTGAGTGCCATATCAGCCACGTTAAAAATCGGGAAGTTGTATCCGAACGGATACGTATCGACAAAGTCGACGACTTCGCCACGGAACAAACGATCAATAAAGTTACCGATGGCACCGGCCAACAGTAATCCGACACTATATCCGATGAGTTGATAGCCGTTCACCTCTTTGTGCAAGAAGTAAACGAGTCCGGCAACGACAAGTATGGTGATGATAAAGAAGAACGCCATCTGTCCTTCTAACATCCCCCAAGCCGCTCCTTTATTGCGGTAGGACGTCCAGTATAACAAGTTCGGGATGACTTCAATCGATTGACCAATTGTCATCGTTTGAACGACTACCCATTTTGTGAGTTGATCGATCAAAATCAAGATGAGCGCCAATCCATAATATCGTTTCATATGCGTCTCCTTTCAAGCCGTTAAGAAACCGGAGTGGGGACGCCACTCCGGTTCGTCTTAACCGATTACTGATGCACAGCGTGGGCAAAGCTCTGGATGCTCTTCGTTTTGTCCAAGCTCTGTCGAGTATGTCCAACAACGTGCACAAGCGGCTCCATCCGCTTTCATGACTGTGATTTTCGTCGTCGCATAATCGACGTCTGCCGTCTCAGCCCACTTCACTTGCGATACTTGAAGCAGTTGGCTGACATTGTCGATCGTGTTCAACAAGTCGGCAGTCTCTGCTTTTGGTGCGAGAATCAACTTCGCTTCGAGCGGTTTCCCGATCAACTTTTCTCCACGTGCGATTTCAATCGCTTTGAGGACGTCGTCGCGGAAGACGAGGAACTTCGACCACTTCTCGAGTAATGCCGTTTCGTCTCCTGTGAGCGCGCTCACTTCTTCTAAATCCGTCAAGAAGATGCTTGCTTCTGACTTTCCAGGCACTTCTTTCCATGCCTCATCGGCAGTGTGTGGAAGGATTGGAGCCAATAGTTTCGTCAAGAGGACGACGGCATCGTACATGACCGTCTGAACGGCACGACGACGGAGATCGTCTTCACGTTCGATATATAGGATATCTTTTGTGAAGTCGAGGTAGAACGATGACAACTCGTTGACACAGAAGTTATGAACGAGGTGATACACGGCCATAAAGTCAAACTCATCATATGCTTTGACAACTTTTGTCTGCAATTGTTTGAGCTTCGTCGCCATGAAGCGGTCCGCTTCCGGCATATCATCAAATGCGACACGCATCGATGGCTCGAACCCGTTCAAGTTCCCGAGTAAGAAGCGAATCGTGTTACGCATCTTCCGGTAAACTTCTGACACCTGTTTGAAGTTATCGTGTGACGCACGTACGTCCGACTGGTAATCGACGGATGCGACCCAAAGGCGTACGATCTCTGCGCCATACTGCTTCACAAGATCGTTCGGTGCAATCGTGTTACCGAGCGATTTCGACATTTTGCGTCCGTCCCCATCGAGGACGAATCCGTGACTCAAGACATTCCGGTACGGTGCTTTCCCAGTCGTCGCAACGGCCGTCGAGAGTGACGAGTTGAACCAACCACGATATTGGTCCGATCCTTCAAGGTAAAGGTCAGCCGGACGACGAAGGTTTTCGCGTTCTTCTAATACACCAGCGTGTGAAGAACCTGAATCGAACCAGACGTCCATGATGTCGAGCTCTTTACGGAATTCACCGTTCGGACTGTTCGGGTGAGTGAACCCTGCAGGGAGAAGGTCTTTCGCTTCACGCTCATACCAAACGTTTGAACCGTGCTCACGGAATAAGTTGGCGATGTGGTCGATTGTCTCGTTCGTGATGATTTCCGTTCCATCTTCCGCATAGAAGATTGGGATTGGAACTCCCCAGGCACGCTGACGGCTGATGACCCAATCTCCACGGTCACGGACCATGTTGTAGAGACGTGTCATTCCCCATTCAGGGACCCAGTTCACTTCCTCGATCTCACGGAGCATGTCTTCACGGAAATCTTTGATGGACGCGAACCATTGTGGTGTCGCACGGAAGATGACCGGCTTCTTCGTACGCCAGTCATGCGGGTACGAGTGTTTGATGAACTTCAAGTTGAGCAAGTAGCCGTTCTCTTCAAGCTTCATACCAATTTGTTTGTTCGCATCTTCGTAGAAGAGACCTTCGAAACCAGGGGCTTCGTCTGTCATATAGCCACGGTCATCCACCGGGCAAAGGACGTCTAATCCGTAAGCCTGTCCGACGCGATAGTCGTCTTCCCCGTGTCCAGGTGCTGTGTGTACGAGTCCAGTCGCATCCGCAGTGACGTGGTCGCCAAGGATGACGAGTGACGTCCGGTCATACAATGGATGTTGGGCCGTCATGTACTCGAAGTCACGTCCGTTCCAAGACCCACTCACTGTGTAATCCGTCCATCCGAGCGCTGCCGTCACTTCTTCAACGAGCGTTTCCGCGACGATATAGCCTTTTCCTTCATGTTCGATACGCGTGTAAGTCAACTCATCACTTACCGCGATTCCAAGGTTCGCCGGGATTGTCCAAGGCGTCGTCGTCCAGATGACGAAGTGATCGTCTGACGTCAACGTATCTTTACCGTCCACGACACGGAACGCCACGTAGATAGCCGGTGATTTTTTATCGTAATATTCAATCTCTGCTTCCGCGAGTGCCGACTCGGAAGATGGTGACCAGTAAACCGGTTTTTTCCCTTTGTAGATATAACCCTTCTCAGCCATCGACCCGAACAAACGAATCTGTGCCGCTTCGTATTCAGGAAGGAGCGTGATGTATGGGTTCTCAAAGTCTGCGAGAAGACCGAGACGTTTGAATTGTTCGCGTTGCGAGTTCACTTGCTCCATCGCATACTCTGCACACTTTTCACGGAATTCCGCGACTGTCATTTCCTTACGATTGACGCCTGCTTTTTGAAGGGCGTTCTCGATTGGAAGACCGTGCGTGTCCCATCCTGGAATCATTGGAGACTGATAGCCGTTCATCCCTTTGAAACGAACGATGATGTCTTTCAATACTTTGTTCATCGCGTGTCCCATGTGGATGTCACCGTTCGCATATGGAGGTCCATCATGTAAGATATATTGTGGTTTCCCAGCATTTTTTTCTTGTACCTTGTTGTAAAGGTCCATATCTTCCCATTCTGTTTGCATCGCTGGCTCGCGCTTTGGTAAATTCCCACGCATCGCGAATTCTGTGTTTGGCATTAATAGCGTGTCTTTGTAGTTCATCGAAACTCCTCCATCAACATTTTTTAGAAAACAAAAAAACCAACCCATCCCTGATAGGGACGAGTTGGTTGACTCGCGGTACCACCCTACTAGTCTCATCATCATGAGACCGCTCTCGGTAACCGATAACGAGGTCAGGCGGTCACGCTTACTTCACTTCAGCGTGACGACTCATAGGGGATACCGATTCAAGTCTTTCTCCTAGGCTCTCACCGTCCCTAAGTCGCTTCGTAGGTATGACTCGATCGACGCGTCCTACTCAACGTGTTGATCATTTATCCGTGTTGTTCTTCATTACGTGTGACTTCGTCGTCATTATACGCAAGTTCTGTTCTATCGTCAAGAACCGTCTGCACAGGCGGTTCCCCGACAATCGTTTCCCATTCCGTACTGTTGAGAAGTTCCATTTGCGCATCGACGAGGACGCGGAAGCGTGTCCGATACAACTCTACTTTCTTGAGCATTTGAACGACTTCTCGTTCAGCAAGTTGCTCTTTGCGCGCCGCTTCCTCTTCACGAGCGAACGCTTCACGTTCCGCTTGTTTCAAGATGAGACTCGCTTCTTTTTGAGCATTGTTCTTCACTTCTTCCGCCGCTTCCTGCGCGACGATAATCGATTTGTTCAACGTATCTTCCATCGAGGAGAAGTAGTCAATGCGGGCTTGCATATCGTTGACAAGTTCTTCATACCGTCGATTCTCACGAATCAATAGTTCAAACTCTTTAATGATTTGATCTAAAAATTCATTGACCTCATCGATGTCGTACCCACGAAAACGGGAAGAGAATTCTTTATTATGAATATCAATCGGTGTCAACGCCATTCGACTTTCCTCCTAATTTCAACGTATGGTGCCATACTGGATTTTAATTTTTTCACGTTTGGTCGATCCGAGAATCTCCATCAATTTGATGCGACCATATCCACGGACGGATAGTAGATCATCCGGTTCAAGGATGAAGCTCGCGTCTTCAATGACTTTATGATTCACTTTACAGTCGCCATGTTTGACGAGCGCCTGCGCTTTTTGCCGAGAGATGTTAAGCACCTCGCTTGCGACCGTATCAAATCGTAAGGAAGAGACGATGCCGAACCCTTCGATCCATTCGGTCGCAGGGACGACAAGAACCTCGTCTTTTGGCACGGAAGAAATGCGAACTCTCGCTTTTCCGACACGTTCAAGATTCATTTCAATGAACCCGACCGCTTCACGCGTCGTCGCAAATTGTACAATCTCATCGTCAAGAACGACATCTCCGAACTTTTGACGTTTCAGTCCAGCGTTCAGCAATGTTCCTGTCACTTGTCGATGCGTCAAGTCCACGAATTTTGTTGGGTACTCGATTCGACGGATCTCAATCTCAAAATCATCTGGATTGAGTTCATAGTAATCCGGCGCTAAAATCAGACGACGTCTTTCCGCGCCTTCAAATCCGCCATCATCATGAATGACAAGTTGTTTACCGACGAGTTGTTTGACGATTTGCTGTTCACGTGGGTCTAGAAAATCCGTCAATTTCAACACATAGCTATTCTCCACTTGTTGTACCCAGTCGAGCACTTGTTCAACGAACGCGCGTTCACTTGGTCGATAATGGTCATAGACGCTCATACGTCACCCAAAGATCGCAGCGATGCCGGCTTGGGCCATACGAAGCACGAACAGCGCAACGATTGGGGAGATATCAAGCATACCACCAATCGGTGGGATGATCCGGCGAAACGGCGCCAAGAACGGTTCACACAAAAACGATAAGATTTGACCAAATTTAGATTCGCGTGCGTTCGGGAACCATGATAATAAAATATAGCCGATGAGGACCCAACTATAGATACCAAGTAGATCGCTCAACGTGTTGCCTAAGGCAGGGATTACGTTTTCCATTCAGTTACCACCCTTTACTGTGAAGTTCATCCTCCGATATCAAGTTTGAGATTGAACCAGTCAATTCGACGTTGTTCGGAGTACACAGAATCGTGTTATGTCCAATCGAAGTCATCGATCCCTCAAGGGCGTATACGACACCTGAGAGGAAGTTGACGACTTGACGCGATTGCTCTTTTGACATGCGCTGAAGGTTGACGATGACAGCACGGTTTTCTTTCAAATGATCGCTAATGTCTTGCGCCTCAGCGAACACACGCGGCTCAGCCAATACGACTTTTGAACGGTCTTTCTTTTTCGTATTTAATGCCACGAGATTATTCGCTGATTTTGGACGATCATCCTGTCTGACGACAGATGTTTCGGTTGTAGACGGAGCTGCTGCATTTGCCACAGTATACTCTTCTTCTTCATATGTGCTGTTCGGATCTTCTTCGAGTCCAAAGAAATCTTTCATTTTGTTTTTGATTGACATAACGGATTCCTCCTTAAGATATATTATTGCACAAGTACGGTACCAATACGAACAAACGATGCGCCTTCTTCAATCGCGATTGGATAATCGTTTGACATCCCCATCGACAGCTCCGTGCATGGTGCGTGTTCAAACGCATTTGCCTTCACTTCATCACGTAGATGACGGAGACGGCGGAACGTTTCACGAAGAGTTGACTCTTCTTCAGTGAATGGTGCCATCGTCATCAGCCCGATGATTCGAATATGAGGATACTGTTTACAGTTCTCGATGAAGGGCACGACTTCCTCTATTTCGAGACCATGTTTTGAATCTTCTCCTGACGTGTTCACTTGAACGAAACAATCGATTGTTCGGCTCGCGCGCTTGTCAATCTCCGATGCAAGAGACAAGCGGTCGAGCGAATGAATTGCCGCGACGTAATCAATGATTTGTCTCACTTTGCGTGTCTGTAACGTACCGATAAAATGAAATCTTGCATCCTTCGGCATCCCTTCAACCTTCTCGAGTAAAGAATCTGGACGGTTTTCTCCGAAATCACGAATCCCTTCTTCATAAAGGGCATTCGCCACATCGACACCGACCGATTTCGTGACTGCGATGAGTGTCGGTTCTACTTCTTGAACATGTGATGCCATGATGGATTGAACTTTTTTAACATTATCTGAAATACTCACGATTTGCGCTCCTTGACAATGACTGCCGCAAACCGACGTTTCGTCTCTCCATCTCGATAGGAGAAAAACGGGCTGTCCGCGCCAGTCGTTAAATTCGATTGCATGACCTCAGTGTCATGTTCTTTTGCCAATACTTCATTGACGGTTTGGAGGGACAAGAGCGCGTGCTCACCCAACTCGTTTCGCACTGACCGTTCATATGCAATCGGCGAAACATCCCGGACGGCCTGGAGAACACGACCATCGACCTCATAGTCACTTCCTGAGATGGAGGGACCGACGAGCATGTCTATATCGGTCGCCTCGATTCCTTGCTCAGCAAACGCCTGCATCATGGTCTTAACGATGTTTCCGACCGTTCCCTTCCACCCGGCATGAGCGATGCCGATGACTCCATGATCTTTCGCACAGAAGAAGAGCGGTACACAATCAGCAAAGACGAGGGCTAACGGTAACGCGTCTTCGGTTGTGAGAAGCCCATCTGTTTTCGGAATCGCCTCTTCATATCGGAATGCCCCCTTACCTTTGTCCGACGAATCGACGACTTGGACAGTCGTACCATGTACTTGATCCGCCCACACGGAGTCCTCTAACGAGAGCCCGGCTTGTTGAAAGAACTGTTGACGATTTTCGACGACTCGGTCAATTTCATCGCCCACATGTAATCCGACGTTTCCAGCATTATGTCCGTCCGTTCGTGTCGTCGCGTAAGCATGATAACGGTTTGTTTCGGTTTCCCAAGTATGTAGCAGTTGCATCGGTCTCTCCTTTTAGAAAAAGGGATGCCGAGTACCGGCACCCCTAGTTGTTTAGTTACGGCGTTGTCTCACAAACGCAGGGATGTTGATCGTCTCGTCTGGGACGTCTCCTCCATACACTGGGCGATGGAAGTTCCCTTCGTCTTGTTGAGCCGCTTCATTTGCTTTTGGTTGGGGTTCCTTGTTCTCAACCTCAGGCTGTTTTTTCGGCTGCTGAAGGAACGGGTTCGTTCCTTGTGCTTCTTCAGCGAATTCAGTTGCGATCACGGTAACGATGATTTCATCGTTCAAGTTTTCGTTGATGACCGAACCGAAGATCAAGTTCACTTCTTCATCAGCCGCACTTTGAACGATTTGAGCCGCCTCCGTCACTTCAAACAAGCTAAGGCTAAGTCCACCAGTGATGTTCATCAAGACACCTTTCGCTCCTTCGATTGAAGATTCGAGAAGTGGTGACGAAATTGCTTTCTTCGCTGCTTCAACGGCACGGTTTTCACCTGTCGCGACACCGACACCCATAAGGGCAGACCCTTTCTCCGTCATGATCGTTTTCACGTCCGCGAAGTCGAGGTTAATGAGACCAGGGATGGCGATCAAGTCTGTGATTCCCTGTACACCTTGACGAAGGACGTTATCCGCTTCACGGAACGCTTCGATCATCGGTGTGTTGCGTTCCACGATTTCAAGAAGCTTATCGTTCGGAATCACAATGAGGGTATCTACTTTTTCTTTGAACGCTTGAATACCGTGCTGTGCGTGTTGCATACGTTTCCGTCCTTCAAACATGAACGGTTTTGTCACGACACCGACCGTGAGTGCGCCGATTTCTTTTGAAATCTCGGCGATGACCGGAGCAGCACCTGTTCCCGTTCCGCCACCCATTCCAGCTGTGACGAATACCATATCTGCACCGTCAAGTGCTTCAATCAACTGTTCACGGCTTTCTTCAGCCGCCTTTTTACCGATATCCGGATTCGCACCTGCACCGAGACCGCGTGTCAATTTTGCACCAAGTTGAAGCTTCACGTCGGCTTTCGACATGTTCAACGCTTGTGCATCCGTGTTGACTGCGATGAACTCGACTCCTTGTACCCCATGTTCAATCATGCGGTTAACGGCGTTTGACCCGCCGCCACCGACTCCAATTACTTTAATTTTTGCTACGGCGTCAATCGCCTCATCAAAGTACATCATTCAGGTATCCCCCTACGTATTTTCCAAGTTGTATTACATCGTCAGCTTAAACGCCAAATAATTTTTCCATCAAACGACTAAATCCTTTTTTCGACTCTTGATCGCTCTCGTATTCGTTCTCTCCTACATGAATATCGGTCGCTTCCGGCTTCGTGTGAAGTGTTTCCTGGCGAACTTCCGGTTTTTCAAGTTGAGATTTCGAAACGTGATGATCACTCATCAAGACATATTTCAATACACCGACGGCTGTCGCGTATTTTGGATGTCTGACACCAATCGACGACGGTTGATACAATCTCGTCTTTTGGTCCATAATGCGAGTCGCCAACTCCTGAATACCCGGTAGAGCAGCTGCCCCACCGCAAAGTAAGTATCCGCCATTCAGCATCGGAACACCTACTTTTTGAACCTTATTCAACATTAGGGTAAACATTTCCTCTATTCTCGCTTCTAAAACGTAGCTAATTTCTGACTGTGGTTCGAACGCCACTTCCCCATTGATGTTCGTGTAGGAGAAACCTTCTGTCTCATCAGCCATTTCTTCAAGAGCGAGACCATATTCTTCTTTCGCCACTTTGGCGTCTTGATATTTACAATTGAGTTTATAGACCAAGTCTCTTGTCATATGATCTCCACCGACCGGGAGGATATACGAGTAGACGAGATCTCCCCGATAAAATACGGAAACCGTCGTCTTTTCATGTCCGACATCGACGAGCCCGATTCCTAAATCGATTTCATCTACAGAAGCTGCACTCATGCCGAGTGCAAGGTTTCCTAGAATAAAACCTTCGAGTTGTAATCCAGCCCGTTCAATCGAACGACGAATACTATGTAAAATGGTCTTCGACCCGGTCACCATTTTCCCATGCATCTCAAGTCGATAGCCTAACATACCCCGTGGATCGACAACACCTGTTTGTTGATCAACCGTGAATGAAGATGGGATCACATCGATGACACTCATCTCGTCCGGTAATCGCATTACTTGTGCCGAGTTGATGACTTCCATCACGTCTGCGTCGGTAATTTCTTGATCTTCCCGCTTCACGGATGCAATTCCGTGACATGGGGCAATTTGGATATGCTCTCCTTCGATGGCAACGTATACAGATCGAATTTGATCACCTAGCGATGTCTCAGCATGCTCAACGGCCTGTTTGATCGCTTGGACTGTTTTATCGATGTCTACGACAGCGCCACGTTTTACACCCGCAGACGGTGCACACCCTTCTGCCAAAATATTAAGCGTTCCGCCGAGCAATTCACCGACGACGAGCTTAATCTCTGACGTTCCAATATCTAATGCGGCCACATAACCATTCGCTTCCAAAAGGGAAACACCTCCGCTCTATAATTTTCCTGTTCCAATTGCCTGACACGTATACAGATATCCAAAAAAATTGTTGGTTTCGACAAGATATCTCACGTCTAAGTTTACAACAAATAAGATAGTGAGAAAAGGTAGAATCCTACAATTTAAGCGGTTTCGCGTTATCAATTCGTTTACAAACGACAAAAAAACAGCCCTTATGTGTCTAAGGACTGTAATATAACTGATTATTCATTCGTTTTCTCGTATGGAACAAAGTAAAACCCACCATCCATGACGACGGTCCCACGCTCACCTTTCGGGATGTTTTCATAAATTTCTCCATACTTCGATACGGTCTCACTCAACTTCAATGTAGGTGTGAGTAACGTATTGCCGTCGTTCATAAAAATCTCGTATCGCGTCGGCTCATCTTTTCGTTTTGATAAAATCACTTCTGACATACGAGCCCGAGTCGCATCATCCACCCGTTCGAGTTCACTTGCAATCTTTTCAAGTTCTGCTTCCGAGTTGAACTTTCGTAAGAGCGGTCCGTCCTTTAGCTTTTGCGGATCGGTGATGGCTCCGGTCGGATGGAGTGAACCGTCGGCTAACACGACGACATCTCCTTTTTCGGCTTTCGCATAAGCAATCATTTTCTCTTCTGTCACAGAGATATGAACCTTGTTATACCAAGAACGATCGATCTCTACCCGTTTGATACCAGGCAACTTTTCCATCTGTTCACTCATCTTGTTTGGGGAAAGACTGACAAACTTCGTCGACGAATCGAGCTCCATATCCTGAAACACGTACGTTTCTTCTAACCAGTATAGACCCGATACCTTCACATCTTTCACGTTCGACATCGAAGTCTGCATGTAGACCACGAGTAAGATGAGAATTCCAAACAGTGAGAGTACAGAGAACATCCGACGGTTCGCTTTTTTACGCCGTTGTTTTTTCATGTATGGAATACGGTCTTCGAGACTGCGTACCGTTTGTTGGCTTGGTTCCATCGGGTTCTACTCCTTTATTGAATGACTTCTTCTACCAGGTCGGCCAATGCATCTGACGCGTTCGGGAAACCGAGCGCACGCGATGCGTTCGCCATCTCTTCACGCTGTTCGAGTGCTTGACGAATCGCTTCTACGAGCGAAACACCCGTCAACGCTTCTTCTTTGACAAGGAGGGCCGCCCCGTTCTCGACGAGGGCCGAAGCATTTTTCGTTTGATGGTCAGCTGTCACGTACGGACTTGGGACCAAAATGCTCGGTAAGCCAAGTGCGGTCAATTCTGAAATCGTTGAAGCGCCAGCTCGTGAGATGACGAGTGACGTACAAGCGAGTAGAGATGGCATATCGTACACGTACGGATGAATGTGTACATTGTCAGAGGATGGTGCCTGTTTCGACACCGCATCGAAATGCACTTTCCCTGTGACGTAAAGGACGTTGATCGGCAATTCTGAGAGCGCTGGGATTGCTTCCACGACCGCTTGGTTGATGGCCTCGGCTCCGCGGCTTCCACCATAAACCAAGACAATCGGACGGTCATCTAAACGATACTGTTCGCGGATAGACGCCTCATCGACTTCCGTCTGCAATACTTCGCTACCACGCGGGTTTCCAATCAAGCGAACGTTCGCGCCCGGAAAATGGACATCCGATCCTTTGAACGAGAGGGCGACCCGATCGGCTTTCTTCGATAAGAATTTGTTTGTTAATCCCGGGATACTGTTTTGTTCATGCAGAATCGTGGGAATCCCAAGCTGTTGTGCCGTATAAACGACGGGACCGGATACGAAACCACCCGTGCCAATCACGACGTCCGGCTTAAACGCCGCCATGTCTTTCTTCAATGCCCGAACGGCTTTCAAAAACCAGTAGGCGGTCTTCAGATTCTCGAGTGAAAGCGAACGCTTCAGACCTGCGATTTGAATCGACTTGAACGGGACACCGGCTCGCGGTACGAGATCGGCTTCTAATCCATTCTCCGTTCCAATGTATTGTACCTGTAAATCCGGGTGACGTTTTTGTAGCGTTTCAATCAATGCGAGTGCCGGATAAATATGACCACCGGTACCACCACCAGAAATCATGATTTTCATCGGTTCGCCTCCTCATATGAACGGACGAGTTGAACGAACTGCTCGCCTCGTTCTT
Source organism: Exiguobacterium sp. s121 (assembly GCF_018617245.1). Lineage (GTDB taxonomy): Bacteria > Bacillota > Bacilli > Exiguobacteriales > Exiguobacteriaceae > Exiguobacterium > Exiguobacterium profundum. The sequence continues at coordinate 1,624,732 of NZ_JACSJV010000001.1, forward strand.
CAAACGTTTTAAATTGATCCCAGCTAGCACAGGCAGGTGAGAGTAAGATGACGTCTCCCGTCTCGGATTTCTCAAACGCGAGCGGAACGGCGTCTGCCAACGTCTCGACCGTGAATGATGGAATCTGTTGGGACTCGCCGAGCTCTTTAAATCGTTCAGCCGTCTCACCATACGCGACGACAGTTTTTACTTTTGAGAGAGCAGAGGCGAGCGAAGATAAGTCCGCACCGCGTTCGAGACCACCACAAAGCCAAACGATTGGGGCGTCAAACCCCCGTAACGCCGCTTCCGCTGCTACGTTGTTCGTCGCTTTCGAATCATTGTAAACAGCACGTCCAAGCACATCACCGAGACTCTCGGTCCGATGCGCAACGCCACCGAAGTTTCGTAACACACGTTCGATATGCGTACGTGGAATAGCAAATGGTTCCACTAAGAGTAGTGCAGCCAATACATTTTCCACATTGTGCGCCCCACCTAGTGCCAGCTCATTTACTTGCATGATTTTTTCACCACGAACTGTGACCCATCCATCGACGACAGAAGCATCACCTCGGTCAAAGCTGAACGTAGTTGGTTCAATCTCTCCCGGGACGCGTTTCATCACTTCCGTATCCGTCACTTTCACGACGATTTGGTCTGCATTCGTCATTTGACGGAACAGGTTTCCTTTTGCATCCGCATACGCATCAAAATCTCCATGATAGTCCAGATGGGCTTCCGATAGATTGAGTAGTGCCGCCGAGCGGGGATGGAATGACTCAATCCCCATCAATTGAAAACTCGACAATTCAATCACAATCAAATCGCCCATCTTCGCCTGAGATGCCACTTCAATCGCCGGGAATCCGATGTTTCCCGCAAGATGCACCGGACGTTCCCCACCTTTGAGCAATTCATAGACGAGTGTCGTGGTCGTCGTTTTCCCATTTGAGCCGGTGATGGCAACAAATTCCGCCTCCGTTGCCAAATAAGCAAGTTCCACTTCGGTATAGATTTGGATGTTTCGAGACATCGCTTCTTGAAGCAATGGAATCTGATACGGGATGCCTGGATTTTTGACAATCAACTCTGTCTCATTCAACAGAGCGAGGGGATGTTCGTTAAATACCGATTGAATCCCAAGCGCCTGAATTTTTTCCTGTTCGTCTTCCGGAGGGATATTCCCCGTATTGATCGTCACATCTGCTCCTGCATGATGCAGATATGTCGCCGCTGCAATGCCGCTCTTCGCAGCACCGAGGACAAGAACTTTTTTACCGTGCCATTGCTTTTCCATCTGTCTCACCCTTTTACATGAGTAGTAATGATAAACCTGCTGTAATTAAACTGATGCCTCCGAACGTGAGTACGATGCGCCATTCTGACCACCCGACCATTTCGAAGTGGTGATGGATCGGACTCATCTTGAAGAGTCGTTTCCCCGTCGTTTTAAACGAGATGACTTGCAAGATGACGCTCAATGTCTCGATGACGAAAATGATTCCGACAAAGACGAGAAGCAATTCGAGCTTCAACATCAAAGCGAGTCCAGCGACGGCTCCGCCTAGTGCGAGCGAACCGGTGTCACCCATGAAGATTTTAGCCGGATACTTATTGAAGACTAGGAACCCGATCAAGGCACCGACGACCGCAAACGCGAACCAAGCAATCCCAAGTTCATCTTGTGTAAGTGCGTAAATCCCAAAGAATGTGAACGTCGGGATGGCCGAGAAGGAGACGAGTCCGTCTAATCCATCTGTCAAGTTGACGGCGTTTGAGAATCCGACGAGCCAGAAGATGACGATGGCGATATAGAACCATCCTGTATCGAACGAAATCGACGTGAATGGAATCGAGATCGATGTATCGAGGTCTCCCCCGAGTGACAAGAACCATGCAAACAATACCGATACCACGATTTGACCAATCAACTTCTGGAGGGACGTCAATCCGAGGTTTCGTTTGTTGACGACTTTGATGTAGTCATCTAAGAAACCGATGACACCGAATGCCATCGTAACGAATAGAAGAGACCCGAATCCAGCGACCGCTTCGCCAAAAATGACGGATACGATGAATCCGACAAGGATGGCGAGCAGGATGACGATCCCACCCATCGTCGGTGTACCTGACTTCTTCTGGTGCCAACCTGGACCTTCATCACGAATCTCTTGTCCGAACTTTAATTGACGCAATGCTGGGATGGCTCGCGGCATCACGATCAAGACACTTAATAATGAACTGATTAATACGATTAAACTAATTAACATGTTGCTACCTCACTACTCTATTTATTGAACAAGACGCTCAAGCGCCAGTCCTCGAGATGCCTTTAACAATACCACAGTATCCGGTCGTTGATAATGATGAAGGAGCGCCTTCGCTTCCTCAACCGTCGGGACCATTTTAACGTTCACTCGTGAATCTTGAATCCCATCCGCGATCCATTTTGCCTTGTCTCCAACGAGAATACAATCGGTCACGGGAGATGTCACCGCGCCACCGACTTGTTCGTGTTGCAGTTGTTCATCCATTCCTAACTCGTACATATCTCCAAGGACGAGCACACGCTTCGAGAATCCTTCAAGCGACTTGACTGTCTCAATCGCTGCAATCATCGACGTCGGACTTGCGTTGTAGGCATCGTTAATGAGGTGAGCTTCGCCGAACATCTGTTTTTCCATCCGCATCGACGTCAACTTGATTCGGTCTAGGCCACGTTGAATCATCGCATGATCGAGACCGAACGCAAGTCCACACGCGATTGCATAGGCTGCGTTTCGAATCTGATGGGCACCGAGCACCTTTAGTTCATACAAGTCACCTTTGTATTTAAAGATCGATGCGTCAAATGTCGTTTCGATCACTTCAATTTTCCCATCCGCCGTTTCATCGTATCCGACGCGATAGCCTTGACCAGAAAGAAGTGGCTCATCCGCATCGACGATCAAGCGACCGTCTGCTTTGAGACCGGCCTTGATCTCAAGTTTCGCCTTGGCGATACCTGTCCGTCCGCCGACTTGTTCACCGTGGGACTCCCCGATATTCGTCACAAACGCCACATCAGGCTTGGCGAGTTTTGACAGCGTCTCGATTTGACCGAATCCGTTCATTCCCATCTCTAGGACGGCTACTTCCGTATCCCGTGGCATTCTGAGAACGGTAAGTGGCAAGCCGACGTCCGAGTTGAAGTTACCGGCCGTCTTATGCGTCTTGAACTTCTCCTCGAGCACGACAGCGACCATGTCTTTTGTCGACGTCTTCCCATTCGAGCCTGTAATGGCGACGACGAGCGGATTGATTTCTTCTAAATATCGCGCCGCTGCCGTTTGCAATGCCTCAATCGTCGATTTCACAGGGATGACAACCAGGTTGTCTGGTTGAGGACGACCTTCTTCCCAGAACGTGACAATCGCACCCTTTTCAACGGCCGCCTCGATGTAATCATGACCGTCGACTCGCGCCCCAACGATTGGGACGAAGAGACCCGCCTCGTTTGCATCTCTTGAATCTGTGGCGACCCGTTCGACGAGACGTTCGTCATTTAGATCCATGCCAAACCATGATGCCAATTTTTGAACTGTCAGTTGTTCCATACAAACTTCCTCCTCTTACATAGGAAAAGAGAGCCGCAGCCCTCTTCATCTCGTGCGTTAATTCGACGGGGTCTCCAATTTCACTTTCAAGGAGGCACCTGTTTTGACCGGTTTCCCTTTGCCAATCGATTGCGATGTGACAAATCCGGTACCGTCGATTTCTAAATTTAATTGATAAAGGGTCGCTAAACGTTTTACGTCACGCAACGACCAACCTTTTAATGTAGGCATCGTAAACGACTCGCTCGTTTTTAGCAACAATCGTTCACCGACGACATAAGATTGTCCTTTCACAGGACTCTGCGCAATCACTTCGTCTCCATCACCTAACACGATCGGATTGAAGGAATTCTCCGTCGATGCGTTCACTGCCTCTTCACGGTTTTGACCGATATACGAAGACGTTGTCTTCGTCGAGGCTTCGACTGCTTTTTCTTGTTTTTCAGGCTCGACACTCCGGTAACGTAATGCGACATCCATCACGTCTTTGAAAAGTGGCGCCATGATTCGTGGCCCGGTCGTAGACGAGTCACTGTTCGGTCTGTCCACCGCGATATACATGACAAGTTCCGGATCGTCTTCCGGAGCCATCCCGACGAACGAGTGAATATACTGTCCACTCAAATATTTTCCGTTCTCGGCGATTTGAGCGGTACCGGTCTTTCCGACGACGCGATAGTTGTCTAACGCATACAGTTGCCCGGTTCCCACATCGCTATTGACGACACCGTCTAGCGCTTCACGTGTCTTTTTGGCTGTCTCCGCCGTGATCGGTTGACCGACTTCTTTCGGATTGGTCGTCCGAATGGTTTCGCCGGTCTCGCTGTTGACGATTTTCTTGATGAGGTGCGGTTGCTTCATCGTCCCATCCGTTGCGATGGCCGATGTCGCTTGCAAAATTTGCATCGGTGTCACCGCTGTCGATTGTCCCCATGCCGTAATCAAGACGTTCATCGGACTTTCGAAATCGAATTGACTATTGACCTCTCCAGGCAAATCGATTCCTGTCCGCTGATCAAACTTGAAAGCTTTAAAGTAATCTTCATATCGACTGAGACCAAGTCGTTCGTTCGCTAAAATCGAGAATGCGACGTTCGACGAATGCCAGACGCCTTCTACCATAGGAATGGTACCCCATCCCGTAATGTTGTAATCATTGAAGACCGTCTTGCCATATTTGTATGAACCGGATTCATACAGCTCATTCGGATTGTACACGCCTTCGTTGATGGCTGCCGCGAGCGTAAAGATCTTCATCGTCGATCCAGGTTCGAATCGAGACGAAACAGAGAAGTTACTGTACGAAGAAATCTCGCGTGTGTTCGGATCAAACGATGGTCGGTCCGATAGTGCGATGATCTCTCCCGTTTTCGGGTCCATGATGATGGCCGTCGCATGTTTCGGCTCATACTCCTCATACAACTCATTCATCTTCGTTTCGAGCAACTGTTGGATTCTGTGGTCGATTGTCAATTGGACGTCCGCCCCGTCTTCCGGTTCAATCTTCAACTGCTCGTCACTCGATATAAGTTCACGACCTGCCAAATCTTTCTCAAATCGATACAGACCGTACGATTCACTTAAAATATCATTCAGAGACTTTTCAATCCCTAATTCACCGACGAGTTCGATACGACCGTTCTGGTCAATCTTCTGGGCATATCCGATTACCGAGGAAGCAAATACTTTGTTCGGGTAATAGCGCTTCGGTTCCTCGACAAACGTGATGCCGTTTAGGTCGAATGCTTCGATCTCTTCTTTTTGTTCTACGGTCAAGTCACGACCGGGAACACCGAACTCGATCTGTCCAAGGTCGGCATTTTGTTCAAGCCGTTTCAATAAATCGGCTTCTGTCATAGGCAGCACGGTCGACAATTGCTTCGCCGCTTCGGCGAACTCATCAGGCATAAGCGTCTTCCCTTTGACCCGCTCACCACCGAGTTTCAAAACGGCAACGAGCCGGTATGATGGAATGTTGATGGCAATCGGTTGACCGAAGCGATCATACACCTCGCCCCGTTCCGCTTCTAACGTACTGACCGCTTTCCACCGTTGCTCTTCCGCGAATGCGAGCATGTTCTCCCCTTTGTACGTATGGGTGACGGATAAATAAAGGAACCATCCGACAAAAAATAAAAAGAGCGGGGTGAAGCAGACAATCGCTACCCACGCCACTCTTTTTTTACTCTGTTTTAAAGAATTCATCAATCAATCACCTTGACATTCTTTTCATTGAATTTCATTCCGAGCTTCTCGGCAATCGCATAAATTCTTTCGGGCGAGCTTAATTGGGCGATTTCATACTTCAGTTCTTCGTTTTCTTTTGCAACCCCGTCGACCTGCTGATTGACGGCTGCTGTATCACGCATAATATTATACGCTTCATTGTGCTTCGACACCGTGATGCCACCGAACATGACCACTGAACCAATCATCACTGGATACAGGATCGATTCAAACAAGGTCAACGTGCGTCGTTTTGGAGCAGGTATTGGTCGTTCTTGCGGAATCGGATTTCGATTCGGTGTTACTTGAGGCTGCAACGCCTTACGGGCAGCTTCTGGCATCAGGTATCCCTCCTACACTCTCGGTTATTTTTGTTTTTCGGCCACTCTCAACTTAGCAGAGCGTGAACGACGGTTATCTTCAAGTTCTCCCTCACTCGCCACGATTGGCTTACGCGTGATGAGTTTGAGTTCCGGTTCAAATTCTTTCGGAATGACCGGCAACCCCGGTGGTAATGGTGGATGCTGGCTTCGCTCTTTGAACACTTGTTTACAAATGCGGTCTTCTAACGAATGGAACGTGATGACACAGATGCGTCCATTCAATGCAAGTAAATCAATCGCATCTTGAACGGCGCGGTCGAATACGTTCAACTCATCATTGACGGCGATTCGAATCGCTTGGAACGTCCGCTTCGCCGGGTGTCCGCCTTTTCGTCTAGCTGGTGCAGGAATCGCTTCTTTAATCAAGTCGACAAGCTCGAATGTCGTCTCAATCGGTTTATCGGCACGGGCTTGCTCAATCTTTCGTGCGATTTGCTTTGAAAACTTTTCCTCCCCGTATGTAAAGAAAATACGAGCAAGTTCTCCGAACGACCATTCGTTCACAACATGATAGGCTGAAAAGTCCCGTGACCGGTCCATTCTCATATCGAGCGGTGCGTCATAGTTGTAACTGAACCCGCGCTCCGCCTCATCTAGCTGTGGCGAAGAAACGCCTAGGTCGAATAGTACACCGTCCACTTTTGTCACACCACGTTGGGTGAGTTCTTCCTTCAAGTGAACGAAATTGCTCTTTATAAACGTCACACGGCCTTCATAAGGAGCCAATCGCTCTTTCGCATGTGCGAGCGCGACGTCATCTTGGTCGAACGCATATAGTTGACCCGTCGTTAGACGCTTTGCGATTTCTTCACTATGACCCGCTCCACCTAACGTACAATCGACATATACCCCATCTGGTTTGATGTTCAATCCCTCAATGGACTCCATTTTTAAAACCGTTTCATGCTCAAACATTCAAAAAACCCTCTCAACCTACATATTTCAACTGTTTTATTACACTTACTTTATCATAAAAATGTCAAGGTCCGTACAGGTTTTTAGTGAAAAGAGGAAACAAAAAGGTAACAACGAAAAAAAGCTCCCGACAAATGTCAAGAGCTCTCCAAAAAAAAGATTATACATAGAACAAACATCGCTCCGCATCGGATTGTTCATATGCCTGTTTCAATCGTTGAAACACGTCTAGTCCGTGACGATTTAGCATCGGAACCATCGAGAGGATGCGCTCTTGTGGGGCATCCATCGGGAACAGTCGGGTCGATAGATGAATCCGTCGCGCATTCAAGCGATATTGTTCTCGCTTCGACTCGGCACGCATCTCATCCGCCAATCGCTCGAGCACATGTCTCGACTTCGCCTCAAATCGTCTTCCTTGTTTCCCTGCCTCATGACTGACGGCCTCCGTGAGCGCCCGGTACGCATATAGCTCTTCTTCAAACGCTTCGTCGTCAAATCCATGGTCCGGAAGCGGTTGCTTCATATACTCCTCCAATGTCACGCTTTCTTGACGAAGCTTCTTCTCATCATTTCTTGACACGATCAACCCACCAAGACGCGGCAAGATCAGTGGCATCTTCCAGCCCATCACGTGGAAGAGCGGTCGAAGCTGGAGCCAATAGGCAATTTCACCGGGACCTGCCACATACCCAAGAGTCGGGAACAGGAAATCCTGCATGAGCGGACGGGAGACCACGTTATTTGAGAAACGTTCTGGATGCACCTCTAGCTCTGTGAGCAGTTCGTCTTCAGTGAAGCGATGTCCTCGCTTTGTCGTGAACACCCCATCGACCTTCGTGAGCAGCTCTCGTGTCCCATCGTGATAAAACAGATGGGCCGCGTCTCTGTTCAAGTCGACCGATGGCATCCCTTCTTCATATGCATGACCGAGCGCTTCATGGAGCTTGTCATGATGCTCGATGAGACTTCGGAACATCGGTCGTTCGAGAGCCCGTACGTCTTTCGCGTGCGGGTCAAACAATAAAAAGTCAGATCCGACGAATCGCCGCATCATTCCACCGAAAAAGTGAGCGAACGAACGACTCACTTGAATGAGGTCAATCAGCTCATGATACAAATGTGAAGTATACGGTGTCTCTGTTTCGTTCAGTAGAAGACGTTGCGCCATTTGAACAAGTTCGAGCTTTACCCGTTCGAACTCTAAGTCCCCTATCGATGCTTTTCCTGCAAGCGGTAACGATGACAAGGCATCTTTTTTCAACGTCCTCGAAAACGCCTGTGTCGTGAAGACATGGTTGATTTCAGCAAAGTCATGATCTTCCGTCGCCATCCAGAAGACAGGAAGGACCGGTTTCCCTAATTTCGCTTCAGCCTGTTTCGCCCGTTTGATGACCGCTAACAGTTTGTATACGGCAAACAAAGGTCCTCCATATACGCCGACCTGTTGCCCCGTCACCATCACGTACGCTTTTCGCTGAGCGAGTAACTCCAGATTTGCTTCCAACTCTTCCGAAAGTTCCCCGAACTGTTCTTGTTGTCCCTTTATTATCTCGACGAGCTCCGACAGATGCTCATAGGTGCGCCCCGAGACCTCCTCGGCACGTTTTTCGATTTCATCCATCCCTCGATAATCGAGCCAGCGACCATATTCATGATCGATTTGAATCATCGGTGATGTGGATGCATATAGAGCATCAAATGCTTCTACCTTCACGTATAACAACTTCCTTTCAATCAATCAACGAATCATGCCTTGGGCTACACCGATTGCGAATAAAATGGCGTGGGTCGGAACAAGTAGCAAGAAGAGTAACCGCCAACCATGGACGAACATCTTCGTGAACAACACTTCCTCATAACGAATCCGCTGCCAAATCGCGTTGATCGGGAAAATCGCACAGCAGGCTGCGAGCAATAATAGCAACATATCCGTCCCGACGATGGCCTCAAGTAAAATACTGCAAGCGTAAAACCAAAGGATGACCCCGGCATCGCATGCGAGTTTGAATGAGTTGATTGATTTCGGCATAATTTTTCTAAGTATCATATACACCATAAACCATAAGATGAGTGGAAATGAAACGATATACACTAACACGATGCGCTCGCTCCTAGAATCAGTTTATGTAATAGCGGAATGACAGTGAGAGAAATCTGCATCTGTTCGGCTTTCTCAATCACCGGTTTCAAAATCGCATCCACCTCTGTCGGCCGACCTTCTTCAAGATCGCGCAACATCGAGGAGCGATTCTGTGCGGTACGTTCGATAATCGTCTCGATGTAGGAAAATGAGACTTGCTGCGCAAACAAAGGCACCAACTCATCGTAAATCGATTGTGCGATTTCACGATATGGTGAGCCGGCGAGGGCTCCATTCGGGACCCGGCATAATGCCGTGATGGGATTGATGATGGCATTAGCAAACAATTTTTCAATGACGACTTGTTCAATATCTTCTTCCCACACGATGTGAAGTGGGCTCTCTTGAAATGATAGAGGATGGAGCCCCGACGTACTTCCAATTCGAATCCGTCCGAGTCCACGATGCTCAACCTCATGACCACGCTTCGTCACCCCATGCTCGACGACACCTAAATGAAACCCTCGACGTTTCGCATATTCCAGATGGGCAATCCCATTCGAACAAATAAAGACGGGCACCTTACCCGAGAGTCGGGCCGTCGCTTCCTCGACTTGATGGGCTTTCGTCGTGACAAAAAAAAGATCCTCGTCCGTTTCCTGAAGCGTCTGACTTGACCGTAACGACACACGTGCCGTCCCTTCCGTCACACCGATACGTGTGATGAAAAGTGGATCAGATGACCCGATCCTTCCATAGAGCGTCACGTCGTAATCGTCTGCGAGCACAGATGCCAACAATAATCCGACCGCTCCGTTTCCGATGATACCAATTCGTTTGATGGAGTTCATCATGGCCCTCCTCCTATTCGAACTATTTTCGCACAAAAAGTTTACCACATCTTTTCACCATGACCCAAAAATGATAAACAAAAAAGGAGTAACCTGAGAACAGGTCACTCCTTCAAGCATTATTTGCTTGTTACTTCTTTACCGTTGTAATGTCCGCAAGATTTGCAAACACGGTGTGAAAGTTTCATTTCGCCACAGTTCGGGCACTCGTTCATACCAGGTACGTTGAGTTTGAAGTGAGTACGACGAAGACGTTTGCGAGTTTTCGACGTTCTACGGAATGGTACTGCCATCGTTGTCCACCTCCTTGATAAGTTAACCTTCCTCGTTCTCTTTTTTCGAGAACAGGTCGGCTAGTCCCGCGAAACGCGGGTCAATTTTTGGTTGGGCTTCGGGCTGTTCGTCAGTGAGCGTCCAGCCTTCTCCTTCAACCTGAGTTTTGTCTGTTTCGTTCCCATAAACTTGCATCGGGACGTCTAACATGATGAGCTCTTTTACAATCGGTACAAGACTGATTGTATTTCCTTCTGGCAAATTCACGTCATCGAATTGCTCCGTATAACGCCCATTCTCCAAAAAGAAAGGCTCGAGCGATTCAATATCGAATTCATAAGTGACATCTTCTAACGTTCGCGCATCTGGCAACGTCAGGTCACCTTGAATCTTCAGATTGAATGTAACTTGATTAGATGTGAACGATGCATCCCCGTGCACATGCACCGGGCGAATCGAACGGATATCCGGATGGAGCTGAGTTAGCTCTGGTAGTTCTACCATCTCATCGATTGTAAAACCGTCACCCTGGTTTCGGAGCTTAAGTAGCTGTGCAATAGACCATTTCATCCGAATCACCTCAATTGCAACAATATGAATTATAGATAGGCCAACTTGTTTTGTCAATGTTTTTTCTTTACACTAAAATCAGTTGACGACGGCGCTTTGCCAAAGCGTACTTACTCATCTTACACCAATCCATACGACAATGCAAAGGAGTAAATCATGCAAAAGACGGCCATTATTGCAGAGTACAACCCGTTTCACAACGGGCACTATTATCAAGCGCAAACTGCACGTCACGAAACCGGAGCTGATGTCATGATTGCCATCATGAGTGCCCAGTTCACTCAACGGGGCGAACCCGCCTCGTTCGACAAGTGGAAACGGGCTAAGGCTGCCGTCGAGAGCGGTGCGATCGATCTTGTCATCGAGCTACCGACCCAATACGGGGTCCAACGCGCCGACCGTTTCGCTAAAGCCTCCGTCTCGATTGCTGAACAGCTCCGTTGCCAGACGCTATCGTTCGGGAGTGAGAGCGGGGATATAGATGCAATCCTCCATGCAGCCCGTTCACATGTCGAAGAGACGTCACGTTACAAAGAGGCGCTTCAAGAAGCATTACATGAAGGACACTCGTCCGCTCAAGCTTCGAGTCGAGCTTTCCGGACCGTTTATCCCTCATTTGATTTGACGCGACCAAACAACATTTTGGGCTATCATTACGCCAAAGCAGCAAAGATGATTCAGTTACATACAGTCAAACGGCTCGGGGCTGATTATCATGATCCTTCATTAATGGACGTCATGTCGGCAACGGGTATTCGGGCTCATTACCTAGACACCGGTGAAGTTCGTGCCGTTCCGGCATCGACTGAAGCGATGTTTCGGACACAACCGATGACACATTGGGAACACTATTGGCCCGTCTTACAATTCAAACTGAGAACCTTGCCACTCCACACATTGACGGAGCTCGTAGGAATTGATGCTTCTCTCGCACCTCGTCTTAAGCAGGCGGGAGTCGAGCCTTCATTCGAACGTGCACTTGCTGTCGTGTCGACACGTCGCTACACGCGTACCGCCATTCAGCGGGCGTTCGTCGCCGTACTGCTTCACTGGTTAAAAGTCGAGGCACCGACACGCTTTGATGAAGTCCCTTACGTGAGACCGCTCGCCTTCAACGATCTCGGACGACATGCGTTACGAGATGTGAAGGAAGACGTGCAACTCGTCAGTAAGTTCGATGCCCGGCTCGATTTTGAAGCTCGTGTCACCGAAGCATATCGACTCCCGCTTCAAGATGATGCATTGATCGAGCACCGGCAACGCCCTCAGTTCATCTCTTCTAAATAACGAATCGCATCCTCGACCGTCTTTACAGGGACGACTTCAATGTCACTGTTTAGGCGGTCTCGTGATTCCAGCGCCTCTTCATAATTTGAACCGGCCGGCACAAAGAAGACTTCCGCTCTTTCCTCGTCGGCGGCGACAATTTTCTGCCATGCACCTCCGATAGGTCCGACATTCCCTTCCTCATCGACCGTTCCGGTTCCGGCAATCCGTTTTCCATTTGCCAAGTCACCTGGCGTCAATTGATCATAAATTTCTAACGTGAACATCAATCCTGCAGATGGACCGCCGACATTCGTCAAAGCGACATCGACTTCAGGATCAGCCGTGATTTCTTGAACGGGAAGTGGTTCATAGATTCCAATTCCGACACGATCCCCGCTTTGATCGATCGGCTGAATGAGCGTTTGCACGACACGTTCTTCGCCGTCTCGTTCAATCGTCAACTCCACTTCATCGCCCGCCTCAAATTCCGATATGCGATTCAAAAAGTCGACGCGAGTGGCAAAGGACATCCCATCGATGGCCGTGATGACATCACCCGGCTTCAACACATTGGCCGCAAGGGACCCAGGAATCGGAGCAGATACATAAATTCCCTCGAAATCAACCGTCACGTCTTGAGCTGCTAATTGATAGGCGTATTGGATTGCTGCTTGTTGAGAAGAGTCCATCAATAATTGTTGGCGACGTTCATAGTCTGCCTCATTCTCCCCATCGTATAAATAGCGACTGGATAAATTCGCTTCCGTGAACGGGGTCACCCAACTTTCAACTAACCAAAACGGAGTCGCACGGCGTTGGGAGATTGTCACCATCATCAGTTCCCCATCCTCTTTTTCGCCACCTTGGACGGTCAGGAACTCTTCAATTGAGGTCGCTGCTCCGGGTGAAGAGATATAGTAAGGAAGTGGGACGAACAGGAAGAGAAGCACTGTAACGAGTAGACCGAGACCGATTTTTAACGATTTCATTGTCCCGAACTCACTTGATACTTTTTACGCAAGGCAATTTCAACCTGTTCCGGTACGAGTTCACTGACCGATGCACCATATTTCGCCACTTCTTTGACAATCGACGAGCTGAGGAACGAATATTGACTATTCGTCATCATGAACAACGTCTCGACGTTCTCATTCAACTTTTTGTTAATTGATGCGATTTGAAGCTCGTATTCGAAATCTGAGACTGCACGGAGCCCACGGACGATCGTCGCCGCTTCCCGCTCTGCGGCATACTCGACAAGCAATCCCCCGAACGCGTCAGCCGACACGTTTGGCAGATGTGTCGTCACATCTCGAATCAGTCCAAGTCTTTCCTCCACATCAAATAATGGGGCTTTGCTTGAATTTTCAAGGACAGCCACGATGACTTCGTCAAAAATGGCCGCCGCTCGTTCAATAATATCTAGATGTCCGTTTGTGATTGGGTCAAAGCTACCCGGACAAATCGCAATCCGTTTCATCGTGTCACTCCTCCGATGCGTACTCATAGAAACTGATGGTGATGACATCTGAGTATCGCTGTTCTTTAATTCGTTCAAATCGTCCCACCCGCTCCGGTAATGTCACGTCACTACCGTGTTCACAGACGATTACGCCGATATCGATCAACAAATCTGATTCATCGATCAGCTGTAAGAACGCCACGTGTTCTTCCGCATGATAAGGAGGATCCATAAAGATGAGCTTGAATTGTTCCTGTTGAACCTTGAGTTGTTCGAGTACCGCCTTGGCGTCTTGACGATATACTCTCCCTTTTACTTCATAATGGGTCGCTCGCAAGTTCTCTTGAATCGTTTGGACGGCTTTCGGTTGACGATCGACAAAAATAGCTTCGTCACAACCTCGTGATAACGCCTCGATTCCGAGCCCACCGCTGCCCGCGTAAAGGTCTAGTGCTTTCCCGCCTGAAAAATAAGGTCCGATAATGTTGAATAACGATTCCTTCACTTTATCGGTCGTCGGCCGTGTCGCCGTTCCTGGGACCGCTTTTAAACGGGTCCCTTTTCGTTCTCCAGATATGACACGCATGTCTTTCCCTCCAGCAGAAAAGATGAAGGTGATGCCACCTTCATCTTTTTGTTTATTTCGATTTTGTCTCGTACGTTTCGGAAATGAATGGGCGTTCGCTTCGAACGACCGCTTCCACAAACGGCAATGCTTTCACTTGTTCGAGTACGGCTTCATGACCTTCGAGGTCAGTATAAAGAAACGCATACTTTTCTCGTTTTGAGACAAAGTAAAGATTCGCATAACGTCTTAACGCTTTCACTTGTTTTAAGGAATTCACGTATACGACGAAGCCAATCCGTTCATTCAACTTAGACGGCGCATCCACAACTTCCGCCTCCTCCGCAGCTACCTCCACCAGAACATCCACCTTCATCAAAGAATGGATTACCGGTCGGGACCTTGATTTTAGGAGAGACTGAATGAGCCAATAGTTCACTCACTTCCCCTAACAACTTATCCAAGCTTCGTTCCGCTTTTTTGAACGCAGCGATTTCCGGCTGAACATCGAGACGACGTTTGATGAGATGCATCTCTTTTTTGATGCGGTCGTGGTCCGGATGATGCTTTCCGAATCGCTGGACATACTCATAGTCCTCTTTCATCTTCAAGAACTCACGCTCGATTTCCTTTGCTTCTTGTGATGCGAGACGTGCCGCTTTCGTTTGAATATATGTTTGAAACGATTCGCTTGCTTCAATCAAATCGGTCAATTCTTCTGTTTGATCGAGCAGGGCAATCGTCTGTTCAGTGATTATCATACCCCTCACCCTTTCTGCCATGATTTTACCACAATTGTTTCCCTATGTAAGCAATCCACACTATAATTGAAGTTGACCGCAAGGCGTTCCATGTAGAAAGGAAGTGAACAGACGCAACCTATGCGTCTACGTATGAAAAAAGTTTCTTTTAATATGATCCGATCGGCCGGTATCAAGACGGATTATGCGAAACCCGAATATTATTTCGATCAGCTCGATAAGGTTCGCGCTGCCGACCTCGTCCTGTTCCCTGAGTATTGGATGGTCAATTCCATCATCTACGGGATGAATAAAGCAATCTTCCCATCACCTGCGACTTATCACCTCGGGCACGACAAGATCGAGATGACGCGCGCCTTTAAAGCGACATATCCGCATCGGATTCCGAAGACATTGATTTATGGAAAGAACCCATACACGATTGAACGCGTGTTGGAAGAATTCCACTACCCGTTCGTCGCCAAAAAAGCCAAATCCTCAATGGGTCAAGGGGTATGGTTAATCAAAAATGACCAAGACTGGTTAGAATACGTCGAGAATCATGATACGTTCTATGTCCAAGAGTTCATCCCGAATGATCGCGACTTACGCATCATCGTGATTGGAGAAGAGGTAGTCGGTGCCTATTGGCGTGTCAGCGAGGCTTTTTTAAACAATGTCGCTCAAGGGGCTAACTTCTCGTACGAAGACATCCCGGAAGACGTCATCAAAGAAGTTCAATCGATTGCCAACACGTTATCTATCAATCACGCAGCGTTTGACGTTATCGTGACGGAAGAAGGATTTTACATTTTGGAATTCAACGTCTTTTTCGGATCAGAAGGACTGCTACCTCTTGGCGTGAAACTCCCTCAAAAAATCGAGGAATACTTAAATTCACTCGGCTGATTAATCGTTCATCTTTTTTTCACAATTTGAACACACGTTATTCCAAGAACGTTTTTGAATATGGTATGATGACATATGAGGTTTATTCGAAAAGGGGGATTATGATGAAATTTGAGCAGTTCCACATCGAGGGAAAAGAAATCCGTTTTGGTTTGCTCGAGACGATCATGGATCATCATCATTTCATCCGTGAAGGTGCTTGGGATTACGAGCGTGCCACGTATGACATGAAATATGAGAAACAATCGACTGGCGAAACATTCTATCTTCGCTTACCTGTATACGCGATCGAAGGTCAAATCGAAGATCGTCACGCTGTTGTCAAAATGCTTACACCGATTTTAGGAAAGCATTATTATCCACACGGTGTTGAATACGATGAAGTCTTCCCAGAAGAAATCGTCCGCGACTGTGAGCGCCGTCTAAAAGCACTCGCAGAAACATTAGAAGTCAAACCCCTTGCATAAGCGAAGGGGTTTTTCTTATGGGCGAGTTAAACGTTGTTAGGCAACTTACGCCGACAAGTCCTTTGATTCGATGATCACGCAACCTTTACTCTTATAATACATAATCATATCTTCTAGTTTTTTCAAATCGTAGCTCGTAATGCAATCCGACAAGACGCTAACCGCATAGTCAGATTTCCGCAGATTGTAGCAAGTCGACTTCACACAGGCGGTCGCATCAGCCCCAGTGATATAAAACGTATCGATGTGATGCTTGGCAATGAACGTCACAAACGCTTCGCTCGTCAAGGCGTTGCCCTTGTACTTTGTGAACACGTGGTCGGACGCGAGCTTCAAATCTGGTGCTAATTCCGCTCCTCGCGTTCCTGTTTTGAACGTTCTCGTCCCTGCTGATAAATTCTCATGACGGATATAGACGATATGTAACTTCTTTTCGACCGCCCAATCAATCGCTTTATTGATGTTGTCGATGATTGCTTTGTAATTTTTCGTGATGTCATTTTGAATGTCAATAACGACTAAGGCTTGGTTCTGCATAATTTGTCCTCCTCCATTTCTAAAAAGCGAACATTAGTTCGACTCCACTATTTAGTATAGCAAAGTTCACTTCTGGAAGATATAGTCATAAGAAACGTAGCGTCGAGCATATAAAAAAGGAGGCCCTTTACGGGTCCTCCCTTATATCATGCCGCAATGACGGTCAATGTCACATCGACTTGACCGAGCAATAAATCGAATTGGTCTCGAACATAGCGGTACAATCGCTCTGCCTCGAGTAGTGTTAATGGTGCAATGATTTGATAATCATAGTGGTCTTTCGAGCGAGAGACGACTTTCACTTCTTTCAAGCCGAATTCGATTGCGCTACACGCGATCAAATCTTCAATCGCCCGTTCCGCAATCGTCACGTCTCCGTATGAATAGTCATTCCCAATCACAGCCATCGTATCGTTCATGGTGATCACTCCTTTTCATTCGCGAGCACTTTAACGTCCTCCATGATAGATTCGATATCGACCGGTTCATCCCCTGCCGTCGCCATCTGCGCGACAGCACGGACATCATGATGGCGGTCGATGACGTACATCGTCGTCGCATGCGTCACGAGTCCGCTGTTCGCCTTCGAATAATAGAACTGTAGCTGACGTGTGATTCGGTCAATGTCTACCTGGTCTCCCGTCAACATCTTCCATCCAGTCGGCTCTGCTTGGAATGCTTCCCCGTAATTTTTCAGAACGGGCACGGTATCCACCTCCGGGTCAACCGTGATCGCGACGAGTTCTACGTCCGAGCCGTATAAGTTCTCTTTTTTCAATTCTTTTTCGAGTTTCATAAAATCACGTAACGTGAGCGGACAAATATCTGGACAGTTCGTATAGAAGAACGTCACAATCTTCACTTTTCCGTTGTCGGAATTATAGGTCTCTTCATTTAATGCGTTCGTTAATGTGAACGGGGTTGGCTCTTGAATGACGGGTAGGTCGTCTTGATTGAAGAAAACAAAATACACGGCTACTCCGATGACGACAAGCGTCAAGACGGTCAAACCGACCGTCAAATAGCTATTCCGTTTCATACAGCTCTCCCTCTCTATGGATCATCCTCCGATTATCGCGCGAAATACGTTCGTCGTTTCACCTGGGTCATATGCCACATAGAGAAGAATGTAAACCGTCACCCCCGTAATGGCCGTGAAGAACCAGACGACTGACGCTTTTGGACCGATTTTCCGGTGCTTCTCGATTTTGTTTTTATAACCGAGATAGAGCGTAATCAATCCGAGGATACCACCTGTGGTTGCGAGAAGAATATGGAAAATCATAAAACCAAGATAGAACGGCTTCACTGAATCCGGTCCCCCAAATGCCGTGTTACCGACAAAAATGGTACGCGAGACGTAAAGGATGAAGAACGTCGTCGCTGCAATCGCTGCGGCCGTCATCACCTTTTTATGTTTTTCGATGTTGCTGCGGTCTTTTGCAATAATCACCCATCCGATGGCGACAAGAATCGCACTGATGACGATGAATGACACACTAATTAAGGCAAGATAGTTCATCAATGTTTCCCCTTTATGTTCTGTTTAATTTTTTTCATTTGTTTCTTGCGGAGTGAATGACATGCCTTCATCAAGAGCAAGTGACTTCGTCCGACGCACCCAGCCGAAGAACGTCCAGCCGAAGAAGAAGCCGTACACGATCTCTTGACCGAGTTTCATGAGGACCCCACCGAAACGTTGATCTTCGAGCGCACTGTTCGTCGCTCCCATCAACGCCTCTAAATCAATTCCGGAAACGTCACCATTCGGGAGACAGTATCCAAGGACCGTCGCAAACGTCTGTGGGTCCGTGTATGCATTATAGAGTGTCGTTTGACTAAAGATGATGAGCGCACAGGCAGGTGTCAGTAAGACCCCGTTGGCGATAATGTACACCATTCGTTTCAAATCGGACATGCCTTCCTCTTCGTCTGAGACGAGTGGAACGATGACCGGATACCACATCGTCAAACTAAAGACGACAAGGGCACCGTGGAAAATACGGTGAACGCCGTAGTTCGTCAAGACGTAGTCGAATACGACCGGCATATGGTAAATCGAGAACAATGCGTTGAATAAAATGAGCGCGATCAGTGGCTTCGTCAAAAACTTGAACATCGGCCCAATCCATTTGAAGCTAAGTACTTTTTCAAACACCCAGTACGGTAGACCGTAAACGACGAGTGCCGGTGCCAAAATATAGACGAGCACCATTTGGAACATATGCACCGATAAAATGATATGTGCCATGACATCGATTGGACTTCCAAAACCGATGTAATACAAGACAATCGCAAACAACATACTAAACTTTTGTAATAACGTGGTCGAGGCATATCCTCGCTTCGCCATTCTCTCTGTCACGACGGCGTATAACACATAAATCCCGACCATGAGCAATCCGAACAGCGGACTCCATAACGTGAGCCAATCAAATTGATTGAGCAGCTCCGACGTATTCCAGAGCATCCGTTCACCCCTTTTCTTTCTCTCCCTAACCTTTGAAACCGTTCACTTCAAGATTACTATTCATTCATTTTTGAAGTAAAGGAAAAAGGACCGAATCATCCGTGTTTCCACAGATGTTCAATCCTTTGTCACAATTACCAAATGAGTAAGCGGAGTGCAGCGACCGTGATGATGGCAACAAAGATACCTAGCCACATCATGCCAACGATCCACGTGTTCCCACGGTTATTCATATGCATGAAGATATATAACTGTAGGAAGACTTGGATGACCGCCAAGATGATTAAAAAACCACCTGCTGCCCACACCGGCATCAATTCCGCATAGACGGCGCCGAATGCCACGAATGTGAGTAAAATCATCATCGCGAAACTGATTAATTGAAGCTGATACTCACGTTTCGACTCTGCTTTTACTTCAAGCTCTAACTGCTTGTGAGATTCGTTCATTACTCGTTTTTCCATATTAGTTCACCATCCCTAAGAGGTAGACGATTGAGAAGATGAAGACCCAAACAACGTCGATAAAGTGCCAATATAGACTCGATACATAAAACTTTGGTGCATTGTATACATCGATCGGACGGTTCCAGTTACGAATCAAGAGCGTCGTGATCCAAAGAAGACCGAACGTTACGTGCGCGCCGTGGAAACCAACCAACGTATAGAAGGCTGAACCGAATGCGCTCGACGTGAACGTGTGACCGATGTGGTAGTAGTGAATGAACTCGTAAATCTCAGCACCAAGGAATCCGGCACCAAGAAGGAGCGTCACAATCAACCAAAGCTTCATACGCCCTGGATTGTTTGCCTTCATGTTCATCATCGCAAGGACACTTGTAAGTGAACTTGTGAGGAGGAGCATCGTCATGATGAAGACGAGCTCCATTTCGAAAATGTTATACGAACGTAATTCCTCTGGCGCACCAGAGTTCAAGAGACCAACGTATGTTCCAAAGAGCGAGGCGAAGAGGACTGTCTCTCCACCAAGGAAGAACCAGAAGGCCACATATTTATTTTTCCCTTCCAGTGTTGCTTTCTCTGGATTGGCCGGGATACCGGTCACTGGGTGTTTTTCAACTGCATGTGCCATTTATTGTTCTCCTTTCTCACGAATCGCTTTCAAGTCTGCTTCGACTTGTGACTTCGGAATGTAGTAGCCGTGATCGTCAATCCAAGAACGTAGGAACATCGAGACGAACGTCATCGCTAATCCAAATCCAATCAATGACCAACCGACGACCGTGTTATCCATCTGGAAGATGGCACCGAGTCCTGCGATAAAGAGGCCGAGTGACATGAAGAACGGAATGAGCGAGTTATTCGGCATGTGAATGTCCGAAACTTCCTCAGCGACTGACACGCGTTTGTTGCCTGCCATTTTCTCGAGCCAGAACGTATCAAGTCCTTTGACGAGTGGTGTTTGTGCAAAGTTGTACTCTGGAGTCGGAACAGGAAGTGTCCACTCAAGCGTACGTCCGTCTCCCCAGTGGTCTGGTTTGACGCGGTCTTTTGACAAGAAGGCTTTCACAACAGCGATGAGCAAGACAATCGTTGACACACCCATGAAGAATGCACCGATTGTCGAGAGCATGTTGAGTGTATCCCAACCTTGACCATCGAGGTATGTGAAGACTCGACGTGGCATACCGAACAATCCGAGGAAGTGTTGCGGGAAGAACGTCAAGTGGAACCCGATAAAGAACAACCAGAACTGCCAGTATCCAAGCTTTTCAGAAAGGGCTTTTCCGAACATGAGTGGGAACCAGTAGTAAAGTCCTGCGAAGAGACCGTATACAACCCCACCTACGATAACGTAGTGGAAGTGAGCGACAACGAAGTAGCTGTCGTGGTACTGATAGTCAGCCGGTGCGACTGAAAGCATAACCCCTGTCATCCCACCAACGAGGAATGAAGGAATGAACGCGACAGAGTAAAGCATGGCCACGTTGAATTTAATTTGACCGCCCCACAGTGTGAAGAGCCAGTTAAAGATTTTAACACCAGTTGGTACGGCAATCGCCATCGTTGCAACAGCGAAGATCGAGTTGGCAACTGGACCAAGACCGACTGTGAACATGTGGTGAACCCAAACCATGAATCCAAGGAAACCGATAAGCATTGTCGCGAAGACCATCGTCGTGTAACCGAAGAGACGTTTACGCGCAAATGTCGGAATGATTTCCGAGAAAATACCGAATGCCGGTAAGATCAAGATGTATACTTCCGGGTGACCGAAGATCCAGAAAAGGTGTTCCCAGATGACAACGTTCCCGCCAAGTGCCGGGTCAAAATAAGCAGCTCCGAAGAGTCGCTCGAACATCAACATGAACAATCCGACCGTAAGTGGTGGGAATGCGAAGACGATCAATGCCGATGCAACGAAAGTCGTCCATGTGAAGAGTGGCATACGCATGAGTTTCATTCCTGGCGCACGCATGTTCAAGATGGTGACGAGGAAGTTAATCCCGGCCATCAATGAACCGAAACCTGAAATCTGAAGAC
The DNA here is from genome assembly GCF_018617245.1 of Exiguobacterium sp. s121. Lineage (GTDB taxonomy): Bacteria > Bacillota > Bacilli > Exiguobacteriales > Exiguobacteriaceae > Exiguobacterium > Exiguobacterium profundum. Next base: position 1,646,534 of record NZ_JACSJV010000001.1, read on the forward strand.
CGAGAGCGTAGAAGTCTACCCCTGTCGCTTCCGGTTGTGTTGAAAGTGGAGCGTAAGCCGTCCACCCTGCGTTTGGTGCTGCTCCGAAGAACCAGCTCAAGTTAAGCATGACTCCACCGAAGAAGAACAACCAAAAACCTAATGAGTTAATGAATGGGAACGCAACGTCGCGTGCCCCGATTTGAAGTGGTACGACGGCGTTCATAAAACCGAATAGCATCGGCATGGCCGCTAGGAAGATCATCGTCGTCCCGTGCATCGTAATCAACTGGTTAAATGTCTCACCGCTGACGAAATCGTTCATTGGTTTGACGAGTTGCCAACGAATCAGTAATGCTTCAATTCCACCGAGAAGGAGGAAGAAGATTCCTGAGAACAAATACAAAATACCGATTTTTTTGTGGTCAACCGTCGTAATCCAATCCATGATGCCATTGTATTTACGCGATTGCTGCATTGCAGTGGTCTGTGCCACGTGAAATCCCCCTTTTCCCGTTAGTCAATCTTCTGCTCATACAAGAAGTCAACGAGTGCATCTAATTCTTCGTTGCTGATTTGACCTTCATTGAATCCTGGCATAAGAGCCCCTTGTTTTTTCTCTTGCGGGTCACGGATCCACTCTTTCAAGTTGTCCTCGTTGTTTTCGAGGTAACCTGCGAGCCATTCACGATCACCGAAGTTCGTTAAACTTGGTGCCACTTTACCGCCGCCGTGACAGCTCAAGCAGCTTTCGACATACACTTGCTCACCTGTAGTCAAGTTTGTGTTGTCTGCGACGAGATTCTCACCGTTCTCGTCTTGCTTAGCTTTCATGTCAGCGAGCCATTGATCATATTCTTCTTGCTCGAGCGCGATGACTTTAAAGTCCATAAGGGCATGTGACGGACCGCAAAGCTCAGCACATTTCCCGTAGTAAGTACCTGGTTCATTTGCATGTAACCACATTTCGTTATCAAGTCCTGGGTTCGTATCTGTCTTACCAGATAAAGCCGGTACCCAGAATGAGTGAATGACATCTTTCGACGTCAAGTTGATGCCGACTCGTTTTCCGACTGGAATGACGAGCTCTTGCCCTGTCACAACACCTGCTTCTGGATATTCAAATTCCCACCAGTACAAGTTAGCTGTAACGTTGATTTCTTCTTCTTTTTTCGCTTCTTTCGCTTTCGCGAGTTCGACAGTCGTCGTGATTGTCGGAACAGCGAGAATGATGAGAAGGATAATCGGAACGACTGTCCAAATCATCTCGAGTGTACTGCTACCTTCAACTTGCTTCGGAATCGATTCATCTTTCCGACGGAACTTCATGAGCACGTACACGTAAATGACCGATACGATGATGAGTACGAAGAGCATGATCGCCAAACTGATGAGAATGATGCGGAGCTGAAGCTCAGCCCCTTCTCCCATCGGCTTCAATGCAGACAATCCCTCTTGACCGCAACCTGATAACAGGACTGCGAACATCATCATCGGGACGATGCCAAACAGAAGCTTCTTAAATGATTTCACAACAATCCCCACTTTCTCCCAAAATGATGTGTAATGGTTTTCTATATAGTGAGTGCGATCACCAGAGTGCTGTCAAAATCAGCGCGATAATCCACACGACTAAATAAATTAATGAATAGAAGAACATTTTGTTTGCCCACTTGATTTCGTCCTCGGCGTTGAATCCTTTCAATCCGAGATACAACCAGTAGCCCCCTAAACCGGCTGCGACTGTCAAGTAAACAAGACCATAGTGCATAAATAAGAGCGATGCCGGAATCAGCGTCGCAATCCACCAGATGATTTGCCGTTTCGTGATGGCAAATCCGTTCACGACCGGAAGCATCGGAATGCCTGCCGCTCGATACTCTTCCGTCCGTCGCATGGCGAGCGCCAGGAAGTGAGGTGGTTGCCATAAGAACATGACAAGGAACATGAGCCACGCATCAATATGAAGTGCCGGATCTAGTGCTGCCCAACCGATGAGCGGTGGAACGGCTCCCGAAATACTACCGACGACTGTATTGAGCGTACTCGTACGCTTCAGCCACATCGTATAAATCACGACATAAAAAAATGCCCCGATTAAACCGAATACTGCGGCGACGTACGATACAAGGAGCAATAGTAGTGTTCCGATTGCAAGTTGTGTCAATCCAAGGAGTAAAATCTTCTCTCCTGAAATCTTGCCGGTTACACTCGGTCGATTGTCCGTACGATCCATTAAGTAATCGATATCTCGGTCCACAAAGTTGTTTAGGTAACAACTCCCCGAAATCACGAGTGCGCTTCCTAACATCGTTAATAAGAGCTGTGGCCAAACTTCAAACAAGTAAAGGACTGGCGTATCGCTCTGGTACGTCGCTGCCACGAAGAATCCTGCAAACACCAACAACAGGTTGGCGCGAACGATTCCCATTTTCGCTAAGGCGACGTAATCTCGGAATGACGTTGATTCTGTATACTCTACATCTACCGTCATCCCTGGGTTGACTTTTGTCATACTGACCCCCCCACATAATCACGAAATCCTCGCATTCTCTTCACAGAAAAAACACAATATGAACAAAATACACTTAACTCTCTACAAAGATACCATATTTTTTTATAAAATACGCCCTTTATGCTTGTAAAATAGCGAGTTTTTTGTGTCAATAGTGTGATATTTGTCACACCTTATGTGCTTTACTAATATTAGAATAACGTTTTTGATAACGATTGCAAGCTTTTCCATTTCGTTTTTTGAACATAAAGCCGTATAATAAGTATGGCGAAAAAAATATAAATAAACAAGGTACATTTTTTAACGGATTTCGATTAGAAGCAGGTGGTATTGCATGCATAAAAAACTCGCGTTTTTCTCAGGGTTTGTCACCCTCGGGATGATGCTTGTCCTCATCATGGGTGGAACCGTGACGAAGACGGATTCAGGAGATGGTTGTGGGACGGACTGGCCACTCTGTCATGGAAAATTAATCCCAACCAATCCTAGTGTTGAAACGATGATTGAATACAGTCACCGCGTAGTCTCCGGTATTGAAGGTCTTCTCATCATTGCGCTCGCCATTTGGACTTTCATCGCGGTCAAACATCGGGTCGATGTGAAAATCTTTGCGTTTCTCGCATTTATCTTTATGCTCATCCAATCAATCATTGGAGCGGGCGCAGTCATTTGGCAACAGTCGGATGCCATCCTGGCCCTTCATTTTGGAATTTCTCTCGTGTCGTTCGCATCGTTACTCATTTTGACGATTCTGTTATTCGAAGGTGACCGGGAACATCAAGTCGTATCGAGACGATTAAGATCTCATCTTTACGGTCTTTCAATTTATACGATGATCGTCGTGTACACAGGAGCCTACGTCCGTCACCTCGGTGCTACATACGCATGTGTCGGTTGGCCGATTTGTGAGCAGAACGTCTGGACGTTCGAGTCGTATGTGCAGATGGGACATCGCATCATGGCGGGTATTCTCGTTTTGTACACGTTGTATGTACTCTATCTTGCCCGAAAAGAAATGAACCGATTGATTGAGCGCGGTATGTGGGCGTCTCTTTTCTTCATCCTACTTCAAGTCGGTACAGGTGCTTGGATCGTTCTTGGAGGACACGCGACTTACGTTCCGCTCCTTCACGCATTCTTGATCACGTGCTACTTCGGTATCCTGTCATACCTCTCTTATCACGCGTATCGGTCGACAGCGCGACAAGACGGGGCACAATTGAAAAACATGAACGGATAACCAAACTAAAAAGCGCCGCGGCGCTTTTTAGTTTACAATGCTTTAAATCGTTCGAGGGCACGCTCTCTCGCTTCTTTATGATCGACGATTGGCATGGCATAGTTGTCTCGCTCTGACGGGTCCGGAAAGTGAATCGATTTATCTGTTATATGTTTCAGCTCCGGCACATACTTCCGGATGAACGTCCCATCAGGGTCAAATCGCTCGGATTGCGTCGTCGGATTGAAAATACGGAAATACGGAACAGCGTCCGTCCCGACTGAGGCCGCCCATTGCCATCCCCCGATATTCGACGCTGCCTCATAATCGATCAGCTTTTGCTCGAAATACCGTTCCCCTTTTCGCCAATCGAGAAGGAGATGTTTCGATAGGAAAGATGCGACAATCATGCGTAGGCGGTTGTGCATCCACCCGGTCTCGTTCAACTGACGCATCGCCGCGTCGACGATTGGATACCCCGTTTCCCCGTTACACCACTTTTCGAACTGCTTTTCATTGTCCTCCCATTCAAGTGACTTGTATTTATCATTGAACGGTTGATCTTTCAATCCGTGGAACTTTGACATGACCATGTAATAAAATTCACGCCATAACAGCTCATCGTAATACGTGTCACGCCCCTTTGATCGTCTCGCCGACAACACTTGTTCGGTGATGGTGCGAATCGACAACACACCTGTCCGTAAATAAGGAGATAGTCGACTCGTCCCGGCGATGCTCGGAATGTCACGCTTCTCGTCATAATCGACCATGCGATCATTGACGAAGTGGGTCAATCGTTTCTTCGCTTCCGTTTCCCCTAGCCCTTTCCATTCACGATTACATCGTTTGAATAGATCTTTCAGTTCACTCGGTTGTTCATTCTTTGAACGGATGTACTGAGATAAACGACCGACATCAACCTCATACGGTGCGGGCGGCTGTTCGGCATACGCCGCTTTTTTGAACGGGGTGAAAACTTTATAGGGATCGCCACTTTTTGTACGGAACGCATCGGGATGAAACAGGTGACGATCCAGAAGTCGCACAACTTTTACTTCTTCACCAAGTGCTTCAATCACACGGTCATCCCGCTGTTTGAACGGTTCCACGTACTCCGCATTAAAATAGAGCACATCCATCTCCCCGAGCTGTTTCACGAACGCATCCTCCGTCTCTGCGACAAGGACGCGAAGCCCTAACCCTTTCGCATCTAAATCATACATGAACGCTCGCATCGTCGAGAAGAAATAGTCATGCCGTACCTCGAACGGGTCACAGTATTTCGGATTCAACCAAAAGACGAAATCTAGGTCATCGCCTTCCTCCATATCTTTCAATACACGGTGTAACATATGATTATCGGTCAGTCTAAAATCCGAACGAAACCAACATACTCGTCTCATGATCTCCACTCCCATCTACAAAAAAGAAGCATAGCGCGCTATGCTTCTTTTGATTATACAAATTCAATCAACAAGTCGTCACTTTGTATTGTGTCGCCTTCTTTAATATGAATGGCCTTAATCTCACCATCTTGTGCCGCTTGAATCGTCGTTTCCATCTTCATCGCTTCTGTGACGAGTAACTGCTCCCCACGATGAACTCGACTTCCTGGTTCGACCAATACTTTCAAGACAGACCCCGGCATCGATGCACCGACTTGTTTGGCGTTCGAACGATCGACTTTCGGACGGCTTGTCGTTGCCGATTTGACATTGACATCTTTAATCTCGATTTCACGTGGTACCCCGTTCATCTCATACGAGACGAGACGGATGCCATCTTCATTCGCTGCACTCACTTGTACGAGCTTGATGATTAACGTTTTTCCAGTCTCGATTTCAACTTGGATTGTCTCACCGACGTTTAATCCGTAGAAGAATGTCAACGTGTCGAGCACTGAGACGTCCCCGTATGTCGTTGTATGTTTGATATAGTCTTCGTACACTTTCGGATAAAGCGCATGAGCAAGAAGTTCAAAGTCCGTCACCGGTCGCTCGAATTTTTCGAATAGTTCTTGGCGTGCCGATTCAAAGTCATACGGTTTGATCAATTTACCAGGACGAACGTTTAATGGCTCTTCCCCTTTCAAGATGACTTGTTGCACATCTTTCGGGAATCCACCTGGAGGCGTTCCTAATTCACCACGCATCATTTCGACGACCGAGTCTGGGAAATCCAACTGATGTCCTCGTGTCATCACATCTTCTTCCGTCAAGTTATGCTGGACCATGAAGAGCGCCATATCACCGACAACTTTAGATGACGGCGTCACCTTGACAATGTCCCCGAACAACATGTTGACTCGGGCATACATCGCCTTGACTTCTGCCCAGCGGTCTCCAAGTCCGACCGCTTTCGCCTGCTGTTGGAGGTTTGAATATTGCCCACCTGGCATCTCGTGTTCGTACACGGATGGATTCGATGCACGCATATCACTTTCAAACGGTTCATAGTTGTGACGCACGTCTTGCCAGTAGTCACTGATGATTTCATATTGTTTCGGGTCGACTTTCGGCTGACGTTCGTGGTGGTTGAGCGCATAAACCAAACTTCCACCTGAAGGCTGTGATGTCATCCCTGACATCGAACTCGCGGCAACGTCAACGATATCGACACCGGCATCTGTCGCGCGAGCATATGTGAAGATCCCGTTACCGGAAGCATCGTGTGTATGCAAGTGGATTGGTAAGTCCACGGCGTCCTTTAATGCCGATACGAGTGCATAGGCTGATTCCGGCTTCAATAGACCTGCCATATCCTTGATTGCCAAGATATGCGCACCACTCGCCTCAAGTTTCTTCGCGAGGTCGATATAATACGGAAGATGGTACTTCGGACGGTTACCATCATACAAGTCTCCCGTATAACAGATGGCTGCCTCTGCCACTTTCCCAGTTGGAAGCGTCGCATCGATTGCCAATTGAATCGACTCAAGGTTGTTGAGACTATCAAAGATTCGGAACACGTCGACTCCGGCATATGCCGCTTCGTGTACGAATTTCTCGATGACGTTGTCTGCATAGTTTTTATATCCGACCGCATTCGCACCGCGTAGCAACATTTGAATTAGGACGTTCGGCATCTTCTCACGAAGCTTCATGAGACGTACCCATGGGTCTTCGGATAAGAATCGGTAGGCGACGTCGAACGTCGCTCCGCCCCATGCCTCGACCGAGAACAATTCTGGCATGAGTTTGCTTGTCGGTTCGGCGATATTTAGAATATCCTGTGTGCGCATGCGCGTCGCGAGCAACGATTGATGCGCATCTCGCATCGTCGTATCCGTCAACAACAGTTCCGGTTGACGTTTGATCCAGTCGGCGAGGCCGTCCGGTCCAAGCTCTGTAAGAATTTGTTTCGTCCCTGGCTTCGCTTCTGCCGGGAGGTCGTGCGGGATTCGCACCGAACGGCTGATCGGCTTGTCTTTCAGACCAACACCTGGGAATCCATTCACTGTCACATCCCCGATATAGTTCAGCAGTTTCGTCCCGCGGTCTTTTCGTTTCGGGAAGACGAACAGTTCTGGCGTCTCATCGATGAATGACGTGTTGTAATCTCCACTGATAAAGTTCGGGTGCTTCATGACGTTAATCAAGAACGGAATGTTCGTCTTGATTCCACGAATCCGGAACTCGTTCAAGTTTCGAACCATCTTCGAGGCCGCTTGTTCGAATGTCATGCCATGTGTGGACAATTTCACGAGAAGTGAATCGTAGTACGGTGAAATCTCTGCACCGACATACGCATTCCCACCGTCAAGACGAACACCAAAGCCACCCGGAGAACGGTAAGCCATGATTTTTCCTGTGTCCGGCATGAAGTTATTGCCTGGGTCTTCAGACGTAACACGTGATTGGATTGCATAACCGAGAAGTTTAATCTCTTCCTGTTTCGGCATTTGAATCATATCGCCGTGGAGCGACTCACCTTGCGCGATCATCAATTGCGTTTGAACGATGTCAAAGCCCGTCACCATCTCTGTGATCGTATGTTCCACTTGAATGCGCGGGTTGACTTCGATGAAGTAGAACGACTCATCCTCTGTCACCAAGAACTCGACTGTACCGGCGTTGACGTATCCGACGTGTCGCATGAGTTGGACCGCCGCATCACAAATCGCTTGGCGCGATGCATCAGACAATGTCACACACGGCGCCACTTCGACAACTTTTTGGTGACGGCGCTGAACCGAACAGTCACGCTCGAATAAGTGAACGATGTGACCGTGCTCATCCCCAAGAATTTGCACCTCGATGTGTTTCGGACGTTCGACGAGTTTTTCTATGTACACTTCGTCAGAACCGAACGCCTGCTTTGCTTCTGACTTTGCACGTTCAATCAAATCTTTCATTTCCGCTTCTGTTCGAATGACACGCATTCCGCGTCCTCCGCCACCCATCGAAGCTTTGACCATGAGCGGGAATCCGTGCTCGTTCGCAAATGCTTCAGCATCTTCATATGATGTGAGCGGTCCATCCGAACCCGGGATGACAGGAAGACCCGCAGCAATCGCACTCTGACGTGCTCGTACTTTATCCCCGAACGCATGTAAATGTGACTCATGCGGTCCGACAAAGATGATGCCCTCTTCACGGCAACGTCGTGCGAGTTCAATGTTCTCTGAAAGGAAACCATACCCTGGGTGAATCGCATCACTGTCTGACTCCTTAGCGATTCGAATCACGTCTTCGATATCGAGGTACGCATCGATCGGTTTTTTGTCTACACCGATCAAGTAGGCTTCATCAGCTTTAAAGCGATGTAAGGAGCCGCTATCTTCTTGCGAATAGACAGCTACCGTTCGAATGCCTAACTCTGTCGCCGCGCGAAATACGCGAATGGCAATTTCCCCACGGTTTGCAACAAGTAACTTTTTAATTGGTTTCAAATGAAATCCCCCCGTTAATGAAGTTTGTTCGTTTCCTTACCTGACAACGTGAAGCGATGAGCGTTGAACGTTTTCTTCTGACTTCACCCGAATTTCTTCTCGTCGTGTCGCTTCTCGATGACGGTTACGCATCGAGATACTACTGAGCACCCCGAGAACACCCATCATCATGATGAGCGATGTTCCTCCATAACTGACCAGTGGCAAGGTTACGCCTGTCCCTGGGAACCAACCGGACATCGCACCGATGTTGATGGCCGTCTGGATAATGATTTGTGATGCAATCCCAAACGATACGAACATCGCAAAGTGACTATCCGCATGATTGGCGATATGGATCGCGCGAAAGGCGATGAAGAAGAGTAGGACTAAAACCGTCAATACACCGAGGAATCCTAACTCCTCCGCAATGATCGACATGATATAGTCGGTTTCTGGTTCTGGCAAATATCCATACTTTTGAAAACTGTTCCCAAGTCCGACTCCAGTCAATCCACCATGTACAATTGAGATAATCGACATGAGCAATTGGTGTCCATATCCTTCCGGGTCCATGAACGGGTTGAACACGACTTCAATCCGACTTCGTTGATTCTCCGAAAAGATGGTCGTGAACAATACGAATACAGTACCAACCCCAGCTAAAATCCCTGGAATCAAAATTCGAAGCGGCGCCCCGACACCGAACCACATGAGCAACATGATGGAACCGAGGACGAATAGCCCCCCCATATCCGGCTGTCCATTGATTGCGATCGCATAAAACGAAAAGTAAAAGAGGACAGGCACTAAAAAGAAGGCGCCGATTTGTGCACGCAACCCTTTTTTCGTGATAGCGGCCCGCGCCAATCGACCAGGGAGTCCTTTCAACTCATTATTCCATAGTTCATGGTAGTAGTTCGCAAGCAGTATGATGAGAACGAACTTCGCAATCTCGACCGGTTGCATGGTCATTCCTCCGATGATGAGCCAAGCTCTCGCCCCATTCAATGGAGGCATCGCCCACGTGACAAACAGCAAGATGACAGAGAGCGCATAAAGACCGAGGCGAATGCCTTTTTTCCGAAACATCTCATATCGGAACAATGTCGCAATCAAATAGACAAAGATTCCAATGCCAACGTAGACGAGCTGGCGATAGAATAAACTACTATTCGCGTAATCCCCACGATTCCAAACACTCGCACTATAAATCATGATGGAGCTTAGCCCGACGAGCAAGAGCACTGACAAAAACAACGCAAAATCAAAATACCGAAACCGTGTTTTCATGTATTCACTTCCTTATGTAAAACAATCCGACAACCCTTATAAAAAAATACTCAAACAGCGCCACTTGCACAGTTTGAGTATAAGGTTCATAATTCTGAAGCTTCTGCCAAGGCAGATAACTTTTGTTCCAATGAATCGAGCAGTCCTTTACCTTCAATGTCTGAAATGAGTCCAAGACGAACCGCAAAATCAATTTGGCGCGATAGTCCAAACATATGTGTATCAAGCACCTCTTCATAAAGCGGGCACTTCGGCATTTTTAGGTTTTCTAACTGCACTTCAATCAGACAACGGATTTTTTCAGCATCCGCCTCGAGTAATTGAAGCGCTTGCTCCCGTTGGATTGCAGCCAAATTTGTCGCCACTACGACCCCTCCTCCGTACGATGACAGACTGTTTGTCATAACTCAACTGTACATTATCTTTCATCATAATTCAATGTACAGTATGAATGAACGCGACATTCTTCCTCTTTTCCATTTTACGAGAAAGAGCGCTATAATGAAACGTGTAATGTGTATGAAGGGGGATATAAGCATGATTTTTCCACTTGATGGAGCGGTTCGCCACAGTCTGACGATTGACCCGACCGTATGGATTTTTGACGAACGAAAACGAAAGATTGAAGATTTGGACTCGGTGACGGAGAATGACCGTGAGGCATACTATGCGAAAATGGGGAAAGCATGGGATGACGGATTGTCACAAGGAACTCGAATCGACCACAACAAACCGATGTCACGACAAGACAAGGATGCAGCATTACGCGACTCGTTCGCCATGCCGCTCGCGCCTTTTTTAAACAATGCCGAACCGATTGAGCTCGCGACACATGTCCGTTTTTACGGGGAGACCATATTGACTCTATCGCTCAGCGAGGCATCGAGCGTATATTTACAATTTTCAAAAGATGGAAAAGTACTTACTGACGGACCTGTCTATGTATTGTATGAGGATCAGGTCATTCGCCAAGTCAATCATATCACCGTATTAAGCAATCAATGAGAAGGGTCACACCTTCTCTTTTTTTGGACTTTTTAGTTCACAAAGTGTAGTATATAGAGTGTTGACTACAAATTGAATAAGAAAGGTCGTGACGCTTACGATACCTCTATGGAAACGAAATTTAATGGTTGTTTGGATCGGTAGCTTCTTGACCGCCGCGTCGATGAGTCTCGTCCTTCCATTCCTCCCATTGTTCATCGAACAACTCGGGGTAAAGGATCCGGACCACGTCGTCACTTGGTCTGCGATCGCGTTCGGCGCTACGTTCCTCGTGGCCGCCATCGTCTCTCCGATGTGGGGACGCTTGGCTGACCGAAAAGGAAGAAAGCTGATGCTCATCCGAGCCAGTCTTGGGATGGCCATCGTCATGTTCCTCATCAGCTTCGTCCAAGACGTATATCAACTCGTCGGGTTGCGTTTACTCATGGGGGCCGTGTCTGGATTTATTTCAGCCGGCATCACGTTGGTCGCATCTCAAACACCAAAAGAGAAAAGTGGCTGGGCGCTCGGTACCCTGTCAACCGGTGGAATCACTGGTGGTCTACTCGGTCCCCTCATCGGCGGACTGCTCGCAGACTGGATTGGGCTTCGATCCGTTTTTCTCTTTACCGGAAGTGCACTCTTCCTGACGTTCCTCATCACGCTTTGGTTCGTAAAAGAAGATTTTGTCCCAGTGAAACGCGAAGAACTCGCGTCGATGAAATCGATTTTTGCCTCACTGCGACATCCACAGTTGATTGTCGGTCTGTTTGTGACAACGTTCCTCATTCAGTTCTCGACACAATCTATCGGACCACTCTTGACATTATACGTACGTGAATTGAATCCGAACACTACCGCGCTCGCCTTCATGGCAGGGATTGTCGCCTCTGCTCCGGGACTGGCCGCTCTCGTTTCGGCGCAGCGTCTCGGACGGTTATCGGACAGACACGGAGCAGAGCGCATCTTGTTTTGGGCACTGCTCCTCTATAGCCTCTTCTTGATTCCGCAAGCATTCGTTACCTCAACGACTCAACTCATCTTGTTGCGTTTCGGAATCGGGTTCGCAACGGCCGCCTTGATGCCGTCCGTTCAATCGCTACTGCGCCAGCATACGCCGGTCTCTGCGACAGGGCGCATCTTTTCATACAATCAGTCCGCTCAGTTCATGGGGAATCTACTCGGACCGCTATTTGGATCCCAAATCGTGGCACACTTCGGATTTTCTGCCCTGTTCATCATCACGGGATTGATTATGATCTCGAATGCCTTTTTAGAACGGACGAACGTCCAGTCACTACAACTCGATACAAAATAACGCCGAGCACGAAGCTCGGCGTTATTTGTGTATATCGCTTATAGTAAATCAGCCGCCAATCGTGCAAGGGATGAACGTTCCCCTTTCACGAGTTGCACGTGTCCGAAGACGTTTTGTCCTTTGAAGCGTTCCACCGCGTACGTCAAGCCGTTCGAATACTCATCTAAATACGGATGGTCGATCTGATACGGGTCACCGACGAGAACGATTTTCGAGTTCTCTCCAACGCGAGTAAGAATCGTTTTGATTTCATGCTTCGTTAAGTTCTGCGCCTCATCGATGATGATGAACTGGTCCGGCATACTTCTACCTCGAATATAGGTGAGCGCCTCGAGCTGAATCGATTTCATACCGGCTAGAATATTGCCGAGCTCGTCTTTTGAATTCGCATTGAATAAAAATTCTAGGTTATCATAAATCGGTTGCATCCATGGGCGAAGCTTCTCTTCCATCTCCCCTGGCAAATAACCGATATCATTCCCCATCGGCACGACCGGACGAGCGACGACGAGCTTATTGTAACGCTGTTCATCCTCGACGAGCGAGAGCCCTGCTGCTAGGGCAAGGAGCGTCTTCCCGGTACCGGCTTTCCCAAGTAAGGTGACAAACGGAATGTCATCTCGAAGCAACAGGTCGAGGGCCATCCGCTGTTGAACGTTTCGCGGATGAATTCCCCAAATATGATCTGCATCGAGTGCCAGCGGTCGTAAAATCGGTTGAAGCGAATCGACCACAGCAAGCGCACTCGCTTTCGACACATTACTTTTCAAGACGACGAATGAATTCGGATATAGCACTTGTTTCGTCAAGGCCGTCGTCGGCAATTGACGAACTTTATAAAATTCATCGATGAGCGACTGATCGACTTCAATCTCTCGATAGCCGGCGTATAAGTCCGTCGTATCAACGATATGATCTGTCAGATAGTCTTCTGCATCAATTCCAATGGCGTCCGCTTTGACACGGACCAATATATCTTTTGAGACGACGACGACCTTTCGACCTGCGTCATGCTCGAATTGTTTCATTAACTTTAAGGCAACGAGTAGGATACGGTTATCGTTTGTCATGACATCGAACGGAATATCGACCTGGTGTTCATGACCGATTTCGACAAACAGACGTCCTCCGTTTTCAAGCGGGACCCCGTCATGGAGTTTTCCCGATGTTCGGAGCTGGTCGAGGACACGTGACGTTTCACGGGCGTTCCGCCCGACCTCATCCATGTTTCGTTTCTTTCCATCTAACTCTTCTAGGACGATGGCTGGAATGACCACGTCGTGTTCTTCAAATTGAAATAAGGATAGCGGATCATGTAGGAGTACGTTCGTATCGAGTACATACGTTTTTTTCATAGACTTTGCCGCCCCTCGAATATAGGATGGTATTCAAGAATGAAGACTTTCTTTCACTTCACGGTCAAGCTTTTCCGCCGCACGAATATCGTATGTTTTCGTGATTTCGGGCTGTGCGTAAGCTGCTCCATAAAACGAGATGTTCCTCACTTCTTCGACATGTCCTTCAAAAAAACGAAGATGAAGGCTTGGTTTGACCGCCGGGTCGAACTCTCGAATTGATGAGAGTAAAACATGATAAGACTGACCATCTTCGATAAAGATGAGGCCAGCCGTCTTTTCAGTCGTCAAGATGGTCACGATATGGGAATTTCTCGTTAATGCGAACCGGACCGTGACAGCATCTAACGCTTGCACCCAACTGATGGCATGGCTGATCGGCCAACGCTTCGCCTCGTCAAAACCAACGAGAAATGTTAACGGCATGTCATTCAACAAGCGCTCTTGCGCAGCTGTCAGTTCAAACGTTGCCTTGCTCGCCATTCAACTCCCCTCCTTTTCACCGGGTATGGTTGTACCATTCTCCCTTACCGGTTCAATTCCCTGCTTTTAACGGTTGAAATCATGCTATACTCATCGTATAGAGGAAGGTGAAAAGATGCGTGTAAAATGTTCTCTTTGCGATAAAGTCGAGACGATCGACTCATGGTCGTTTGAAGCAAAACGCTTGCGTAACAAACCGGCGAAAACGTATATGTGTCAAGAGTGTCAGGAGCGAATCAGCGAACGAACGGCTGAACGCGCCGCATCTGGACAATTCAAGTTATATCCTACATTTCGACAAAAACGAAACTGGTAATGCAAACGGGCGCCTCCGAAGAGACGCCCGTATTTTTTATGATTCTACCGCATCTTGACGACGATTCCACCAGAGGCGGCCACGATAAATGGCTAACACGATTGCCATGACGGCAAGCACTTCCGGGATTGGCCATGTGAAAAAGACGAGTGCCATCGTACCTGCTCCAAGTGAAAGGAGAATATAGACGATGAGCGACTTCCACCATGCCAATTGTTTCGCAAAACCAAGTTTAAAGACAAGGATCGTCAGTAAGATGACCGTGACAACGAGTGCATTGAACCCAACGGAAAAGTCGTTCGGGTCACTGCCGACACCTAGCATCGAAGCGATCCACGGAACGTCAATTTGTGTGATATCGATTGTTTGAGAAGCTTTCAAGACAAAGAGTCCCCCTTTATTTCATACACATCCATTCTACACTATTCCATGCAAAAGGGAACGCCGAAGCGTCCCCTTTCTTATAACTTATTCTTTACCAAGTTTACGACGCTTGTCTGCTTTCTCGCGTTCGTTCTTGTTCAAGATTTTCTTACGGAGACGGATCGACTCCGGTGTAATTTCACAGTACTCGTCATCGTTCAAGAACGTGAGTGACTCTTCAAGTGAGAAGACGCGCGGACGTTTCAAGACTTGTGTCGAGTCTTTTGCAGAAGCACGCATGTTCGTCAATTGTTTCCCTTTAACAGCGTTAATGGCAAGGTCAACATCACGGTTACATTCCCCGATGATCATTCCTTCATACACATCTGTACCTGGCTCGATAAAGATTGTCCCACGGTCTTCAAGGGCACCGATTGAGTAGGCCGTCGACTTCCCGTTTTCGATACAAACCATAACACCGCTACGACGACCACCGATATCAGCAGCGATATATGGACGGTACTCTTCGAACGTATGGTTCAAGATTCCGTATCCACGTGTCGCTGACAAGAATTCGTTACGGTAACCGATAAGACCACGTGATGGCACGAGGAATTCCATACGTGTCTGACCGTTGTCATTCGTGTTCATGTTCGCAAGCTCACCTTTACGGAGACCAATCGATTCCATGACTGAACCTGTGTACTCTTCAGGTACGTCGATGATGACACGCTCGAACGGCTCAACTTTTGTGCCGCTTTCGTCTTCGCGGATGATAACTTGTGGTTTTGATACTTGGAGCTCGTAACCTTCACGACGCATGTTTTCAATCAAGATCCCGAGGTGAAGCTCACCGCGTCCTGATACGATCCATTGGTCTGGTGAATCTGTGTTTTCGACACGGAGTGAAACGTCCGTCTCGAGTTGTTTCATCAAACGCTCTTCGATTTTACGTGCCGTCACGAAATCGCCTTCACGTCCTGCGAATGGAGAGTTGTTTGTCATGAAACGCATTTGAAGCGTTGGCTCATCGATGCGAAGGAGCGGAAGTGGCTCTTCTTTACCGACTGGCGTTACCGTTTCACCGACGTTGATATCTTCCATCCCGGCGATAGCGATCAAGTCACCTGCTTTTGCTTCTTCGATTTCGACGCGCTTGAGGCCGAAGTAACCGAACAATTTCGTGACACGAAGTTGCTTCACCGTACCGTCTGTCTTACAAAGCGATACTTGCTCACCGACTTTGATTTTCCCACGGAAGACGCGACCTACGCCGATACGGCCGAGGTAGTTGTCATAGTCGAGCATCGTCACTTGGAATTGAAGTGGCTCGTCTGAGTTGTCCACTGGAGCCGGCGTGTTTTCGAGAATCGTGTCGAGTACGTGAGTGATTGTATCTTCTTGTTTTTCTGGGTCAGGATCGAACGAACTTGAACCGCTGACTGCTGATGTATAGACGACAGGGAATTCAAGTTGATCTTCATCTGCGCCAAGGTCGATCAAGAGATCAACAACTTCATCGACAACGTCGAGTGGACGAACCATCGGCTTATCGATTTTGTTGACGACGACAATCGGACGAAGTCCTTGGTCGAGTGCTTTTTTCAATACGAAACGAGTTTGTGGCATACAGCCTTCACGCGCATCGACAACAAGAATAACGCCGTCTACCATACGCATGATTCGCTCAACTTCTCCACCGAAGTCTGCGTGACCTGGTGTATCTACGATGTTGATGCGAGTCTCTTTATAATCGATTGCTGTGTTTTTTGCGAGAATCGTAATTCCGCGCTCACGCTCGATATCGTTCGAGTCCATCGCGCGTTCTGCGACTGCCTCGTTCGTCCGGAAAGTACCAGACTGTTTCAATAATTCATCGACTAACGTTGTTTTACCGTGGTCAACGTGCGCGATGATGGCTACGTTACGAAGGTTTGTTCTTACGTTCATGTAGTTATTCCTCTCTTATTTAAAAAATTTCAACTTTTCTTCAACTTTAAGAGTATAGCACACGTCACAGTACCTTTGTCGAGTGGAATCGACTGTGAACGTTTTCATCTCGTGTTTTTTATCATACAATAGGGAAGAGAAGAGAAAATAAGGAGGAACCTCCATGCAGCTAATGTTTGTATTGATCGCAACGGCCGTTGTCGCAGGATTCGTCGGCATTGGAATCGGGGTGGCCGAGGGGAGCGCCGCCATTATCTTGGGAAGCCTCGTGTTAAGTGGCGTAGCGACATTCTTTGGTATTCAATTGCGTCGCCGCATTCTTTCAGAACGTCAATCATAAAAAAAGGGTTACTCCGGGATCATGTCGGAGTAACCCTTTTAACTTGCTTTTATAGCGGACGAGTCAAGCAGATGCGGTCGCGTAAAACGAGCCCATCTTCTTCAATGTCATCGTACCCGTGATTACGAAAATAATCGCGTTCCACTGAATCGAATCGGAATCCGGCTTGTTGGTAAAAACGCAACTGCATGATGCTTGAATTTCCTGTACAGACGAGTAGTTCTTTCCCACCAATCATCGTGGCCCGCTTCACTGCGTCTTGTAACAAGCGTTGACCAATCGTTTGGTTTTGACGTTCGGGTTTCACTGCGATATTGACGAGTTCAACCCGATCGCCTTCGTGTGAAACGAGCATATACGCACCGACAATCTCACTACCGAGTAACGCTTTGTACGTACGACCTTCCTCGAATTGTTCTCGGACCATCGCTTCATTCGGATTCGCCAAGACGAGTAAGTCGCGGATTTCTTCATACGAATCATGTTCCACGATGTGTAAGTCCGGTTTTACTTCAGCCGTGACCCCTTTTGCGATGACGTAATGTTTGATGACGTCATTGACAAATGAATCGCTCCCAGCCAAGACAGATGTTTTTCCGTCATACCGAATCGGCTCACCATATAAGGAAACGACACGCCCACCTACCTCTTCAACGAGTAACTTTCCAGCAGCATAATCCCATGGCATATTACGCATGGTGATGTAGCCGTCCACGCGGCCGGCAGCAAGCCAGGCTAATTCAAGCGATGCAGCACCATGAGCTCGCGTTCCAATCGAGTCCCGTACAATCGGAGCGAGTATTTCCGGGGCAATCTGGTGGTTCGGCGTGACCCACGTCGCATTCATACTTAAAAATGCGTCTCGAACATGATGTTCATGAAGAGTCGTCAATGTCCGACCGTTCAATGTCGCCCCGTATCCTTTCCGCGCCATGAACATCTCATCCGCCATGACGTCATAGACGAATCCATATTCCACGACCCCATCTATCATGATCGCGATGGAGATGGCAAACATACGTTTTTGATGAATAAAATTTAACGTCCCATCAATCGGGTCGACAAACCAGACGGTACCGGTCAATTGTTCTGGCTGATCTGTCGTCCCTTCTTCCCCCATAATCTGATGTTCCGGAAATGTTTGTTGGATTCGACGGACAATCAGTTGTTCCACCGCGCGGTCGATTTCAGTGACCAAGTCCCCTTTTCCCGTCTTTCGTTCCACTTCATAACTTTGATCAATCTCGCGACGAATCAGTTCTCCCGCATGTTTGATTAAGTCGACTGCAAACCATTCTATCATCTGTGATCACCTCAACTGTATTGTACCAAACAAAAACCAGTATCCGCTCGGAATACTGGTTGAATGTGTGTAATGGTTAGGCTTCGAGACGCAATAATTCTTGGCGGTACTTCTCTAACCGATGCTTGCTAGCCTGAACTGTAGCATCATCTTGTGACGCCATCGCATCGAAGAGGGTTGCCAATTCATAATCAATCTCTAAGCGCAGCACCGGGATCCGTTTTTCTGCGTCTTTTCTTTTGAATGCCTCAATCACTTGTTTCATAAGATGCCACACTCCTTTTGTTGGGCTACAAGTTACGGTTTAGTGAGTTGAATTGAGTATATCAGATAAAATTCGAAAAAGAAAGAGAATTGTCTGACTATTTTGAATTTTTTATCTTAATGGATATATTCCCAATTCCGAGGTCCCTAAACCTGATTTGGTGTTAATGAACTGTACCCGATTTATAGGAGAAATAACAAAAAAGCATGCCTGAATTTGCTCGGGCATGCTCGGTCTTACAGTTTAATCATTTTACTCGAGGACTTCATTGCCGCCTGAACCGTACGATATGTGGAATAGCCCGTCTGCTCATCGTGAACCGCGTTCAGTTGTTTCTCCTCCGACTTAGATGTTACGATTTGCTTGAAGGCACGATAGGAATCGAGAAAAACCTCTCGTTCGACTCCACCTTCATTGGCTTGTGCGACAACGTTATAAAACTCGACGACTTCAATCAATTCGTCTGTCGTCCAATCCGGATTGATCGGATAGTTAATTTGCATATTGTTTCACCTCGACACCCATTGTAACAACAAAAAAAACTATTGCAAGTTGAGCCAGAAATCTCTATAGTTTTTTTGTTGCTTCTTTTTTTAAAAACAACATATATCATAACGATACTATTCATCTTATAAATAAACTGATTCAAGGGGGATTTACGATTGAAATTAAAAGGTGCTACTCAGCTCGAAACGCCACTATTTGACACGTTGCTTGAACATGTCGACTCAAACCCGATTGCGTTCCACATTCCTGGTCATAAAAGCGGAAAAGGGATGGACCCAGAGTTTCGTGACTTTATTGGTGAAAACGCCCTAAAAATTGATTTGATTAACATTGCCCCACTCGATGACCTCCATCATCCAAAAGCGGCAATCGCTGAAGCGGAACGCTTGGCGGCAGAGGCGTTCCGTGCTGACGAGACCTTTTTCTCTGTCCAGGGAACATCGAGTGCCATCATGGCTATGATCATGGGTGTCGTTGGCCCGAATGAAAAAATCATTGTGCCACGGAACGTCCATAAATCCGTCATGTCCGCGCTCGTCTTAACGGGTGCTCATCCGGTCTTCATCCACCCGGAATTTGACGAAACATACGGCATCGCCCACGGAATCACAGCTAGTGCCGTAGAACGCGCACTTGAACTTCACCCGGACACAAAAGCCGTTCTCGTCATTAATCCGACTTATTTCGGTGTCGCAGGTGATTTAGAGCGTATCGTGTCTGTCGCTCATGAGCAAGACGTTCCTGTACTTGTCGATGAGGCACACGGCGTTCATCTCCCTTTTCACGATGAACTCCCACTCTCGGCGATGCAAGCGGGAGCAGATGTGGCGGCGACGAGTGTACACAAGCTTGGTGGTTCAATGACAGGCAGTTCGATTTTGAACGTACGCCGCGGTCTCGTCTCGCCAGAACGAATTCATGCGATGCTTTCCATGATTACAACGACTTCGACGTCCTACTTGCTCCTCGCTTCTCTCGACGCGGCACGTCGACAGTTAGCGACAAAGGGACACATGATGAATGAACGTGCACTTGAGCTTGCGAGAACGGCTCGTACAGCAATCAACCACATGCCTAACTTGTCAGTATACGGTCATGCCGAATTGCATTCTGAATCGACATACGCGCTCGACGAAACGAAAGTACTCGTATCCGTGCGCGAACTTGGAATAACAGGATTTGAAGTCGAGAAATTTCTTCGGGACAAACACCGTATCGAAGTCGAGATGTCCGATTTATTGAATGTGCTCTTTATCGTCACATCAGCGGATGATGAGTCCACGATTCAAGCATTGATTGAAGCGATGCGAGACGTCGTCTCCGTTTATCAGAAGTCTGGTAACGATTCACTATCGATCATGCTCCCAGAGATTCCACCTCTTGCGCTCAGCCCTCGTGATGCGTTTTATGAAGAGACGGAAACGATTCCTCTCGAAAACGCAGTCGGCCGTATTTCAGCGGAATTCATTATGGTGTATCCGCCAGGGATTCCGATCATCATTCCAGGCGAATTGATTACGACTTCGACACTCGAGTACATCATGGCCAACATTGAAGCGGGTCTTCCGGTTCAAGGTCTTGAAGATGAGTCACTGCAAATGATTAAAGTCATCCAACAAACAAAAGCGATTCGCTAAATAAAAAATGAGCCGGTCATCGTGACCGGCTCATTTTTTATGTCATCTCAGAAAAGGTGGCTGTAGATGATCGAATTGCTTCCCCTAGTGCTTATTATAAGAAAACGCTTACATTTTTTCAAGTATCAATTTCTTCAGATGCTTGTGTTTTTTCGACCAAGCAAAGTCGTAAAAATTCAGCGACGTGTTCCGTGTCGTTCAAGTTAATGCCAAGCATCGGATACAATTGACGTGGCTCTTCTAGCGCATGCAAATCAAGAAGGGCCGATTGACCCGTTTGCATACAGACGACTAACACCTTGCCCATGAATTGCTGTGTATAAACGAAACCAAAATCATAACGAGCGGCTTCTGTTTCAATACCGGTAAATCGGACACGACTCGTCTCGGATACGGTGTATAATAACTCCTCATCGAATGCCATCAGGATTCCCTCCCTTCTCTCTTCACATGTATTTTCCTTTATACTACTAGTATGAAACCTAAGGAGAGAATGACAATGAAGATTGATTATGCAACGGAGTTAAACGTTGAAACTCTTGTCCAGTTCATGCACGACCTATGGCCAGATGCCCCTATTGAAGAATTACGAATGGAAGTCAAACTCGGTCTCGCCTCAAAAAAGATGCATTATTTCATCGCATCAAATGAACATGGGGAGGCAGTTGGTTTTTGTCAGCTCAGTTTCCGACATGACTACGTGCCAGGTTCTAGCACGTCACCGACCGCCTATATGGAAGGAATCTATGTCATTGAATCAGAGCGTCATCGAGGTGTTGCCTCTCGTTTGGTCGATGCTGCGTCGACCTTCGCGGCGCGTCATGGTTGTATCGAACTGGCATCGGATACCGAGCTTGAAAACGAGGACAGTCAACGCTTTCACGAGAAAATTGGATTCAAGGAAGTCGAGCGTGTCGTCACCTACATGAAAAAGCTCTCTCACGAAAAGTGAGAGAGCTTTTATGAGTATTCTTATTTTACGACGTGGATTGGCATACCCATTGCGATTTCAGCAGCTTCCATTGCCATCTCACCGAGTGATGGGTGAGCGTGGATTGTAAGTGCGATATCTTCAGCAGTCATACCAGCCTCGATTGCAAGACCAAGCTCAGCAATCATATCTGAAGCGCCAGTACCCGCGATTTGAGCACCGATCAAGAGACCGTCCTCTTTGCGTGTGATGAGCTTCATGAAGCCGTCTGGCTCGTCAAGTGCAAGTGCACGACCGTTCGCTGCAAATGGGAATTTCGAAACTGTGATTTCGAGTCCTTCTTCTTTTGCGAGTGGCTCTGTGTAACCAACCGTTGCGAGCTCAGGATCTGTGAAGACGACTGCAGGGATTGCAGAGTAGTCGAGGTAAGCTGGCTTACCTGCTGCTGCTTCCGCTGCGATTTTCGCTTCGTAAGATGCTTTGTGTGCAAGTGGTGGTCCAGGAACGATATCACCGATTGCATAGATGTTTTCGTTCGATGTTTTACACTGGTCATCGATTTCGATGATTCCGCGGTCGCTGATTTTAACGTCCGCGTTCTCAAGACCGATGTCACCTGTGTTTGGACGACGACCAACTGTGACGAGGACATAGTCCGCTTCAACAGATTGTTCTTCACCGTTTACTTCAAACTTAACGGTTACGCCGTCTTCCGTTTCTTCAACACCTTTAGCAAGTGCATTCGTGTGGATCGTGACGTTCCCTTTTTGCTTGAGTTTCTTCTTAACGATTTGCGTCATTTGTGGTTCGAAACCAGACAAGATGTCGCTAGCGCCCTCTACAACGACAACTTCTGTATCGAAGTTAGCGTATGCAGTACCGAGCTCCATACCGATGTATCCACCGCCGATAACGACGAGTTTCTTCGGTACTTCAGGAAGTGCCAAAGCGCCAGTTGAAGAAAGGACGCGTTTAGACCATTTGAACGATGGGATCTCGATTGGTGTAGAACCAGTCGCGACAATCGCTTTTTTAAATTTGTAAGGAGTTGAGCTGTCTTCAGTGATGACACGAACTGTGTCTTCAGACGCGAAGAACGCTTCACCTTGAACGATCTCGATTTTGTTTCCTTTGAGGAGACCTTTAACACCGCCAGTCAATTTGTTAACGACTGACTGTTTCCAATCTTGAACTTTTGTGAAGTCCACTGACACGTTGTCAGACGTGATTCCCATTGAATCATGACCTTTAGCGTGTTGGAAGTTGTGTCCTGCTGTGATCAACGCTTTCGATGGGATACATCCGACGTTCAAGCAGACACCACCGAAGTTGCCTTTCTCAACGATAGTTACTTTCATTCCGAGCTGTGCGCCACGGATTGCGGCAACGTATCCACCAGGACCGGCACCGATGACAAGCAAATCAGTTTCTTGTGCGAATTCTCCTACTACCATGTTCTTATCCCTCCATCATTAGAAGTGCTGGGTCTTCGAGCAAGCGTTTCACCATGTTAAGAGCGTTTTGTGCAGTCGCACCGTCGATGAGGCGGTGGTCAAAGCTGAATGAAAGTGCAAGTACTGGCGCAGCAACGATTTCACCGTTCTTCACGACAGCTTTCTCAGCGATACGGCCGATACCGAGAATCGCAACTTCTGGGTGGTTGATGACAGGTGTGAACCATTGTCCACCAGCTGAACCGATGTTTGTGATTGTGATCGATCCGCCTTTCATGTCTTCCCCAGCGAGCTTACCTTCACGAGCTTTACCTGCAAGTTCGTTAATGTTTGTAGCAAGTGCATAGATTGATTTACGGTCTGCATCTTTTACGACTGGTACAACGAGTCCGTTGTCCGTGTCAGCTGCAATCCCGATGTTGTAGTAGTTTTTGTAGACGATTTCTTCGTTCACGTCATCGATTGAAGCGTTGATTGTTGGGAATGCTTTCGCTGCAGCAGTCAATGCTTTCACGACGAATGGCAAGTACGTGAGTTTCACGCCTTGGTCAGCCGCGACTTGTTTGAAATCTTTACGGAGTGCAACGAGTTTTGTAACGTCGACTTCGTCCATGAGTGTAACGTGTGGTGCAGTGTGTTTCGAGTTAACCATAGCTTTCGAGATGGCTTTACGGATTCCACGGATTTTCTCACGTGTTTCAAGTTCAGGAGTCGCTGACTCGTAAGGCTTGATTTCCGTTTTCGCAGCTGCTGCTGGTGCTACAGATTCTGTTTTCTCTGTTGTAGCTTCTGCAGACGGTGCTTCGCCGTTCGCGAATGCATCGATGTCTTCTTTCAATACACGGCCGTTGTCGCCAGAACCGTTTACTTCACGGATGTCGACACCTTTTTCACGTGCATATTTACGGACAGATGGCATAGCGATAACACGCTCAGATTTGTGAAGTTGAACGTCGCGTGGCGCGTCTTCTTTCACATCTTCTTTTACGTCTTCTGTCTTCTCTTCTGCTTTCGGTTGTTCAGGTGTTTCTTCTTCACCTGCTGGTGCGTCGCCTTCGATGTCAAACGTAATGAGGACGTCGCCGACTACAGCAACTGTACCTTCAGAAACTTTAACTTCTTTGACTGTACCGTCGACTGGAGCTGGGATTTCAACGACTGCTTTGTCGTTTTGTACTTCTAAAAGAACATCGTCCTCTTTGACCGTATCCCCTGCTTTTACGAACCACTTGACGATTTCACCTTCGTGAATACCTTCACCGATATCTGGTAATTTAAATTCAAATACTGCCACTGGTTTTTCCTCCCATCAATTCATCATGTAAACACGACAAGGGAGACAATTCTCCCTCATCGTTTATTCGACACGATCTTAGAAGTTCACAACTTCCTTAACTTTTGCAACGACATCTTTATGGTCAGGTAACCACATGTCTTCACCTTGTGCGAATGCGAAGACTGTGTCTGGTGCAGTTACTCGAAGAACTGGTGCTTCGAGGTGAAGAATTGCGCGCTCTTGAATTTCAGTTACAACGTTCGCTGCGATACCTGCTTGACGTTGTGCTTCTTGAACGACGATCGCACGACCTGTTTTCTTAACAGACTCTACGATTGTGTCGATATCAAGCGGGCTCACTGTCATGAGGTCGATTACTTCAACGTTGATGTTTTCTTTTTCAAGTTCTTCCGCTGCTTTAAGTGAAGTATGCACCATCGCACCGTAAGTGATGATTGAAACGTCTGTACCTTCACGTTTCACATCTGCTTTACCGAGTTCGATTGTGTAATCACCTTCAGGTACTTCGCCACGGAATGAACGATACAATTTCATGTGCTCGAGGAACACGACTGGGTCGTTGTCACGGATTGACGCGATCAACAAACCTTTTGCATCGTAAGGAGTTGATGGAATAACAACTTTAAGACCAGGTGTCTGAGCCATCAAGCCTTCAAGGCTGTCCGCGTGAAGCTCAGGTGTCTTAACTCCACCACCGAATGGTGAACGGATTGTGATTGGTTGGCTGTAAGCGCCGCCTGAACGGTAACGCATACGTGCCATTTGAGCTGCGATTGAGTCGAAAACTTCGAATACGAATCCGAAGAATTGAACTTCCATAATCGGACGGAATCCAGTAAGACCTAGACCGATCGCAAGACCACCAATCCCTGATTCAGCGAGTGGCGTGTCGAAGACACGGTCTTCGCCGAGCTCGTCTTGGAGACCTTCCGTCGCGCGGAATACCCCACCGTTTTTACCAACGTCTTCTCCGAAAAGAAGTACTTTCTCGTCGCGTTTCATTTCAACGCGCATCGCATCAGTAATCGCTTGGATCATTGTCATTTGAGCCATAACTTACTTCGACTCCTTTGCAGTATATTCTTCAAGCTGTTCTTTCAAGTTTGAAGGAAGTTCTTCGAACATGTTGTTGATGAAGTCCGAAACTTTTTGTTTTGGTTCTTTGTCTGCTTGGCTGATTGCTTCTTTCACGTCAGCTTTCGCTTGCTCGATCACTTCGTTCTCCATGTCTTCGTTCCAGAGTTTCTTGTTCTCAAGGAAGAGACGGAAACGTACGAGTGGATCTTTTTCTTGATACTCTGTGTCGAGTTCTTTTGTACGGTAACGTGTTGGGTCATCCCCAGCGAGCGTATGTGGTCCGTAACGGTAAGTGAGTGACTCGATAAGTGTCGGTGTTCCCTCGAGTGCGTCGACGCGAGCTTGTTGAGTCGCTGCGAGCACTGCAAGAACGTCCATTCCATCTACTTGAATTCCGTTGATTCCAGCTGCAACAGCTTTTTGCGCGATCGTTTTAGCTGCAGTTTGCTTTTCAACAGGAGTTGAGATAGCGAAACGGTTGTTTTGAACGACGAAGATTGCTGGTGATTTGAATGCACCTGCAAAGTTCAATCCTTCGTAGAAGTCACCTTGTGATGAGCCACCGTCACCTGTGTAAGTAATGGCGACATTTTTGTTGCCGTTGCGTTTGAGGCCCATTGCCACACCCGCAGTTTGAATGATTTGTGCACCGATGATGATTTGTGGCATCAATACGTTGACACCTTCAGGGATGCGGTTTCCCGCCACGTGTCCACGTGAGAACAAGAACGCTTGATAAAGCGGAAGTCCGTGGAATACGAGTTGTGGGATATCACGGTATCCTGGAAGGATCCAGTCCTCTTTGTCGAGCGCGTATTGCGTCCCGATCATCGTCGCCTCTTGACCTGCCACTGGCGCGTAGAATCCTAAGCGACCTTGACGGTTAAGTGAGATGGCGCGTTGGTCCCAGATTCGAGTATAGACCATGCGGCGCATGAGTTCCTGAAGTTGCTCGTCCGTTAGGTCAGGCATTGCGTCTTGGTTGACGACCTCACCCTTCTCGTCGAGAATACGGAACGTTTGGAAGTTTTCTTCCACGTTTTGAAGTACCTGAACGTTGTTCATTCGTTTCACCTCATCCTTTCAACTATGAGACAATTGTCTTTTTTGTGATCAAACACTATCTCAAATCTTACGTGTATCTGTCCAAAAAAGCAATCTGTATTAACGTGATTCAGAAAAGTTATCCTCTCCTGACGTTTCCTTGTTAGTATAAAACGGGTTGTTTCAATAACGCAAAAAATATGCTTACCGAAATAAAACGCTTACATTCAAGGGATATGACATCCTTTTCACCACTGTATTATTTTCATTTCACCTTCTGTACCATCCACATTCCTTCCTGTTTAAATATGATATAATCAATCATATAAGTTCGATAGAAAGGAAGTTGTGTATGTTAACCATGAAAGATGTCATCCGCGAAGGAGACGAGCGACTTCGCGCGCGTTCAGCCGAAGTTTCGATTCCGCCAACAACAGAAGATTTGGCGTTACTCGACGAGATGGAGACGTTTCTTGTCAATAGTCAAGACCCAGAGATGAGCGAGAAATACGAGTTACGAGGTGGTGTCGGAATCGCCGCACCTCAACTCGGTGTAAATCGCCGTTTCTTCACAGTATTGCTACAAGAAGAGGAAGAGACGTTTAAACTCTCCATCTTCAATCCTAAAATTACAAGTCATTCCGTCGAACAGACATTTTTGAATGGCGGCGAAGGCTGTCTATCGGTCGATCGCGTGGTCAAAGGAAATGTACCTCGTTTTCGTCGAATCACGTTAGAAGGGTTCGACCGCGAGGGGAAGCCGATTAAGCTTCGTCTGCGCGGAATGCGCGCTGTCGTATGTCAGCACGAGCTCGATCATTTAGACGGGATCATGTTCTATGACCGGATCAATATGTCGAACCCGTTAGAAACATACGGCGAACCGATTTAACATGTTTAGTTCGAGAAAAAGGGCACTGTTGTTACTATTCCCATTTTTATTTCTTTTAATCGGTGGATGTGTGCGAATCAATTATGATGCGACCGTCCACTATGACCAATCTGTTTCGCTTGAAACGACTTACGCGTTCCGTGATCATCCAGTCATGAAATTGCTCAATCTCAGACTCGACTGGGATACGTGGAAAGAGCAAGCAGAAGCGAACGGATATGAGACGGAAGATTATTCGAGTCCTGATGACTACGAAGGCATGGTCTTAAAGAAGACATTTAAAAATGTGGACGAGTTGCAACAGATTAAAGAGGAATGGAAAACGGGACCAGCCGGTATTTTAGTCCCTCCGGATATTCAGTTCGACATCGAACAACAGGAAGGCATTTGGTTTGATTCATATACACTCCAAACCAATCTCGACCTCCGACTCGATCGGGTCGACTTACCCGGTGTTGAACTAACCGGCTCCCCCAAAAAATTGGCTGAACGATATATCCGCCAAGCCGACATTCGCTTTAACTTGACTGTTCCGACCGGCGTATTCGTTGAGGATGGAACTGGCCTAGACCTCCGTTCTATGAAACATGTCGAGTGGCAAGTCTACGGCGGTCGGCAAAATAACGTGAAGCTAGTTGCCCATGTACCGAACGTCAACGCTTGGATCGTGACGGGAATCGTTCTGATTGCAGCGGCCGTATTGACTTACTTCATTTGGCGCAAATATCGTCGGAATGTTGGCAACCCAAAAGAGACATCCATTCGTTCACGTCTCCTCGGACTGTTGATCGTCTCACTTTCACTTGCTCTCATCATCGTCACCTTCCGACAAGAGTTGACGAACGAGCGTCAATCCGAGGCGATACGTCAAGCTTCTCAAACGAATGAGTTCATCCCTACGTTTGCAGTTCATGGACTACTCGGGACAGACCGGACGTTCCTCCGCTTCTCTCAAGCGATGGAACAAAGTGGTCAAGCGACTGACGGGGCGCTTTGTACCGTGACTGTCAAAGGCAAGACCGACTGTGAAATATATGATTTTAGTTCAACTCGTCCGATTGTCCGAATCGAGTTCGAAGATGCAGAGGCTTCTTTAAACAATCAGACAAAGTGGTTGAATGCAGCCATTGAAACATATAAAAAAACGAGAAATCGATCATTCGATCGGATGTATATCATTGGCCATAGCATGGGTGGCGTAGCCGCTGCCAACTATATCCTGAATCAAGAGACATACATCGTCGATAAGTTTGTGACGTTCGATAGCCCGTTCGGCGGGACGCGCCTTGCAAACTTCGGTTTATCTGCCAGTAACTTCGGCATTAATACCGGAAGCCCTGCCATCCGTGATTTGTCCCCTAACTCAGACGGACTGCAAGCATTCCAGTCTAAACTCGAGACATGGCCGAGGTCCGTTCAGGTACTCTCCTTCTCTGGACGAGGTGGCGAATTCAATTTGATTGAGCCGGCAAGTTCGCTGTTACTTGAAGAGTATACGAATAACATTCAGACAGAAACTGTGCCGTACGACCATTTCTCGCTTCACCGTAAAAGTGACGTCTTGAAAGAGACCGGGAAATTCTTATATGAATACACGAATGAGTTTAATCCAATCGAGACGAACTAACGTCAAAACAGCTATCCCCAAACTTTGAGGATAGCTGTTTTTTAATAGGTCATCGTCCATGTGACTTTTTGGAGCCAATACATCATATACTTTCCGAGCGGGAGATCCGTTTGAATCTCATCATATGCTACCGTATACGCGCCGTTCTCATTGTTCCATAGACGATTAAAATACTCGTCCACCTCATCAAAGAAGGCTGTATCCACTTCTCCTGTCACTTCGACGTCTGCCTCTAGGTTGTAATCGTTCATGTTCCGGGTCGTATAGTTCCCCGATCCTAAGACAACGGTTTTCTCCTCACCATCTACATAGAGGATTTTTGGATGATATTGTTCCTTACCGACATCATACCAGCGAATCTCGATATGCTCCGGGTTGACGGTGTTCAGTTCTGCCGTCACCGGTAAGTTCGGTAACCCTGATTTCGATCGACCGAACGCATTCGTGTTCGGATCGAGGATCAAGTTCACAGTCACCCCGCGCCCTGCGGCATCCTCGATTGCTTGGATGATATTCCGGTCTGCCAAATAAAACATTCCGATCCAAATGGTGTCTCCATCGTCCGCCCCATTCATTGCATCGAGCACTGATTCTTGAATTTTCCCTTCGGTGACGTAACGAATCTCCATTGGTGCCTCACTCGGCGCATTTTCAATCTTCGACAACGCTTCATCATCAGGGAATCGGCGTGCATCTCCTTTCGAGAACGTCGCGACCGCTTGCTCACCTTCAACGATTTCTTTTAAAATCGGTCCTTTTAAATGGACACCGACATTCGAGTGGTATCCGCTAGCGTCATGTGGATTGGCGGATAGTACAAATCCCTCATTTTCAGTGACCATCACCTTCCGATGGTTCGCTTTGATGTTGAGCAACCTCAAATAAGCACGAACCGTAATGTCCGGTGCCGAAGAGGCCATCGGATTCGGCAACCAGCCGGATTGACTATCACCGAACCATTGAAGCGCCATTCGATAAAACGTGGAGTAAAGAATATTTGGGTCACGAAGTTCGTCGAGATTTGTGTACACGACTTCTACCCCTGCCTCCTCCAGTACATCGAAGTGGTCGGAAACGTGCCCGTTATAAGTCGTATTGATATCGTCTGTAATAAAAACGACTTTCAAGTCCGGATATCGCTCCATTTGCTCAAGCAATGTCGATGACAGGCGCGATGTGATGTCCGGATATTGTCGGTCTTCATTCGAATAAGGATTGAATAAGAAAAAGTCCATGACGATGTATTCTTTTGCCTCACGTATTGCTCGTTCAACTTCACTAAATATCTCTTGTTCGACAATCTCCGTATCTTCCCCTTGATAGGTCAAATCGTGGAGAAAATCGATTTGGTCATCTGTGATGAGATATGGTTCAGATTGTCTCGACACGCCTTCCGGTAATGGTTTGACTTGATGATATACGAGCGTGATGAGAAAAATGACCGCTACGATTGCAGCTCCCCATTTCGGCCACCCTTTCTTCCCCTTTTCCTTCGCCATAAGCTCCCCCTCCTCATTTGCTGGTGAAAAAAACGAGCCGTAGTCTCCTACAGCCCGTCAAATCATACTTCCATAATAATCGGCAGGACCATCGGGTGTCTCCGCGTCTTTTGTGCCAAATAAGGTGTAAGGGTGTCTGAGACGAGTTGTTTCATCTCCGACCACTTCATCTGCTTATTGGACAATCCTTGTTCGACGGTTTTCTTCAACAATCGTTCGCCGTCACGAATCAGACTACCTGATTCACGCATATAGACGAATCCACGTGAGATGATATCTGGTCCTGAGACGAGTTTGCGCGTCTTGCCATCGATGCTGATGACGACGACAACGAGTCCATCTTCAGACAGAATTCGGCGATCCCTTAATACTATATTCCCGATATCACCAATTCCATTCCCATCGATATACACAGCGTTCGCAGAAATTTTGCCAGTGACCGCAGCCGACTCCGAGTCGACAGCAAGCACTTCACCATTATCCATAACGAAACTGTTCTCTTTCGGGATTCCTACCGATTCAGCAAGCTCAGCATGCTTTTTCAACATGCGGTACTCACCGTGAATCGGCATGAAGAATTTTGGATTCAACAGACGAATCATCAATAACTGCTCTTGTTGCGAACCATGACCTGATGTATGAATGTTCGTCAACTTACCGTAGACAACATCCGCTCCCGCTTTATACAACTGGTCAATCGTCTTCCCGACGGAGATGGCATTTCCTGGGATTGGAGAAGAAGAAAAGATGACCGTATCCCCAGGAATGATTGACACTTGACGATGGGTACCATTCGCAATACGGCTGAGCGCTGCCATCGGTTCCCCTTGCGAGCCGGTACAAAGAATCGCGATTCCATTCGGGTCGTAGTGACGCATTTGATTCGCCTCAATGATCATCCCTTTCGGAACGTTGATGAAACCGAGTTCTTGTCCAATCGTCATGACTTTCTCCATCGAACGACCGAAAATCATGAGATGGCGACCTGTCTCGGCACACGCATCGACCACTTGTTGCAAGCGATAGATGTTCGATGCGAATGTTGCAAAGATGATTCGACCATCCGCTTTCCGGAACGTTTCACTAATCGTCCCACCGACAACGCTCTCACTCATCGTGAAGCCTTCCACTTCTGCATTTGTCGAATCGGACAAGAGACAAAGCACGCCTTCTTTTCCGATTTCCGCCATCTTGGCGAGGTCTGCCGGCTCACCTACCGGAGTGAAGTCGAACTTGAAGTCACCCGTATGGACGATGTTCCCTTGTGGCGTCTTGACGACGACACCGAGTGAGTTCGGAATCGAGTGCGTCGTGCGGAAGAACGAGATGCTCGTCTTGCGGAACTTGATGAGTGAATCCTCATCAATCTCATGGAGTTCCGCCTCACGAAGCAACCCATGCTCCTCAAGTTTAACTTTAATCAATCCGAGCGCGAGCTTCGTCGCGTAAATCGGCAATTGCACTTGCTTCAATAAGAATGGAATTCCCCCGATGTGGTCTTCGTGACCGTGAGTGATGAATACCCCTTTTACTTTGTCCTTGTTTTTAATCAGGTACGAGTAATCAGGAATCACATAGTCGATTCCAAGCAAGTCATCCTCTGGGAACATGATTCCCGCATCGATGACGATGATTTCATCTTGGAATTGAACAACATATGTGTTCTTCCCGATTTCTCCGAGTCCGCCCAATGCGAACACGGCTGTTTGGTGGTTCTTAACAAACTTCATTTAATCTCTCCTTACTTCAATTATTAATACATCTATGTGAAACATAAGTGATTCTCGAATATGCCCGTAAGATTCTTTTTTCATTATAGCTCATATCATGACAATATTTCACTAACGATGTGATATTCGTGGTAGTTTCCCTATTTCGTGTTATCCTTTTAGTGGGTTCAGAAAACATATTTTTTAGATAAAGAGAAAGAATGGTGAATCAAATGGAAGATCAAAAGGTTGTTTTCTTCGACATTGACGGCACGCTTTTACATGAAGGTAGTTATATACCGCCTTCCACGATTTCAGCAATTCAGGCATTGCGAGAAAACGGCGTCGAGACATTCATCGCGACGGGACGAGGACCGGCCATGCTATCCGATATCCCAGAACGTGTCGGGATTGATAGTCTTGTTTGCTATAACGGTCAGATTGTCGTGCATAAAGGTGAAATCGTCTATCGTAACACGCTTTCAAAAGATGCACTCGGCCGATTGACGACGCACGCCGCTTCAAATGATCATACTCTCGTCTATTTGGGACAAGACCGTGGTGGTGCTTCAAGACCGAATGATGCCATCGTCAAACAATCGCTCGGTGAACTCGACATGCCGATTCCTTCATTCGAACCGAACTTCCATACAGAAGAAGATGTGTATCAGACGTTACTGTATTGCACGCCTGAAGACGAGCATCATTATATCAACGCCTACCGTGAGTTCGATTTTATCCGTTGGCATCCTCATGCAATGGACGTGATCAACAAAGGGGCCAGTAAGGCAGATGGCATCCGTCACTTTATTGAGACCAATGGCTACCGTCTTGAGAATACGTACGCTTTCGGAGATGCGTTGAACGACTTGGCCATGCTTCAGTATGTAGGTACTGGAATCGCCATGGGCAATGGTCGCACCGAAACGAAAGACGTGGCGGATTTTGTCACGAAATCCATCCTTGAAGATGGAATCGAGTACGGCTTGAAAGCGATGAAACTCATTTAAAAAAGACCTCTTGGAGTCAAACCGTCGAGTTGGATCAATCGATTCAACGATCGCGGCATCGCTCCAAAGGTCTTTTTTTTATCTCGAACGAAGTGTACGCTCTAGTCTATCCAAATCGGTATCCTTCCCGATGATAATCAAAATATCTTCCGATAAAATCATCTCATCCGCTTGAGGAGAAATCAGGACATCATCATCGCGACGAATCGCCACGATGTTCACCCCGTACTTCGCCCGCAAGTCCAAATCGATGAGTGATTTGTTAGATAACTTGTCCGATGCTTTTATTTCGACAATCGAATGTTCATTCGATAATTCGAGGTAGTCGAGGATACTTTGGCTCATCAATCCATTCGCAATTCGAACGCCCATGTCACGCTCCGGGTGGACGATATTGTCTGCCCCAATTCGACGAAGTACTTTTTCATGGTAATCGTTTGTTGCTTTCACCGTGATGATTTGAACACCAAGTTCCTTTAAAATCAACGTCGTCAAAATAGAAGCTTGAATATTCTCCCCGATGGCGACGATGACATGTTCAAAGTTACGAATCCCCAAACTCTTCAACACATTTTCATCTGTTGTATCGGCGATCACGGCATGGGTTGCCAATCCCATAAACTCATTGACACGCTCCTCATCTGAATCGATGGCGAGGACGTCATATCCATTTGAAGACAATTCACGGACGATCGACCCACCAAATCGTCCTAATCCGATGACTGCAAATTCACCTGTCATGATGCTACATCCCTTTCCTACACATGTTCACTTCTTGATTCTTCGTTCAGTGTAACTGATTCCACTTCAAAACTCTATACAAAATACAAAACGGGATTCCCTTTAAATAAAGGAAATCCCGTTCTCGCCATTATGCTTTTCCACTCGAGCGTTTCCCTCGTACGTAGTCGTTGTCAAACAAGAACAAACGGAGCAAGAGGTAGAGTGCCGGAACGAGTAGGAGCAATCCTAAGATGAACACGATGACAAGCGCCACCGCCATCGACTCGTTGACGACACTTCCATTAATGTCGATGTACGGATACAGGATGTAAGGTAAGTGAGAATATCCGTATCCGAACCATGCCATGAAGAACTGTCCCATGACCATCAAGAAGGCAACCCCGTAATTTCGTTTCATATACACGAAGGAGACGGCGATGACGAAGAACAAGAAGCTCATCGCAAACCACCACCAGTTCCCTCCTAGGATACTTTCGTAATGCCACGCAGCTTGCGACTTCAATCCAAAGAAGACGAGACCCGATGCGATAATCGTCGGGACGCTCCAGAATAGAGCCCATTTCCGAACGAGTTCTACGGCATTTTGGTCACGTGCCTTGTCCGCGTAGAACAAGAGGAACATGGCACTAATATAGAGGACGGAGACAATCGCCAAGATGACGACCGTCCAGGAGTAGAAGTTGGTGAACAACTTCGCTCCGTCAAAGAAGACCCCGTTCTCTGTTTCCGTGATGAAACCTCCTTGGCTGACAGTCAGTACCGTCGACATCGAAGCTGGGATGAGTAATCCCGTCGCTCCATAAAGGAACATATAGAGCGTGCTTTCCTTTGAGCCATAGTTAGCGAACGCATAAAAACTACCACGAATCGCAAGCAGAATTAACACGACAGACGCTGGAACGAGCAATGCCGTACCATAGTAATAAGCGGTGTCCGGAAAGAATCCGACAATCCCGACAAAGAAGAAAACGAAGAATACGTTCGTCACTTCCCATGTCGGTGACAAATACCGTTTGACGAGTCGGTTCACTAAGTGATCACGTTTCGTATAGCGGCTATAGAAAGCGAAGAAGCCTGCACCGAAGTCAATCGATGCGACGATGAGATAGCCGTATAGGAACGTCCATAAGACGGCAATCCCTAATTCTTGAATTTGCATGTCATACCCTCCGATCACACTTCATCCGCAAACATCGCTTCACCACGATGCTCGGATTGTTTTAGTTCTTTCCCTACCGGATTCTCTTTGAACAGGCGTGATAGGACAACCACAGTCACTGTTCCAAGTACCGCGTAGAGGATCGCGAAAGCGACAAGCATCCAACCGACGTTCGCTGAAGTCGTAGCTGCCTCACTCGTACGCATTAACTCATATAACGCCCAAGGTTGACGACCAAATTCAGCGAAGAACCACCCAAACTCAATCGCTGCCATGGCTAGCGGTCCACCGGCTGCAATCGCAAAGAGCATCGGCTTGCTGAACTGGTTCAAACGTTTAATATAGCGGCCGAGTACAAACAGGAAGGAGATGAGTGCGAGAAGCATCCCAATTCCGACCATCGCATCAAATAGATAGTGAACGAAGAGCGGCGGTTGATCTTTTTTCGCAAACTCATTGAGACCCGTCACCTCGTAGTTCGGGACTCCACCTGCAAGAATAGAGAGCGCGTAAGGAATCTTCAAGGCGCCTCGGACTTCATAGCCACCTTGACCATCATCTTCTAACCATCCACCCAAAATCAATTCAGCCTCGGAGGAGGTTTCGAAATGCCATTCTGCCGCGGCTAATTTATCTGGTTGGTACTGAGCCAAATATTTACCTGAGAAGTCACCGACGAGCGCTGTCGCAATCGCAAAGATCAAAGCGACCGTCATCGTCAGACGGAGACCTTTCTTGTGATATTCAATCGACATCTTGTCGAGTTGATTTCGACGTTGACGTAACAACTGAACGGCTGCAATCGCAGCTAGAATGAACGCGGATGTTAAAATAGCTGAAGTCAACACGTGTGCCATTTTAGTCGGCATAGCCGGACTGAACATCGCCTCGAGTGGGCTGACATTTGCCAATCGACCATCGACAATATCAAACCCTACAGGCTGGTTCATAAAACTGTTTACCGTTGTGATAAAGAACCCTGAGAACAATGCACCGACTGCAACCGGTATCCCGAGAAGCATGTGGTGCCACGGATTTTTAAATCGATCCCACGTGTACAAGTAAATACCAAGGAAAATCGCTTCAAAGAAGAAGGCGAACGTTTCCATGAAAAGCGGGAGCGCAATCGTTTGACCCGCAACGCGCATCAAATTCGGCCAGAGAAGTGAAAGCTGCAGACCGATGGCCGTACCTGTCACAACCCCAACTGCTACCGTCACGACATAGCCACGCGACCAACGGCGAGCCATGAGCGTGTATTTCGGGTCTTTTTTACGTATTCCTAAAAATTCTGCCAATAAAATTAAAAGTGGAACCCCGACGCCGAGTGTGGCAAAAATCACATGAAAACCTAATGTGAGTGCCGTCAATGCTCGACTCATCAGGACAGGATCTTGAAACATCTATTGATTACCTCCTATCTCTCTCTATCGCTTCGAACCCATGTATGAAACGACAATCACAGATGAATACCCTTCGATACTTACATCATAATGATTTTATATTGCGCTGTAATGTCTCAATGCTCGAGTTCGCAAAATGTTCACATTTGAGCAATCGCCACAAAATCGTCGCTTTACATGAATAAATCTTTCCCTTTTTCACCCTCGTTCACTCCTTTTCGGGCACACTAAAAGCGGACTCAATCGAGACCGCTTCATGTTATTGAATCATGACATTACGGAAGTAGTGGTCGAATAAATCGATGGCTACTTCAATCGAACGTTCATCCGGGTTGAGTGTCGATTGATGAAGTCCTGATCCCATATCGTTTACGCCTAACCAAACCATGAATCCAGGGACCTGTTTCAACATATATCCAAAATCTTCACCCGTCATGGCAGGGACACACGTTTTATAAGAATAGCCGACCTCTTCCACCGCTTCCTCGAATTGATAGAGGTAACGTTCGTCATTGACGACCTCGTGATAGCGATTACCAAATTCAAGGTCAATCTGAACGTTATACGTCATCTCGACACCGGCAATGATTTGACGAATCCGGCTTTCAAGCACGACCATTTCTTTGTCGGACAATGCACGGACCGTCCCATCCAATTTGGCCGTATCAGCGATGATATTTTCTTTCGTTCCTGCTGCGACTTTTCCGATACTGACGACCGCACTTCCCATCGGGTCAATGTTCCGTGACACAATCGTTTGCAGTTGCATGATGAGGGCGGCCTGAACGATAACAGCGTCAATCCCTGCGTGAGGGAAAGCACCATGCCCCCCTTTTCCATGAATGGTGATATGAAGCTCTCGCGCACTCGCAAACAACACGCCCGGTCTTGAAGCGACCATGCCGACAGGATATTCAGGCGCGACATGCAAGCCGAACAGTGCATCCGGCCGGAAGTGATAGAACAATTCTGATTTCGCCATCGGTTCGGCTCCTCCCGGGCCCTCTTCGGCCGGTTGGAAAAAGACGACAAGGTGATGGTTAAGCGGTTCCTCGACCGCTCGTTTAATTAACCCAAGCGCGATCGACATGTGCACATCATGTCCGCATGCATGCATCATTCCTTCGTGAATCGATGCGAATTCTAGCCCCGTCTCTTCCGTGATGGGCAGTCCATCCATATCAGCTCGATATCCAATCGTCTTCTCACCGACGAGACCATCTACCCGGACGAAAAGACCTGTTCGCCAGTGTGTGATGTGAACACGTGGTGAATCGAGCGATCGAATCAATTGCTCAAGTGTCGCTTGTGTTTTGAACTCTTCATATCCGGCTTCCGGAATTAAATGCAGCTGTCTTCTCGCTTCAATTGCCCAATTCATCATTCAGTCTCCTTCGTAATTTCTTCAACGATCTTCCAAAACGCTTGAACTTGCGCCAACTCCAACATCGATTCTGTCGAAAGCATCCATGTGTCCCGTACGAGTGGCACACCACCCGACGACGTCAATGGAATCTTATTCATCTCATTCACATCTTTGATGGTCGATTCAGGGAGAATCGCGAACCCGATTCCGTGTAACGCCATCTGTTTGCATGTCTCGATTTGATCGACGACCAGCGTCGTCAGAGGTGGACTCGAAAACCGTTCCTGCCACCACTCTAATATTT